>JBBRYL010000204.1:0-1587 GCA_038237685.1 Solirubrobacterales bacterium | reverse complement strand
GGAGAGTTCGCGCAGGCGTTCGTGCTGCGCGAGGCCGATCGCTTCCTGGTGGCGGTCGAGCAGGCCTTGGCCAGCCATCTCGACGATCCGGCGACGGCCCTGACGGCTGCGCTCGAGGTGTTCCTGCGCGCGGCGGCAGAGGATCCGTTCGTGCGGACCATCACCTCTGGGGCCGAGGGCGCGGACGAGCTGCTGCCGCTGCTCACCATCCAGGGCGAGCCACTGTTCGTGCATGTCACCGACCGGCTCAGCACGTTCCTCGTCGCAGGCTGGCCCGGGGTTGCCGACGCCGACGCGAGGCTGCTGGCCGACTGCGTCGTGCGCCTCGCGGTGAGCTACGCGGCATCGCCGTCGGGCACACCCGAGCAGACGGCCGTCGCCTCCACGCGCGTGCTCGAGCCGTTCGTGACGGCGGCGCTGCAGGGCCGGTAGGCCACGTACCCGCGCCGCCGCCGGAAATCGCTCCTCGGCCGCTCGACAGCCGGACTAGGCCCGGCGCCCGCGGCGTCCGGCAAGCCAGCGCACCGCCACCGGCGCCAGCAGCACCATCACCAGCAGCCGCAGGCCCTGGACGGCCACGATGAACGTGGTGTCGGCGTTGGCGCCGAACGCCACCGCCACCACGGCGTAGAGCCCGCCCGGGGTGGTCGCCAGATAGGCGTCGGCCAGCGACACCGACGTGGTGGCATGCAGCACCACAGCCAGGCCGAAGCAACCGACGATCATGCCGAGGATGGCCAGGAGCACCGGCACGAGCAGGCGTCCGACCTGGCGGATCGTGTCGGTGGTGAAACGCAGACCAACCTGCGCGCCGATCACCATGAACGCGGTTTCGCGCAGCAGCGCGGGCACGTCGAAAGTGCCCTGCGGCGCGATCAGCGTGATCGCGCCCGACACCAGCAGCGGTCCCATCAGCGCGGCGTTTGGCAGCCGCACCGCCCGCCCGGCCAAGGCCCCCACCGCGGCGACCACGATCGTGATCGCCCACCAGTCGCACGGGCCGACGAGCGGCGTGTCCTGGCTGGCCACCGAACCGGTCTCGTGGCCGGGGAAGAACACGCCGGCCACGATCGGCGTGAGCAGCACGACCACCAGCACTCGCGCGTACTGCATGAAGGCCACGAGCCGGGCGTCGGCGCCGAGCTCGTCGGCCATGACCACGATGCCGCTCGCGCCGCCGGCCACGAGGCCAAGCTCGGCGGTGTTGTCGTCGCACTCGGTGGTGCGCGCCAGGACGCGGCCGGCGATCAGGCTGAGCCCGAGGGTGCCGGCGCTCACGAGCGTGACGGGCAGCCACGCGCCCGCCACCGCTTCGAGCGAGTTCGAGTCGAGGTAGGCGCCGAGCACGACGCCCGTGATCGCCTGCGCACTCGTGAAGGCCTTTCCAGGTACCTCGAGTCCGCCGGGCGCGAGCAGGGCCATCGCCAAGCCGGCGATCAGCGCGCCGAAGAGATAGGACGAGGGCAGGCCTACGGCCCCAAGCGCCGTCCCGAGGCCAACCGAGCCGAGGCCGAGGCCGGCCCATCGCACCCAGATGCCCATCGCCGAGACGCTAGTGGGCGGTTAGAACTGCCAGGCGCGCAGCAG
>JBBRYL010000203.1:0-1637 GCA_038237685.1 Solirubrobacterales bacterium | reverse complement strand
GACGGCCACCTCGAGGTCGGCCAGCCGGTGGGGTCCAAGTGGCTGGCCGCCGACGGCGAGGTCACCTGGGGCCCCTCGACGATCCGGCACGAGCTCGCCGTGCTCGAGGAGCACGGCCTGTTGGCCCACCCGCACACCTCGGCGGGCCGGGTGCCGACCGATGCCGGCTACCGGTACTTCGTTGACGGGCTGCTCTCCGAGCCGGCGTCGCGCCGAACCACGACGCCCTTCGGCGCCTCGCTGGTGCGCCGCGAGGTCGACGACGCGATGCGGGCCACGACCGAGACGCTCTCCCAGGTGACCGACCTGCTGGCGCTGGTGTCCGCGCCGCCGATCGAGACGTCGACCATCCGCCGCGTAGAGGTGCTCCTCCTCCAGCCCCAGGTGCTCATGGTGGTGGTCATCACCTCGACGGGCGGCGTCTCCAAGCGCCTGTTCACCTTCGGCTCGCCCGTCGACCCGGGACTGGCGGACTGGGCGGCGAGCTACCTCAACGAGCAGCTGGTGGGCATGGGGCTGGGTGCGCGCATGCTCGGCCCGCGGCTGACCGAGCCCGAGCTCTCGCCGACCGAGCGCGCCTTCCTGCATGAGCTCTCGCCCGCGTTCACCGAGCTGGCGGCGACGGCCGAGGAGACCCTCTACGTGGACGGGACGGCGCGGCTGCTGAGCGAGCACCGCTTCCAGGACGTCTCCCAGCTCAACGCGTTGGTGGAGGTGCTCGAGCGCCGGGTCACGCTGCTCAACGTGGTGCAGGACGCGCTGGAGGGCACGCCGCGCGGTCGCGACGTCTACGTGCGCATCGGAGAGGAGAACGCGACGCCGGGAGTGCAGTCGCTCGCCGTCGTGGCGGCGGGGTACGGCCTTTCCCGGCGCCACCTGGGCGCCGTCTCGGTGATCGGCCCCGTGCGCATGGACTACGCCACGGCGATCACGGCGGTGCGCGAGGCGGCGCTGGCCCTCTCTCGTTTCGTCGAAGACGTCTACGACGAGTCATAGGGCGGGAGTCAGGCTTTGCCCCAGGACTACTACGAGCTGCTCGGAGTTCCCCGCGGCGCCAGCGAGGGCGACATCAAGAAGGCGTTCCGCCGGTTGGCCCGCGAGCTGCACCCCGACGTCAACGACCACGACCCTCAGGCGGAGGAGAAGTTCAAGGAGGCGGCCGAGGCCTACGAGGCGCTGTCGGACCCCGAGCGCCGGCAGATCTACGACCGCTACGGCCACGAGGGCCTGCGCTCGGGCGGCCACGCACCCAACTCCGAGGGCCTGGGGTCATTCGCGGACATCTTCGGAGCCTTCTTCGGCGGCGGCGACGTGTTCGGGCGCCGCGGCGGCGCGATGCAGGGCGATGACGCCGCCGTGACCGCCGAGATCGATCTCGGCCAGGTGGCCACCGGCGCCAGCGTGAACGTTGGCTTTGACGCCGTCGAGGCCTGCGCGCGCTGCCACGGCAACGCCGCCGAGCCGGGCACGCCGATCGAGGCCTGCACGCGCTGCGAGGGCACCGGACAGCTGCGCTCCGTGGCGCGCACGGCGTTCGGGCAGATGGTGCGAGCGGTCGTCTGCGACGCCTGCAACGGCGACGGCCGGGTGGCGCGCGAGCCCTGCCGGGAGTGCCGGGGCCGGGGCCGCACGGCGCG
>JBBRYL010000202.1:0-1759 GCA_038237685.1 Solirubrobacterales bacterium | reverse complement strand
GGTCACCGCGACGCGATCGACCTCATCCCATCCCACCGCGGCGCGGGCGAGCGCGTCGTCGACCACGGGGTTCACCAGCTCGACGTGATGGCGCGAGGCCAGCTCGGGCACCACTCCTCCGTACTCGTCGTGGACTCCCTGCGAGGAGATCACGTTGGAGCGGATGGTGCCCGCGGCATCGACCACGGCCGCGCACGTGTCGTCGCAGCTGGTCTCGAGCGCGAGGATCAGCGCGGGCACTCAGGCGTCGACGCGGGCAGCGCCGGGAACGTCGTCGAGCGACCCGTTCAGGGTGGCCGGCGTGCGCCACATGATCAGGGCGTCCTCACCGTTGTCGTGGTAGTAGCGCCGGCGCAGGCCGGCGGAGCGAAACCCGAAGCGCTCGTAGAGTGCGATCGCCTCACGATTGGAGCAGCGCACCTCGAGGGTGTACTGGGCGGCAGTGTCGCCCACGCGGTCGAGCAGGCGGGTGATCAGCTCGGTGGCGATTCGCTGACGGCGCTTGGAGGGGTCGACGGCGACGTTCATGATGTGCCACACCCGGTCATAGCGCGAGCACACGAGGTAGCCGATCAGCGCCTCGTCGCGGACCGCGGCCAGGCAGATGCCCGACGGCTTGGAGAGCTCGAGCACGAACATGGCAAGCGACCACGGCGTCGGGAACGACCGCCGCTCGATGGCGATGACCTGGGGCAGATCGGAGTAGGAGAGCCGCCGGATGTCGTAGGGGGTGTAGGTCACGAACGCTGCAATCGTCGGCGTTGGGCGTCGGGGGGGCGCAGGTAGAACGGGAGCACGGCGTCGAGCCCGGCGGCGTCGCCCGCGGCGGCCAGGTCGCCGAGGTGCCGCCCGGCGATGTGGTGCAGCGGCGACTCGTCCGCCGGGATCGCGGCCCCGGCCGCCTGAAGATCTGCTCGAAATCGTACCGCGCCGTCCCCCACCGCCAGCGGGGGCGCGGGCAGCCCGGCGACGGCGAGCGCCAGCGCGGCGGGCGTCAGGGCGGCCGGGGCCAGCAGCACGTGGGTGCCGGCGTACGCGGCCGCGAACCCCTCGCCGCGCCGTGCGTCGACCACGGCGAGGACCGGGCGGGCGGGCGCGTTTTCAGCGGCGGCGCCGTCGGCCAGGGCGCGCAGGGTGCTGACCGCCACGAGGGGAACGGCGAGCGCCTGCGCCAGGCCACGGGCCGTGGCCACGCCGATGCGCAGGCCGGTGAACGACCCGGGGCCCGCCCCGACGCCGATCCGCTCCACATCGCCCAGCGACAGGCCCGCGTCGGCCAACGCCCCGCACACCAGCCCGAGCAGTCGGGCGGCGTGGCCGGGCCGCTCGCCCGGCAACGGGTCGTGGCGGGCCTCGAAGCAGGCGCCGTCCGCGCTGCGCACGGCCGCCACCGTGGCTGGCGTGGCCGTGTCGAAGGCCAGGATCACCGCCTCGCTCCTCCCCCTCGCTCGCTCCGCCTCGCTCCTCCGCCTCGGTCGCTCGCTGCGCTCTCTCACTCGCGCTCCGTTACCTCGCGCTCCGTCACTCGCGCTCCGTCACCTCGCGCTCGGCTACTGAAATCCGCCGACGATCGCCGCCGAGGTGCTCGAGCGAGACCGTGAGGGACGGTTCGTCCAGTGCCCAGGGTGCCCGCTCGGGCCACTCGACGAACGCCACCGCGTCGGCGGTCAGGTAGTCGGCCAGGAGCGCGGGATCCTCGTCGGCGCCATCCCCGAGCCGGTAGAGGTCGAGGTGGGAGACCGCGACCCGCCCCCGATGT
>JBBRYL010000201.1:0-1796 GCA_038237685.1 Solirubrobacterales bacterium | reverse complement strand
TGGGAAGCCCACGGCCTCTAACGGCGCGAACATCAACTCGGCGCCGCGGCCGGGAAACGGGGTTTCCTCCGCCAGCGCGCCGGCGACCAGGAAGGCCTGGTGTGACTCGCCCTCCTCGCAGCTGACACGCAACGTGCGCGCCATGCACTCGATCGGCTGGTCGCAGAGCCGCAGGACGTCGTGCTCGAGCGGCCGGATCCGTGGATCGCCCTTCTCTGACTCGACGACGAGTGCTTGGGGTTCATACCGCTCGCCCACGGGCGGGTCTGTCACAGACCGCAGCGGCGCCCGGGCCATCAGCCAGCGCAGTTCGTGGCTGGCTGCTCGGTCGGCGACGAGGTAGTCGCTGATCCGGCCGAGCACCACGCGCTCCCGCTCCTGCAGCTTCTCAAGCCCACGCACCGTGAGCGAACGGGCGTCCGAAAGCCCGAGGATGGCGCGGGCCGAGCGGGCGAGGTCGGCCAGGGCACCCGCCAGCCCCTCCCCTGCCCCCGTCGTCTCGCTTGGCTGCTCCAGGGAAACGGCCAGATAGGTCTCAGGCCGTGACGCAGAGTCGTCGACCAGCACCCGGTGCGCGTCGAGGTGGTCGCGCAGCAGCGGTTCGTCGGCGGTGCGGCCATCGGCCTGTGAGAGCACCCCGCGTGCGTAGTCGGGATAGGACCATTGGCGGGTCACGCGCAGGATCTGGAAGTCGGCCTCGAGCGCGTAGGCCAGTCCCGCGAGCCGTCCGAGCACGTCGCGCTTGGCGTTGGTCGGCATCCCGGCGTAGGGCTCGGTGTCTAACCGATAGACCGCCCAGGCATCGGAGAGGTCACGACCGAAGACGAGGTTGCCGTTACAGAAACTCACCGGCTGTCTCACCGCACGACGACCCGTCCCCGCTTGGCGACCCGGATCGTCCTCGCCTGCCAGAGCGCCGAGTCTCCTGTCTGGGTGAGCTTCAGGCGGGCGCCGCGCACCTTCATCCTGGCGGGGTAGCGGACCGTCAGCTCGCAAGGGCCCTCGATCACCGCCGCCCGCAGCCGGGCGCCCTGCATGTCGGGTGCGAACTCGATGTCGTCTAGATAGGAAGCACCGGGACCCGCGATCCGCCGAAAACCGGCCACCCACTGCGGAGCCGCCCGGCTTCTCGCGACCGCTGCGAGGTGGGCATGGGCTCGCCGCCCGTCGACCTCGATCCTCGTCAACAGCGCAGCTGCCAGGCAGGGAGCTACCACCAGCCGCAGCGCGGGGTGCACGACACCGATCACCGGCCCGAGCAATGGGAGCCGCGCGAGCATGAGGATCGCGACCAGCGTGCCGGCCGCGTAGGCAATGCCAACCAGCGGCAGTCCGTAGGGCACCGGGATCCGCCACCGGTCTATGTGGTGGATCCGCCGCTGCAGCGCGAAGCAGAGCCGGTAACTGCGAATCGGTATCTGGCCGTCTTCGCTCATCCCGCGATCGCGCGCCAGAGGCCACCAATCACCGACTTCACCGACCCGGGCGCATAGACGAAGCCGCCGACGAGAACGACCAGCAGCACGAGGCTCATGCCTCCGCTGACATCGCGTTTGGCGAGGATCGGGATCGCCACCAGCGCAGCGACGCCCAGCAGGAGGGCGGTTGCCCAGGTCTTGATCTCACGCCCGACGTTTCGGCCGACATCGCTGGCAGCCGCGGCCGCAACATCAGGGCCGACGAGCGCGGCGACCAGGCCGATGATCAGGGCGACCGCCGCCAGCCGCCGTCGTGTAGCTACAGGGGTGATCATGGAGCTCCTCCTTGATTGGAACCTGGGGGCGTGTCGCCGATCG
>JBBRYL010000200.1:0-1847 GCA_038237685.1 Solirubrobacterales bacterium | reverse complement strand
CAGGCCAGGCGGTCGCGGGCAGCCATTCCCTTCGGGTACCACTCCTCGACGAAGCCCGGGTCGGCCCAGCTCGAGGTTCCGACGACGATCCGCCCGCTCATGGGCGCGCCACGGTATCGTCGGCGCGCGATGGAGGAGATCCCCCCAGGGATCGTCCACTGGACCGCCCGCCATCCCAACCTCGGCACCGACGTGAGCTCCTACCTGCTCGTCGAGGAGGGCGTGGCGCTCGACCCGATGGTCCCGCCCGAGGGGCTCGACTCGCTGCGCGCGCACGGCGAGGTGGCCCACGTCGTGCTCACCAACCGCCACCACGCGCGAGAGCGCTGGCGATCGCCGACGGCACCATCCGCTACGGCCAGGAGCTCAGCTTCGTGCCCGACGAGCTCCTCGGCGACGACCCCGAGGAGGCCAAGCGCGGCCTGCGCGAGGGCTATGCGCGGCTCGCCGACGAGGTCGAGCCCGAGATCCTGCTCCTCGCCCACGGCAGCCCGGTCATCGCCGACGGCGCGGACGCCCTGCGCCGCTTCGCGCATCAGACCTGATTCCAGCGCCACGGTCCGTCCTCTGTCTCACCCAAGGGCGGGTGCGACACTTCCGGGGTGAGGCGATGCTTTCGGGCGGGGTGGATGGGCCGGCCGTCCATTGGCGCGCTGGGCCGGCGTGCCGCGGCTTTGCTTGGAAGCTTGGTGGTGCTCTTCGCAGCGGCGCTGGCAGCGCGCACGGCGTGGAGAACGTCCGCGTCGCCAGGAGCTGGGGCGCCGACCAAGCTTGGCCCTCTCATGTGGTCAGACGAGTTCAACACCACCGGCCTGGATCTGAGGCGGTGGAGCTACCGTGCGACCGGGCCACGCCACGACGGCATCCTCACGCCCGACGCGGTCTCGGTGGGGGGCGGCCTGATGACCATCAAGACCTACACCGAGGAAGGCCGCCACTACTCAGGGATGATCGGCACGCAGAGCCTCGGTTTGGCGGGCTTTGAGCAGACCTACGGCTATTTCGAGGCACGGATGAAGTTCAACGGCGCGCCCGGGCAGTGGTCTGCGTTCTGGCTTCAGTCGCCGACGTTAGGCAGCCCGGTGCGCGACCCGGCGGCGGCAGGCGTTGAGATGGATATCGCCGAGCACCGGGCACGGTGCGTGTCTGCGCCGCCGCCGATAGCGCCGGAAACCTGCACAGCCGACAACGTCATCACCAACCGCATCCACCAGGCTCTGATCTGGGACGGTTATGGCGCAGACTCGAAGTCGGCGGAGCAGCTCAGCGACCCGCTGGCCGGCCTGCGCAATGGCAGCTGGCATACCTGGGCGCTGCGCTGGACCCCCACGGACCTCACCTTCTATTACGACGGCACTCCGGTCTGGTTCAGGACCGGTCCGATCTCCCTGCGCAGCGAGTACATCGTCCTGAGCTCAGAGGTCGGCCAGTCCTTCGCCGGGGCCATCCCTCCGGCCGGATACGGCTCACGCGAGACGACTCGCACCAACATGCAGGTCGACTACGTACGGGTCTGGTCGCTGAGCTGAGCGCACCGTCCAGCTCTAGCCGCCGCCGGCGAGGCGATGCGGAATCTCCCTTACGAGGACGCCGCGGACCTCTACCGCGCGTGCCGGCGCGCCGGGGAGACGGTCCGCACGCTGACCGACTGCCTCGTCGCCGCCCTCGCGATTCGCACCGGAGCAGCGGTCCTGCACGCCGACGAGGACTTCGCCGCGATCGCGCGACACACCGCGCTCGGCCTGGTCTGAGTCGGCTCTTGCCGCCAGGCGCGCCCTACAGCGCCTGGACCTCGTCGGTGACGTCGGCCACCGACTCCTTGGCGTCCCCGAAGAGCATCTGGGTCT
>JBBRYL010000199.1:0-1897 GCA_038237685.1 Solirubrobacterales bacterium | reverse complement strand
GCAGTGAGAGCTTTGGGATGGTGTTGACCGAGGCGTTCGCCGCAGGGACGCCTGTGGTGGCGTCTGACATCGCTGGCTACCGCGAGGTCGTGTGCCACGGGCGCGAGGGTCTGCTCGTCCCGCGCGGCGACCCGGCCGAGCTGGCCGAGGCCTTGCGCGACCTGTGGCTCGACCCCGCCCGGCGCGCCGCCATGTCGGCCGCCGCTGCCCGTCGCGCAGATCGCTACGCCTGGCCGCGAATCGCCGACGAGGTCCTCGATGCCTACGACGACGCGCTCGCGGCTCCTCGCCACGAGGGCGTGTCGAAGCGCGTCGCGGCCCGACACGGCTTCCTGCCCGGCGACGGCGCCCCACGCGTGCCCGCCCGCCGGCTGCCCAGACTCCAGCCCCGGTCGGCCGGGGCTCCGCACCCGGCGCTGGGGATCCTGCGCAAGACCGGGATGGCTCTCGCGGCATTGGTCGGGCTTGCGCTCGCCGGCCTTGCCCTCGATCGAATCGGCCTGGATTCGATCGGCCACGCGCTGCTCTACTCGAGCCCGGTGTGGGTGCTCGTCGGCCTGGGGCTGATGTGCTCGTCGATGGTCTTGCGCGCGCTGGCCTGGCACGCGATCCTGCGCGCCGCGCTTCCCGAGGTGACGGTGCGTAGGCGTGACGCGATGCAGGGCACCTTCATCGGCGTGCTGATGTCCGCCACGCTGCCGGCTCGCCTCGGTGAGCCGACGCGGGCGATGGTGGTCGCCCGTCGGGTCGGTCGGGCTCGCGAGCACCTGCCCATCGTGGTGGGCACCCTGGTGTCTCAGACCCTCCTCAACCTCGTGGCCCTGGTCATCCTCGGCGCGGTGATGCTCTCGAGCGTCGAGCTGTTCGCGGGGCACGAGAACGCGCTCCTTGCCGCCAGCGTCGCGCCGCTGGTGCTCGCGTTCGTCGTCCTGGTCGCCCCGAGCCTGCTGCGCCGCGGCCCTGCCTCGCGCTCGCAGCGGGTACAGGAGGCGCTCGGGCGCATGCGTGGCGCGATGGGGCGGGTGCGATTGGGGCTACGGGTGTTTCGCACCCCTCGCCTGGGCGGGTTGGCGGCGGTGGCCCAACTCGCTGCATGGGCCATCCAGTGGCTGGCGTGCTACGTGCTGCTCGTTGCGCTGGGCCTCGACCACGTAGCGGGCCTGGGCGCGGCGGCGGCGGTCCTGTTCGCCGTCAACGTCACAGCGGTGCTGCCGGCCACTCCCTCCAACCTCGGCGTGTTCCAGGCGGCGTGCGTGGCGGTGCTCGCCGGTGCCTACCACGTGTCCGCGGCCGACGCGCTGGGCTATGGCATCGTCCTGCAGGCCGTGGAGATCGCCACCGCCGTCGTGATGGGGACGCCGGCACTGCTCAACGAGGGGCTGTCATGGAAGGACGTGCGCCTGCGCGCCCTGCACAGCAGCCCGGTGCGCCTGCCCGCGCGCCCGCACGGCGGGCGCGACGGGCTGGAGGCCGAGGCCTAGCCTCGGACCGAGTCAGTCCGCACCGCCGGCCATGGCCGGCGCGTCGGCGGCGGCTTGAGCCGGGTCGTCGTCATCCTGCTCTGCGTCGCTGGGGACCGTCCCGCCGCGCTCAGTGCCGGCGATGAGCTCGTCCGGGGCCTTGTCCTTGGGAATGAAGCCGCTCTTCATGCCGAAGTACACCGCCTGCGGATGCGCAACCACGATGGCCAGCGTCGACTGCTCGGGGGAGACGGCGTGGCCGCCCGACAGCCCCAGGCCGATCTGCCGCGCGTCGAGCAGGCGGAAGACCTTCTCGTGCTCTGACTGGTCGGGACAGGCCGGATAGCCCCACGAGTAGCGCCGCCCCTGGTCGGGCTCGATGCCCAGATCACGGCGCACGCCCGCGTGTAGCCATTCCGCGAGGCCCTCCGCGGACT
>JBBRYL010000198.1:0-2054 GCA_038237685.1 Solirubrobacterales bacterium | reverse complement strand
GGCGTCCTCGTAGGCCCCGAAGCCGACGACGACGAGGCGGGCCGCACCGACGCGCTCGAGCACCAGCGGCCACGCGGCGAGCAGGAGGTCGACTCCCTTCGCCACGATGAGCTTGCCCACGAACGCGACGAGACGGTCTTCGCCCACCCGCAGGGTGCCAAGCACGCTCGCGGCCGCCTGCGGGTCGCGCGCGAAGGCCGACCCGGCGGGCGCGGACCGCGGCGGCGTGCGGGTCAGGCGATCGACGAGGCGATCCAGACCCGCGCCTGCCTCGGCCGGCGCCCGCGGGGCGAATGCGGCCACGTCGACGCCGGGCGGGCCAAGTCGTGTCCGGGCGCGGAGGGCGGGGTCGCCCATCGCGGCCCACAGGCTCTCGGCCGTGTGCCGCGACCCCACGAGCACGGTTCGGGCCCCGTCCAGCCCCTCGCGGGCGAAGGGGAGGAAGCGCTCGGGATGCGGCTTGACCGTGTACTCAAGCGCGCTGCCGTGCACCTTGACCGCATAGGGCACAACGGAGTCGGCCAGGGCACGGCGCAGGACCGCCGGCCCCATGATCAAGTGGTTGGCCAGCGCCACGTGGGGAGCCGCTCGAGCCAGCACGTCGCGCACTGCCGCGACGTTTCGCTCGACGTAGTCTGCAAGCTCGCCGTCATCGAGCTCTGGAAACGGGCGGGCCTCGACGCCCTCGTAGCGGTCGGCCACATAGACCGGAAGCAGCCTCCCGACATCTGGGCGGTACACGGTGCAGCGCGCGCTCTCGGAGCCCCCGCTCACTCGCAGCGTGCCGCCGTCCCACGTTCCCGCGGCGTCCACGAATGGCAGCGACATGGGGTCGCGCTCCTGGCAGAGAAGGTGCACCTCGTGACCGAGTGACACCAATGCCGCGGCCAGGCTGGCGTTGTAGACGTTGGAGCCCGTCCCGTGCAGCAGATATCCGTGGAAGATGAGGACTCGCACGAGCGCTTCCAGCTTATGACGGGGCCGCGATCATTTAGAGTCCTGCGCCGTGAGTTCGCGTCAGCGCTACCGGATGCGCGCCCCGTCCAGCGGGCGAGAGGTGATCATCGAAGCCGATCCCGACGAGATCTACGTCGACCACGAGACGGGCGAGGCGTTCGAGGTGGTGGGCAAGCTCATCCCCCTCGCCCCCTCGCCCTCCGAGCTCCCGTGGGCAGTCGAGCACCTGCGGTTCTGCAACTGGTGCGACCAACTGGCGCAAAAGGATCTCAACGACTGCCCCCATTGCGGGCGGCGCATGGGCGCGATGGGGCCCTAGCGCCATGCTGCGACGCACACTCCTGGTTGGAACGTTGGTCTCGGCCCTTGCCTCCGGAGCCGCAGTGGGGGGCTGCGGGGGCGGCGGCGGCGGCGATGACGACGCGCTCACGAGGCCCGAGCTGACCGTTCCCACGAACACCACGCCGACATCGACGTCGACGACCACGACCTCCACCACCGCGACGACCTCGACGAACGCGGCCGACCAGGGCTCAGGCGCCGATCAGAGCGCCGGGGACAGCGGCGCGGCCGCTGACAGCGGCGCTGGCGCCGGCGCCAGCGCCGGCGACCAGGGTGGCGGCACCGGCGGCGCCGACCAGAGCGGCGGGTCCGGCGCGGGAACGGGTGGCACGGGCGGCACCGGCAACTCGGACGGGGGCACCGGCGGAGGGGGCACCGGCGGGGCTGGGACGGGCGGCACCGGCGGCACCGGCGGTACGGGTTAGCCCCGCCACCCTGGCCCGATTGCCCTCAGGAGCGGACGCTGTGGTCGTTCAGGGAGTCGAGTACAGCGTCGCGCTGTAGGTCATGCGAGCGGTCTTGTACTCGCATGCGTACTGCGTCTGACCGCCGATCTGCTGCTGAGCCGTCTGCTGGAAGGCCTCGTTGTCCGAGCACGGCTTGGGCCGCGATGCCCGCCAGATCGTGTTGTTTCCGAGCCCCACCGCCAGCACGGGGGCCCACGTGGGCACCGTCAGCGCCAGGAGGTCGTTCTTGGCGACCGGTATCGACCGGGCGAGCGCGAACTGCGCCGTGGTGCCCAGGAACGAGGTGAG
>JBBRYL010000197.1:0-2354 GCA_038237685.1 Solirubrobacterales bacterium | reverse complement strand
GGCGCGCCGCGCAGCAAGCACGGCGAGCCGGTGGTCCTTCCATAGGCAGTCCGCGTCAGCGAAGCCGGCCTCGCGCAGCCATGCGAGCTGGTGCTCGACTGACGCGGTGCGGTCGTGGCGCATGCTCTCGACCGCGTGCTGAGTCGATGTCCGTGGTCCCGAGCTCCCTTCGCCCGGGCTCGTGCCAGCGGTGGTAGGCGACGTCGAAGAGCGCGGTGGGCCCCGCCACCTGCTCGGCGTTCACGAAGATCCCGCCGGGCGCCAGAGTCGCGTGCGCACGCGCGAACAGCTCGCGCTTGCCCGCGTCACGAGGTGGTGGATGGTCAGTGCGCTGACAATCGCGTCCGACGGGCCACGGCGGAGCAAATCCTCGTCGACCTCGAGGCACGTGGACAGGTCACTCGGGACTCGAGAGCCGTCCGGCAACCCAGACGGGAAGCCACTCGACCTCGACGATTAGTGGTCGGCGCTCGTTGGCGGCATCCCCGCTCGGGCTGGCCTTAAGCATGTATGCGGCCGAAGCCCTAGCACAAGGGGTTGGCATTAGGTACAAACTGTCCGGCGCGCTGACCGGCGCAGCGTAGCGCCGCGATCTCGAAGACCGGCAAGTAGATGGTCGTCAGGCCAGTCATAGAGCGGAACTAGAGGCGTTTGGTCGCTCGATGGGGCACAACATGGGGCAGTCGATCACGACAGCGATCGGTTCCGCGCTGGCTATGACCGCCAACTGCGGGTCTCTGAGGGTCTCCTCAGCGAGGGCGAAGCAGCCCATGATGCCGGCGCCGAGCACCACGCGGTCTGGGCTCTCAAGGCCACCGATGTGGTTCGAGCGCGACTGTCGCTGCTGCTGGCGTCGGTTCAAGCGGACACCGATGACTGGCGCGAGCAGATGAACGCTCCCCGCCCGGAGTACGAGCCTCGCTACCGGGTCGAAGCCCAACTGGCCAGTGGCCTGTAGCGAGGACCGGCGCCCGGTCCGGTCACCCGGGAGCCAAAGCACTACGAGGCGCGCTTACGGGATAGACACCGATCGGCGGAACACCCACCCCGATCTTGCCCATGTCTTCCACCACCACGGGGGCGCCCTTCGGTAGCCGGAGCAGGACGGATACCCGGAGCCCTCAGGTATACGGCAGATCACCGTGCTGCATCCTTGAACAGAGGGTGCAGTACGTCCGCACCCCGTCCCTAGGTTCCGGCAGTCCCTACCATTGTCTCGAAGCAATCGGCTCCACGGAAGGAGGCGACGCACGATGTCGGAGACATCCCCCCTTGAGGGACTGGAACAGCAGGTGATCTTGGCTCAGGCTTCCCGGGAGGCCATGGAACAGACGCTGCAAGCGCTGCCTCGTCGGCGCTTCCGCCGCCGCCGGCACCTTGAAGCTTCGATCCGTCGCCGACGCAAGTGGGAAGACGAGTTGAGGGTGGGGACGGTCGCGCCAGGACACGACTAGGACTAGTCCAACGCTGGTCGGGCTTCGTTCTTGTGTCCGCCGTGCGGACACTCCCCCGTACACTTGGATCGTCGACGTCCGGGAGCGCGATCGGGACGATGCCGCTCGCCTCGCCTCCACGACGGAGCGGGAGCCGCACGTCGGCACCGTGGGCGAGAACGCGGACACGATCCTCGATCGGGACACGACGCCCGCGCCCGCACGGCGCAACCACGACCGCGCAGAGCAGGCCGCGTAGGACGGCGTGTCGCTCATGACCACTCACTCGCCCCACATGTCAGCGCCCGAGCATCCAGCCGGCAGGGCAGGACGCCGAGCAAGCTCACGGTGAAGATCATCCCTGGCCGCATCGAGCTGATCGCGGCGCTGGAGGGCACCGGCCCCGAAGGCTTCGGCCCCGAAGGCTTCGGCCCCACGGCTTCGACGCTGACCGCTGTCGCGTAGCCGTTGAGCTCCTGCTCGGCGGCGGCGACGCGCGCCTTCGCATCATCCAGGCCGCGCCCTTCGCCCGGGCAACCGACAGGCGCTGAAGCTCCGCCACGGCGATCGTCTCCACGTAGCTGTCGAGGTTGTGCAACGTGACCCGCGACCCGCTGGATACGTCACAGTCGGGAGCCGAGGGCTGGTTCACGTTTCGTCGGCCTCTCGCAGCGCTGCGGGCGCCTGGCTGGGGGCAGCTAGCGGTCCATACGGAACCAGGCAAGAAGTATTGCGGTCCAGAGTGTCCCGAGGATGCCCGAGACAACGAGGAAGGCTAGATGTAGAACCTGATCACGTTGTTCATCCGGGCCTCCTTGGAGGCTGAGTGGTGTCGAAGCCAACTCAGTCGCAAGGAGGACACCGGATGAAGGTTCACGCTAATGCTCTGCTCGGCCCGAAGGGTCGGGCGGTGATGGTCGG
>JBBRYL010000196.1:0-2359 GCA_038237685.1 Solirubrobacterales bacterium | reverse complement strand
GGCCGAGCACCGTCATGGCATCCTCGGAGAAACCGATCGCGGTGGTCACGCTCGGACTGTCGGCTACCTGCGCCCGGCCCTGAAGGCCACGCCGCCCGATTCGATCGGGCGTCCAGTGGGTGGGTCCGGGGAGCTCTCAGAACGTGTTTGGGAACTCCGCGTGCGCGGCTGGCGAGCGGTGCAAGCTTCCACGCGAGCGTGCGAGTGTTGAGGACGCAGGGAGGGTGCAATAGCAGCGCCATTGCACCGACCGAGGACGCCGCATCCGCGCAGATCCGCCGCCGCCAGACGTGCGCGAGGGGTTTTCAAACACGTTCTCAGCCGAACCGAAGGATCCAGGTGCCCCGGTTGACCCGCCTGATCCCGCCGGCGTCGGTGCTGTCATACACAGCTCGGACGCCGACCGAGTGACGCCGGAGGGCGCTGACGACAGAACGCGGCAGCACGACTCGCACCTTGGGGTTGTCATATGCCCCGAGCAGGTAGCGGGCACTCGCGAGTCGGCGCCCACTTGGCGTGCGCAGCGTCAGCGTGCCCAGGCAGAATCGAAGGGTGAACCGCGGGCAGGAGCTGCGGAGGTATGCCTGCCCTCCCTGGGTGACCTGACCGATCTTGCTCTGCGTGCGCCCGCATCCAAACGCCGTGTTGCGCGTCACGCGCTGGTAGCAGGGGAGGGCCCCCCGGAAGGGGAGGACGCGCCCGACCAGCGAGCCCTCGGAGTACCACACGTTCCCATCCGGCCCGACGGTCGCGCCTGCGACCGTCTCCCGGGCGTTGAGCAGCAAGGCGTTTCCAAGCGGGACCGCAGGCAGGCGCGAGAGGCAGGCGGCCGGATTCTGCCCGCCACAGCTGACACCGCTCGGGCGCCCGGCGGGAAGCTGATCGCTGCTCACGCGGACCATGAAGCCGCCCGCGGCCACCCACATCGTCGACCGGCCGGGGCCGCGGACCACGTCCGTAGCTCCCGCCGGGAGACTGAAGCCGCTCGCCGCGCCCGACGGCGCGAGCCGCCCCACGCCGCCGGAGGTCGAGCTGAACCACAGCGCGCCGTCCGATGCCGCCGCGATCCCGCCATCGGCCTGGCGACCGCTCGCGGTCGCGCTGACGCGCCCAGCCACGGTGACCCGCGCCAACAGCGGTCCAGCCGCGATCCACAGCGCGCCGTCGCCACCCACCGTGATCCCGTGCGTCTGGCTGACCCCCGCGCCGTTCAGCGCGACGAAGGTCACGGCCCCGCCCGTCGTGGCTCGGCCCAGAATGGAGCCCGCCGGAAACCACAGCGCTCCATCGGGCCCGGTGACGATGCCCGTCGGCGCAACGCCTGGCAGCGGAATTTGCCCCACGGGCCCGTTCGGCCCCACGACCCCTATGGCTCCAGGGCGCACATACCAGATATTGCCGTCAGGGCCCTTCGTGATCGCCGTAGGCATTGGCCCGGCGGGAATCCCGACACGCTGCATTCCCCCGGCGGAGTCGACGCGCATCAGGGCGGGCCCTCCGGCATCGACGAGGAGCCAGACCCGCCCGTCGCCCCCCGCCGTGATCGGTCCGACGGCGCGAGCCCCGGAGACCGGGAAGTGGGCACAGGCGCTCGGAAGGCGATCGGTGTCGCGACTGACGTCCACGTCCACCGTGCACGGCTGGGCCGCAGCCGGCGAGGCGCAAGCCAGCACCATCGCGAGCGCCGCACCGAGAAGACCAAGACACCGCGTGCCCTGACGCGAAGCCGCGCGGGAGGCGTGCGCATCCGGCAGCCTGGTCATCGAGGCGGTCGACACGGACGGCTGATTGTAACCGCGGCAGCCGGAGGTCGCCACAGTGAGAACCGACGGTCCGGGCGCTAAGATACAGTTTACGTGAACGTTAGAAAGAACCAGCCAGGAAGGGTCGAGGTTCGGCGGTCGTGGTGGTAACCGAACGCGCCAACTACAAGTGGTGGGCGCTCTCCTGTACCAGCCTCGGCATGCTGCTGGCCACGATCAACTCGGGCACCTTGATCATCGCTCTGCCCGATCTGCAACGCTCGCTGGGAACCAGCATCCTGCAGCTCGTCTGGGTGATCCTCGCCTACATGATCGCCTCCACCGTGCTGGTGCTCACGGCCGGACGGCTGTCGGACCTGTTCGGTCGCAAGCGAGCCTACGTCGGCGGCTTCCTCGTCTTCGCCCTGGCCTCGTGCGGAGCCGGGCTGGCCGGGAGCGCCACCGAGCTCATCCTGTGGCGCATCGTCCAGGGGATCGGCGGAGCGTTCCTGTTCGCGAACGCCGCGGCGCTGGTGACCGATGCGTTTCCCAAGCATCAGCTGGGCCTCGCGATGGGCACGAACACGATGGTCGCCGCCGTGGGGCTGGTGATCGGC
>JBBRYL010000195.1:0-2367 GCA_038237685.1 Solirubrobacterales bacterium | reverse complement strand
GGTGCGACGTCCGCGGGTGTACACCGGCGGATGCTCGAGCAGCAACAGGACGTCGCCCACCTCGTCGGCCTGGCGCTGTGCCCGCAGGCGCTCCTGAATCCCGACCGCCTCGCGGTAGTCGACTACGCCGAGGTGGCAGGCCAAGAGCTCGGGAACCTCAGGTCCTGGCACGGTTTCCGAGCTTACTCCGCGCGCGACCGAGCCTGCCATAGTCGCGCGGTGGCCACCCCGGGCACACCGAACGATGCGCCGCTCCAGCAGGCGGTGTGGACGCGCCTGCGCTGGCGCATGCGCGGTGCCTGGATGTGGCCGATGTTCCTGGCCGCCACGATCGGCGACGGCCTCCTGCTCCACCAGCTGCCCGTCTGGGGCGACGCCACGCGAACCGTGCCCGCGACGCTCTTCAGCGGCTTCGTCAATCTGCTCGTCGCAGCGATCGCGGCTCCTGCCGTGGGCGGGCTGCTCCGTCGGCGCCGTCGCCCCGACCTCCCGCGCCTGGTGGCAAGCAACTATGCTGGCACTGCGCTCATCGGCCTGGTGACCGCGCTTCTTTTCCTCGCCGGCGTGCTCCACCATCCGGCCGTCGCAGCGCAGGAGCGCGCCTTACGGACTCAGGCGGCGGCGGCGCGCAACTACCTGCTCACCGCTGCTCCGCCGCGGCTGCACGCGCGCCTCGGGGGCGCGGACGTGCTCAAGCTCACCGACGGCCTCTACCGCACGTGCGTGCCCGACCGTCGCCGGCGCGCCTTCTGCGTGCTCGTGCGCACCACCCAGGACCCGCCGATCGTCCGCGAGGACCTCGACCGGACCCCGAACGCCCGGTACAGTCGATCCCGCGGCTTCTCGGGCCCTTGAGGATCGCTTGTCAGCTGACCGATCCCCTCTCGCGGTCCCCACACTGCGCGATGAGCGCGTCGCGCTGCGGCCGCTCGACGAGCAAGATCTGGACGAGCTGACCGCTGTCGTCGACCAGCCCGGCGTGCGCGAGTGGTGGGGCCAGTTGGACGATCGGGAGAGAACGCGCGAGGACCTTCGCCACGATGGCGCTGCGTTTGCCGTTCAGGTGGACGGCGAGCTGGCCGGCTGGCTCGGATTTCACGAGGAGAACGAGCCCGACTATCGGCACGCCAGCATCGACATCTTCCTCGCCCCGCCGTTTCAGGACCGGGGGCTGGGCCCAGCTGCGCTCGTCCTCGCTGCCCGGTGGCTGATCGGCCACCGCGGCCATCACCGGCTCACGATCGACCCCGCGTGCGGGAACGAGCGCGCGATCAGGGCCTACGCCGGGGTCGGCTTTCGCCCCGTTGGGGTGATGCGGCGCTACGAGCGGGGTGTCGACCGGAGCTGGCACGACAACCTGCTGATGGACATGCTCGCCGAAGAGCTCACGGGCCGGGACTCGTCCAGCGGAGATGGCGCTGGCGCGTCGCGTTAGAGCGACAGCGCGGCCGGATGCTCGAGCAGCGTGCGGATGCGCGCGAGGAACTCGGCAGCCTGGGCGCCGTAGAGGATGCGATGGTCGCACGCCAGCGTCACCGGCATGACGTGGCGCGCGGCGATCGCCCCGTCGTGGACGACGGCCCTGGGCTGGAGGCCGCCGACGGCGAGGATCGCCGCCTGGGGCGGGTTGATGATCGCGGTGAAGCTCGTGATGCCGTACATGCCGAGGTTGGACACGGTGAAGGTGGCCCCGGAGAGCTCGGGCGGCGTGATCGCGCCCTCGCGCACTCGCGCCGCCAGGGCGCGGGTCGTGGCCGCGATGTCGCCCAATCCACGGCGGTCGGCGTCGAAGACGACGGGCACGACGAGCGAGTCGGCCGCGGCCACCGCGACCCCGACGTTGACCCGTGAGTAGAGCTCGAAGCGGCCGTCCCGGTAAGCGCCGTTGGCGCGCGGGAATTCGCGCAGGGCAAGCGAGCACGCCTTTACGATCATGTCATTGAAGGTGGGCACGACGCCGTTCTCCCCCGCGACCGCCTTGAGCTGAGCTCGCACGTCCACGGCCCGTTCCATGTCGATCTCGGCCTGCAGGGTGAACTCCGGCACGGTGGCCTTCGCCTCGGCCATGCGCCGTGCCACCACCTGCTGGGCCCGCGTCGGCTCCTCGATGCTGGTCTCGCCCTTGGCGGTCCCGCCGTCGGCCTTGGCGGCCGTCGGTGCGGGCAATGCCGTCGGCGGCGCGACCGCGGGCGCCGCGGGCGCCGCGTTGGCTGCACCCTCCACATCGGCCTTGACGATTCGGCCGCCGGGCCCCGAGCCGCTGAGCGTCGTGATGTCGACCCCCGCGGCCCGGGCGATCCGGCGTGCGACAGGCGACGCCTTGACCCGCTCGGGCTTGTCGACCGGCGCGGCGGGGACCCTCGGCGC
>JBBRYL010000194.1:0-2451 GCA_038237685.1 Solirubrobacterales bacterium | reverse complement strand
GATCCGCACGGTCTACCAGCCGATCGTGGAGCTCGACAACGGCGCGGTGGTGGGCTATGAAGCCCTGAGTCGCGGGCCCAGCAACTCTCCCCTCGAGCGACCGGACCTGTTGTTCGCGGCCGCGCGCGAGGACGGCCTCGTCGACGAACTCGACTGGGCCTGCCGTGTCACGGCGCTGCGAACATCTGACAAAGGCGGTCTCGTGAGCCCGATGAGCGTGTTCGTCAACGTCGAGCCAGACGCGCTGGCGCTTCCCCCGCCGGCTGCTGTTCGCAAGAGCTGGGACGACGCCGCACACAAGGACAACGTCTTCATCGAGATCACCGAGCGAGCACTGACCGCTAATCCTGCCGAGCTGTTGGGGGCCGTCGATTCGATACGTGCCCGGGGCTGGGGCGTCGCTCTCGACGATGTGGGCGCCGACGTGCGGTCACTTGCCCTCATGCCGCTGCTCTCCCCCGATGTGGTCAAGCTCGACCTCCGCCTCATCCAGCAGCAGCCAAGCGTCGAGGTCGCAGCGATCGTAAGCGCGGTCAGCGCCTACCGCGAGCGCACAGGAGCCATGGTGGTCGCGGAGGGCATCGAGACCGACGCACACCTGGAGATGGCCTATGCCCTTGGAGCAACCCTCGGCCAGGGGTGGCTGTTCGGCAGGCCTGCCGAGCTGCCGGCCAAGCTGCCGTGGAACCGCAAGCCAATCTCCGTCCTTGGGACAGAGCCACCGCCTCGCGGGGACTCACCTTTTGAGGTGGTGCGCGCCGTCATGGCGACCCAGCAGATGACCAAACCGCTGCTCACCTCGATCTCGAAGCATCTGGAGAACGAGGCCCTGACCATTGGACCGGGCGCGGTCGTCGTCGCGGCCTTTCAGGCAGCCGACCGGTTCACCCCCGATACGAGGGCCCGTTACCGGGCTCTCGCGCAACGGGCCTCGTTCGTCGCAGCGCTCGGGGTCGGGATGGAGGAAAGTCCGGTCGAGGGCGTGAGGGGAGCCAAGATCCCGATCGACGATGTGCTGGTCGGTGAGTGGAGCATCGCGGTGCTCGGCCCCCACTTCGCCGGCGCGCTCGTCGCCCAAGACCTGGGAGACGGTGGCCCCGACGAGGAGCGCCGGTTCGACTTCGCCGTGACCTATGACCGCGACTTGGTGGTATCGGCGGTCAAGTCGCTCATGCGACGCGTCACCAGCTGAACGCCCTGCCACTGCCAGGCACGCCTACGCCGCGCGGACGCTGACCGAGCCGCGCGAGAGAAGAAGGCGCAGTCACAGTGAATATCTCCAGATCTGTCGGCCGCTGCGGGCGGTGAGATCGCGACCCAGGGCCGGCCAGTCTTCTTCCGACTCGCGCATCCCGAGGCAGACCGCCAGCAAGATGCGCTCGCCCGTCTCTGAGACCCCCCAGGCGCAGAGCACCCCCTCCTTGGCGCCGCCGGGGCGGAACCGGCAGGTAGATCGCGTCCAGGAACAGCGTCACCAGCCGGACCTCAAACAGATCACGCGTCTTGAACGCCGCGGAGCGGTCGCGCAGCTCGCGGCAGATCCGCGACGCGCTGCCCTCCGAGCGACTCCAGGATGTGGCGGCCCAGGTCCCGCGGCGCTCCGCAAACCACTGTTCAAGCCAGGGGCTTTTGGTGCCGAGATAGCTACTGTGGATGTTTCGATAGCCGCGAAGGCCAGCCCGCGGCTGGGAAGCGGGCCTCCGGCAACGAGCTCTGAGACCCGCCTGCAGGCCAGGGTTCTAGGCTGTCTGTTTGCTGCGGGGGCCACCTTGGCGCTGTTGACGGTCCTGCTTCCGCACTCTCGCCGGGCCGACACGGTCGGACTGCTCGCCATCGTCGCCGACGCCTACGTGGTGGCCGGTCTGTTGTCCTGGCGCGCCGGAAAGCTCAACGACAGGCTGCTCCCAGTCGCGCTGGCATGGGGCAGCACCCTGATCACCGGCGTCGCGTACTTCTCGGCCGAAAGCCCCAGCCCATTGGTCTTCTTCTATCTGTGGGTCTTCCTTTTCTCTGCCTACTTCTTCACCAAGGCGCAAGCGGCTGTTCAGATCGTCTATGTAGGTATCGCCTACTGCGCACTGCTGCTCGCTCGCCCGCCGGCGAGTGGCGTGCCGGCTTGGTGGGTCGTCGGGATCGGCACGCTGCTGGTCGCAGCGATCGTGATCCGGACGATGCGCGACCGGGCCGAATTGCTGATCGCCCGCCTCTACGACGCCGCTCGCACCGACCCCTTGACCAACCTGACGAACCGCCGCGGGTTTCGCGAGATGCTCGACTTAGAGATCCAGCGCGCGCGCCGCAGCGAACGCCCGATGGCTGTGCTCGTCGGAGACCTAGATGAGTAGTTCCACGGCTGGGTGTTGTGTGGCCGGGTCGAAGGGGACATAAGCAGTCAGGTCGAAGTCGGCGGTGCGTTCTGTCACCGCCGACTCAAAGGAGCCTCGATGCTCG
>JBBRYL010000193.1:0-2467 GCA_038237685.1 Solirubrobacterales bacterium | reverse complement strand
CGCAGCTCACACCACTCCAGCACCAGCTGCTCGACCTGCTCAGCGTGCCCGCCAACGCCTACACCAGCAACCCCTCAGGCCCCTGAACCGCGCCGCCCCAGATGGGGACAGATACCACGCACAAGAAGTGCGGAAAAGGAGTACAGCACGGCGGGCAGCATGGTTTGGTCCGTAGCGACGGCAACGGCGGGGCGATGGCGGACGAACAGGCCCAGGCCGCCGAGCCCGTCACGACCGGACAGCAGGACGCCGGGAGTATCACCGGCCGGGCCGTCGCGGTTCTCATACGAAGCGCAGGCCACGCACTAATCATCGACGCACAACGCTTCGGCCGGGAACGAACTGTGGCGAACGTACACTAACCGGGTGCTTGCTGACGCTGACGTCTCGGTGCCCGCGGCTCTGATCGGGGAGCCAGCCCGCGCCGCCATGCTCGCCGCGCTGCTGGACGGCCGCTCACTGCCCGCCGGCGAGCTCGCCCGAGCCGCAGGCGTCAATCCCAGCACCGCCAGCGAGCATCTGTCTCGACTGACCGCCGGCGGCTTGACCACCGTCATCCGCTCCGGCCGCCATCGGTACTACACGCTCAGCAGCGACGAGGTCGCACGCGCTCTGGAAGCCTTGCAAGCGCTCGCCCCAGCTCGACCGGCCCGCTCGCTGCGCGATGCCCGCACCGGCTCCGCACTCACCTTCGCCCGTCACTGCTACGACCACCTCGCCGGGCAGCTCGCCCTTCAGCTCACCACCGCCCTGACCCGAACCGGAGCGCTCGCCCCGCTCGCCGCCGCGGAGAAAGGCACCCTCCTTGATCCCGCACATCCTCTCCTCGCCCAGCTCGGCCTCGACATCCCCATCCGCAACGCGAGCAGACGACCGATGGTCAGAGGCTGCCTGGACTGGACCGAACGACAACCCCACCTCGCCGGCCACCTCGGCGCCATCATCCTCATCGAACTGACCAGCCGCGGCTGGCTCCAGCCAGCCCCAGCCAGCCGCGCGCTGCATCTCACCCACGACGGACGCCACAGGCTCGCCCAAGTGCTCGACATCGATCAGGCCACGCTACACCCAGCAACCTCCTGACAGCCACGCCGGCCCTTGCCGCTCCATCCCCCGTGACGATCGGCTTGCGGTGACTGCCGCTGGTCTGCTCAACAGCTGTGCGTCAGGACTTGCTGAAGCCCCAGGACTGCACCACGCAGGCCGTTTCCTCCTGCGCGCCCGCCCGGCGATAGGTAGCGAGTGCGGCCACGTTGTCAACGTCGACACCTACCCACATGCCGTAGCACCCGCGAGCCTTGGCCAACGCTGCAAGGGCTCGGACGAGCTCGGCAGCGACCCCACGCTTCCGAGCGGTGGGCACGACGCCCAGCTCGTACAAGAGAACATCTCGGTGCCCTTATCCGGGTGCGTGGTTTCACGCCGGAGATCATCCCGACCACGGCTCCGCTGTCGTCGGCCTGATCGTCGTACGCGAACAGCAAGTGATGGCCGGGGCTGCTGAGAAACCGCTCGGTCGCGGCGGCCTTGGGCGGCTCGTCGAAGAGCTCCACCCCTGCCTCGACCACGGCTGCATCGATGACGCGCTCGATCCGCATGATTGCACCGTAACCCGCTTCCCTGCGGGACGCAGCTGGTACCCCGGTCGAGGTTCCCCTACCGGGACCGTTCGCGTGGTCGGCGCGGTGCCCCTGTTCCGGCCTACGAGACAGGGGCGACGGGTTGGCTGCAGCTCATTCCGCTGAGCGTCCCCGGCGAGTACCTCTGTTCCGGCCTACGAGACAGGGGCGACGGGTTGGCGGAGAATCGTCCGCAGCTTCGCCGGCTCGGTGCGGCGTGGGTCGGAGAGGTAGATCTCGTGGTGCTTGCCGTTGAAGGTGAGGCGAGTGCTTGGGGAGGTACTCGTCGTGGAGCCGGGCGAGGACGGGCGCCTCGGAGTCGTAGGAGCCGATGTGCAGGATCTGCACGCTCGCACCTTCCGTGTACGGCGCGTAGCGCACGCGATCGAGCGCCGCGAGGGCCTTCTTCTGCGCCTTCTTCGTTGCTGTCTCGATGATCTCGGAGGTGTAGGCGCGAGGGTCGTCGGCGCTCCACAGCCCTTCGAGCGGCCCCACTGTATGGACCCGCCCGAGTTCACTCTGCGCGGTCGCGCGAACTGCGTAGGAGAGGGAGAACAACGCTTCGACGGCCTCGGCGTAGGCAGGTGAGACGTTCGGGTCACCGTGCCCGTCGGTCATGAGGAACGACAGTTCGGGAACCTCGACGACGTGGAAGTCGCCAGGCTTGGGGGCGTAGAGCGTTGAGAACGCCTTCTTGATGTCGTACGTGTCCATGGTGTCCTCCCGGCCTGTTGGGATGCTGGCGGGTGCCAAGCTGGCGAGCGTTTGGTCGATCCAGGCGAGTTCGCCACCGAGGGCGAGTTCGCTGTGGGTGAAGATCGCGGCGACGAAGGGCTCGAGGGGCTCCT
>JBBRYL010000192.1:0-2489 GCA_038237685.1 Solirubrobacterales bacterium | reverse complement strand
GCCACCCGTCGATGAAGGACCCGAGCCGGGACCCATCGGGTTCGGTAGCCTTCGCGCATGAGCGACACGGACGAGTACCAAACTGACCTATGGATTGTCAGGCACGGCGAGACCGAGTGGAGCAAGTCGGGTCAGCACACCGGACGCACCGACCTCCCGCTGACCTCCGAGGGTGAGCGATCCGCCGTGGCGCTGCGGCCGACACTGGAGAACCTCCGTTTCGACCTTGTAGTGTCTAGCCCCCGCCAGCGGGCCCGTCGTACCGCGGAGCTCCTCGGCTTCACCGATGTGGTGGTCTGGGACGACCTCGTCGAGTGGGACTACGGCGACTACGAGGGCCGGACCCGAGTCGACGTTCACAAGGAGCGGCCGGGTTGGTCGGTCTGGACCGACGGCAGCCCCGGCGGCGAGTCACCCGATCAGGTGTCGCGTCGCGTCGACGAGGTGATCGCGCGCTGCCGCGAAGTCAAGGGTGTCGTGCTGATGTTCGCGCACGGACACATCCTGCGGTCCTTGGCGGCCCGCTGGCTCGACCACCCCATCGTGCTGGGGGCCAACTTGGAGCTTGCCACGACGCGGATCAGCATTCTGAGCCATGATCGCGGCGCGCCGACCCTGGAGCTTTGGAACGCGCGCGAGCCGGGATGACCAGGGCACTCCGCCGAGGAGCTGAATGCGCGGTTCATATCCAGACGCCCCAGGCGCGCAACGCGTCCGTGAGGCCCGCCGTGGTGTCCAAGGCGATGAGCTCGTCCTGCGTGACCCACCGAGCATCGGTGGCGTCATCGGCTGCGACGGGCTCGCCCGACGAGCCCGCCACGACCGTGGCGACGAAGTCGGTCACCTGATAGCTGTCACCGGCGGAGGCGCCCGGCAGCTCGATGGTGCCGACAACGCCTTGCACGTCGACCCGCAGACCGGTCTCCTCTCGCACCTCACGTCGTGCTGCGTCGGCCAGCGCCTCGCCGGCCTCCACCCGCCCGCCGGGGATCGACCACTTGCCGAGGCCTGGCGCACGGCCGCGTCTGACGACGAGGAGCCGCCCCTGCTCGTCGTGGACGATGGCGCCCACGGCGGGGATGTCCATGACGCCGAGGGTAGCCCTGGGAGTGGCTGCCACCGCCGTCATGCCGGCGTGCGTGGATGGTGCGGCTAGCGGGTCACGGCACCAGGCTGTAGACGTTCATCGCTGTTTCCGTCACCTTCCGGCCGGCCGAGTCGACGCCCGAGACGCGAAGGCTCAGGTAGCCGCGAGCGTCCGATGCATGCGGGTTCGGGTAGGTGACGGCGAACGAGTTCTTGTCGACCCGGGTGACGGTGGCCCGGGTCCAGTTCCTGCCGCCGTCGGTGGAGAGCTCGACGCTCGCATGGGTGACCCTCGCGTCCACCGACCCGATATTGCCGAAGTCCAGCGGGAACTTTGTCGAACCCGCGGACAGGGATCCGTCGAGGGCGACCCGCGGGACGTACGACGGCGTCAGCAACGGGATGACCGTGTTCCCGAAGCCCGACGTGAAGGTCCACACGTCAGAGACGTTCGTCGACAGCTGCCAGGACCGCAGATCGGGGTGCGACACCGCCTGCAGCGTGTAGGTGCGGCGCCCGGCGGGAAGCGTCACCTGTGGAGCGATCAGGCCGGTACCCGATGCGAGCACATCGCCGCCACCTTTCAGTGTCCAAGAGCCCATGTCGGGAGACCTGAGCAGACCCGCCATGGCGGTGCCGGCTCCCGAGAAGAGCGGCATGAATCCGTGCAGGTCGTGACCCCGGCGACAGAACAGGCAGAACGGGCCGAGTCGGTCCTTGTCGTACGCCGCCTCGATCCCGGGTCCCACCGGGCCGTGAGCGAAGACGACCGGTTGAGCGGTGCCGGGGGTGTAGCCGCTGAACTTCGTGAGCGTCGCGGTCTTGTCGCGGAAATAACCGGGGGTGGGCTGATAGTCCTGCATCCACCTCAGCCGAGCCGATCCTTGCAGCCAGATGGTTCGGACGCTCGGGACCCGAACGGGGAGCTCGGTCCCGAAGCTGATGAAATCGAACGGCGCGAAGGCGAGCGCGTCGGCTGTGCGGGTGCCCGCGGGCCCGTTGGCGTAGAACTTCTGCGGGACGATGGCGAAGTCCGACTTCGGATGCGTGAAGCTCATCGTGGCCGGAACTCCCGACCGGAAGTCCTTGGTGTAGGCAAGCGTCTTGAAACCCTTCGCGGTGCAGGCCGCTGCTCCCGTCGAGCAGCCGCTACCGCCGGCCGCCAGCTCGCTCGTCGGCGCCAGCGTAGCGCTCACTGTCGAGTGCAAGGTTCCGTGCGGCAGATCGGACTTGACGGGCTGGACGAGAAAGACGAAGCGGTCGCTGGACAGCAGCTGCACGAAGGCGCCGCCACGATCGGACTCCCGGGAGACGGTGACGCCGGTGTCGACGAGGCCGTAGTGGGGCACTGCCTCAGTCGGTCGCACGGTGGCGTCGGAAAGTCTCATCGTGACCGACGTGTC
>JBBRYL010000191.1:0-2508 GCA_038237685.1 Solirubrobacterales bacterium | reverse complement strand
TCTTCCTCCATGTCGTCGGTTGCTACTCCAACGACGTGAGGATGACGCGGTGGCCGCTTCCGTTGTCGGCCCCTCCGCTGTTACACCAATTCTCGGGACTCAACCCCAAGCTGCGGCATGTTCTGCGCCGCACAGCAGGACGGTGGGTGAGCAGAAGTCGGTTCGCAGGTCGTCACCGCGCTCTGATGGCCAGAGCCGTTCCGGCCTCGCGCGATCAAGCCCTCCGCCAACGAGATCGACGGTGACCGCCCGCTCACAGACGCCGCAAGTCGTGTCGATCCGGGCGTCCTCGCCGAGCGCGGCCGCGATCCCGAGGGCGTGGTACGCGCACCAGGTCCTGAACGATGTACCGCGCAGGGCCAGATGGTGGAGACCTGTGTCCAGCGCGACGGGCGCCACGCAGATCGCGATAGGCGGCGACGGCTCCATTGACCTGCGCCGGATGATGCCTGCGGACGCGTGACACGGCGGTGTGCCCTGCCCACCCCGCGTGTACCGCTCAGGAGGGCCCAGATGTCCCGATTCGCCCACGCCGCGCGTTTCTCCCCGCCCCTGTTCCTCGTTCTTGCCGGGGTGCTCCTCGGAGCTACGTTCGCCGCGCCAGTCGCCGCCCGGGTCACCGGCTCAGGGGCGCAGCCCGCAGTCACCTCTACGCGCTCGGCGAGTTGCGCCGGGCTCAACTGGTACCGACCGACAGCGCTACCGGGTACGCCAACGACGGGCCACTGCGGTTCAGCACCACACTGTCCTCCGGTACAGGCGTCTTCCGATGCGATCCAGGGCTGCCCAGCGCGGCCCTCGTGACGAAGGTCGGGTTCACGCTGCGCGACGCCTCAATCGACTACCAAGTCCACGGTTGCGGCTTGGTTCGATCGGGCCTCACGATCGCCACCGCGACCAGCTTCCAGCAGCTCGCAACCGTCCCTGATACCAACGGGGCGCCGGGCATCGTCCGCCTTGCCGACACCTCCATCCAGTTCGCTACCATCGACAACACGAGGTTCGGCTACTGGCTCGAATGCGCGATCGCCGGCGATAACCCTTCGGTGGGTATCTATGGCGCCGACGTCATCTACACCATCAGCGCCGCGAACGGCTGACGCCCCGCGCGAGGGGTACACGGCACGAGGAGGCGGCATCATCGGCGTCATGACCGAGCCGCCTGGGACGCCCCGAATGCCGCCACTCCCTTTGGCGGGGCGGTGGCCTTTTTGGACCACCCATCAAAAAGGGCGCTCGTTGGCCGCGGCGGACAACTCGACCTCGCGAAGATTTCCCCATCATCTTGGGTCAAGGGACAGCGCTGGTCGGGAGTTCAGTTGTGCGGGACGGGCGGCTGCCGTGTCCGTCAGCCTGCCCGTCCCGGGTGTCAACCTCTGTGGCGCGGGAACCGACCTGGTCCCCGTCGATGGGTGGCGATGAGGGTTACGGTGTCAGCTTGCTGATCCGCGTCGACCAGTTGCCGAGGGCCCCACGAGCGCCGGGCCCGTGGCTTGCGCCACCGCACGTGCCGAGCAGATTGTCGCCGGTCCCGCCTGCGAAGAACGGGCCGCCCCAGTCGGTATAGGTGCAGGTGTGGGCGATGTACTCGCTGGCGATCCAGATGGAGTTGCCGGAAACAGCAGCTGCACCGTAGTCACCCCAGCGAGTCCGCGGCGGGTTGCCGACCTCCGCCTTGTAGCTCGTGAAGCCGTCGTCCGGAGCGGCACCTGCGCCGCCCGTGACGTCGTGCCACGCGCCGACTCCGACGACCGCATCGATCGACGCATAGCCGGCACTCGGGTTCGTGCTGTCGCCCGTGTCGGTGAACGCCATCAGGCCGCGGCCACTCGCCGTGACCCCGATGGCCGGGTACGTGAAGTCATGGCCCAACGCTCCCAGGTAGCCCTGCAGGACGACCTTGGGGGAGGCGGGATTGAGGATGTACCAGGCAATACCGGCACGCTGGCCATTGCCGTCCGGGTTCAGCGCCGTGTCGAGAGCGCCCCATAGCCTGCCGTTCGCGTACATCACCTGCTGCATGCGGGTGTCGTTCGAGTCGGGCCGCGAGACGACCTCGGTGTGCGCCGGCTGGCCCCCGAACAGGAGCCGCCAGCAGCCAACGCCTGCGATCGTGGCAGTCGTCGTGTCATTGATGCAGTGGCCCAGCGGCACGTCGGTACCCGGCGGCGTCCCCGAGCCCGGCTGCTGCTGCTTCGGCGGGATCGCGTACCGGTTGACGCTCAGCACCTTGTTCGAGAGCACAACCGAAGGCGACGCGGAGTCCAGCGATGACGTGTTCGTCACAGTCCAGACCACGAGTTGCGACGACGTGTAGTCGCCGCCGAAGCCCGCAACTGGGAACTTGGCTTCGTCGGCCGCGTTCGAGCTGAGAAAGTTCTCAGTGCCACCGTTGGCAACGTTGAAGGAGCTCGTCCCCGGCGACTGCGCTGGCCACACCGTGAAGCCGGGTTGCGTGGTTCCCGCGTCACTCGGGACATTGACTGCGCCGAAGGTGTCGAGGTGGAC
>JBBRYL010000190.1:0-2519 GCA_038237685.1 Solirubrobacterales bacterium | reverse complement strand
GAGCCGTGTCCTTCTCAGTTCTCGCGGCCACGGGGCCGTAATGGTACGAGTCAGCGCCGCGACCCGCGGTTAGTAACCTCGAGGCATGTCGCTCACGATGGGCACCGGCCCCTTCGGCCACGCTCCCGCAGGCAGCTTCAACTTCGACACGCCCGACAAGGGCGCGATCCTCCTGGACGTGATTCCGCGCCGCGTGCGCGGCCGCAAGGACGGCGAGACCGTCGTCGACTCAAAGCGCGTGCACATGCTCCACGAGTCCCGGATCCTCCCGCTGTGGTATTTCCCTGAGGAGGACGTGCGCATGGACCTGCTGTCAGAGACGGGGCACACGACGCACTGCCCATGGAAGGGCGACAGCCGCTATTACGCCCTCGGCGACATCGAGAAGGCAGCCTGGACCTACCCCGAGCCCACCGCCGGCATGGAGCGGCTCAAGGGTCTAGTGGCCTTTCATTTCGGCGCGCTCGACGAATGGCTCGAGGAGGACGAACCGGTGATCGGCCACCCGCGCGATCCGTTTCACCGCCTCGACGTGAATCGCAGCTCGCGCCACGTGAAGGTCGCGCTCGACGGCGTGACGCTCGCGGAGTCCGATCGCCCACTCGCGCTGTTCGAGACCGGGTTGCCCACGCGCTGGTACCTCCCGCGCGAGGACGTGAACATGGACCTGCTGGCGCCGAGCGAGACGCGCACGACCTGCGCCTACAAGGGCCACGCCTCGACGTTATCGTCAGGCACCCACGACGACATCGCCTGGACCTACCCCGAGCCCGAGCGTGAGGTCGAGCCGATCCGCGACCGCATCACCTTCTACAACGAGTTCGTGGACATCGAGCTCGACGGCGAGCCCCAGGAACGGCCCACCACTCCCTTCTCACGGTGACTGAGATCCGCGAGGGCGTGCCGGGTCTGCCTCGGAGGGCCCTCGTGCTCCTTCTCCTCGCCGTCGCGCTAACGGGATCGGGGCTTGCCGCGCGTGGCGCCGACGCCCACCACAAGCCATTCGTCAGGCCGCTGCCCATTCCCAAGGTCGTGACCGGCCGCCGGATCCGCATCCCGATCAGGGCGGCCGGGGTCCCGATCCTCCCGGGGTCAAGGACGCAGATGACCACCTTTGACGGAAGCTTTCCCGGCCCCACGATCCGGGTTCCGAGCGGCAGCCCAGTCAAGGTCGAGTTCGTCAACCAGCTCAAGGCCCTTCCCGCCAACGTGCTGAGCATCCACAACCATGGTGGCCATAACCCGGCGGCGGACGATGGCCAGCCCGACGACTTTTTGATCGCGCCCGGCGCGTCGCGTGTGTACACCTATCCGCTGCGCGAAGGCGGCAAGCCCGAGCGTGCGTCCTTTCAGTGGTACCACGACCATCGCATGGACGGGACGGCCGAGCACATCTGGAACGGCCTGGCCGGCATGTTCATCCTCGACGATCGGGTCGACCAGGCGCTACCGCTCCCGAAGGGCAGATTCGACGTCCCGCTGCTGATCGCCGATCGCAGCTTCACGGCGCAGAATCAGCTCACAGATCCCTACCCGTTCGGAGGACCGGCGGGCATGCAACCCCCGCCGAACGATGGCGTGCAGGGCGACCACATCCTCATCAACGGCGCGCCCCAGCCGGTGTTCAAAGTCGAGGCGCGGAGGTACCGCCTTCGGCTGCTCAACGCCTCGAACTTCCGCTCCTATGACCTCTCGACGCAATCCCTCGCGATGAAGCAGATCGCGACTGACAGCGGACTCATGAGTGCTCCGGTCAAGCGCGCGTCGGTCCGACTCGGTCCGGCGGAGCGGGCAGAGGTGATCGTGGACTTCTCCGGCAAGCAAGGAAGGCAGTTCGATCTCAAGGCTTCATTTCTCGACGACCGCATGACAGCGGGCCCGCACGACGCCGCGTCACCAAGGCTGATGCGCTTCAACGTCGTCAAGCGCAAGTCGCCGGACAGGAGCTCAGTGCCGGCGAGGCTGCGCCCAGCGCCCGCGTTGTCGCCGCCGCCGACGATTACCCGTCAGTGGCGGATGACCTCGGGGGTCACGGACGCTTCTCACCGGTTCAGTGGCTGGGCCATCAACGGCAAGGGGTTTAACCCCGACCGGGTCGACGCCCGGGTTCCGCTCGGCAAGACCGAGCGGTGGCGGTTCACCAACGCGACTGGCCGTCCACACGCGATGCACGTCCACGGCGCCGACTTCAAGGTGCTGGACGGCCCGAACAAAGGTCAGCTCAAGGACACCGTGCTCCTGCCCACCCCGGGCGCCAGCGCCACCGTGGCGATCAAGTTCACCGACCACGCCGGCAAGTTCGTGCTCCACTGCCACATGCTCGACCACGAAGACAACGGCATGATGGCCGCATTCGAGGTGGTGAACGGCCCGGGGGACAAGGGAGCCGCGCCCTGACCCGGCGCGAACCCTCGCCGGCTCCCAGCCTAGACGACGGCTCCCTCCAGCTCCTTGAGCCCCTGACGAATCCCGTCACGCAGCTCGGACGAGTCCTCGTGGCTGTGGATCGCCACGGCGTG
>JBBRYL010000189.1:0-2550 GCA_038237685.1 Solirubrobacterales bacterium | reverse complement strand
GCGGATCTCGCGGTCGTCGCCAACACGGGCGACGACGTGGAGATCTACGGCGCTCACGTCTCCCCCGATCCCGACCTCGTCACCTACTGGCTGGCCGACCGCATCGACGAGCGCGGCTGGGGCCTGCGCGGCGACACCTTCGCGGTCATGGACGGCCTTCGCGAGCTGGGCGTCGATGTCTGGTTTCACCTCGGGGATCGCGACCTTGCCGTGTGCCTGGAGCGGCGCCGTCGGTTGCGGGAGGGCGGACGCCTGACCGAGACGCTCGCGGAGCTGGCACGAGCGCTGGGCGTGGCGGCGCGGGTGCTGCCCATGAGCGATGACCCGGTCCGCACCCGCGTCCTGGCACAGGGTGGGTGGCGCGGACTCCAGGAGTTTCTCATCCGCGACCGGGCCGCGGGACCGGTGGAGGGGGTCGACTTCGCCGGCGTCGAGGCAGCAGCTCCCACCGCCGAGGTGCTCGAGGTCATCGCCGCCGCCCGGGCGATCGTGATCGGGCCGTCCAACCCGGTGGTCTCGATCGGGCCGATCCTCGCCCTGCGCGGGGTGCCCGACGCGCTGCGCCAGGCCTCCGCGCCGGTTATCGCAGTGAGCCCGATCGTGCGAGGGGAGGTGCTCAAGGGGCCAACCGCCGCGATGATGGCCTGGGCAGGCCATGAGCTCAGCGCCGTTGGCGTCGCCGAGGCATACGACGGTGTCATCGACGGGCTGGTGGCCGACGAGCGCACCGACCGGGTGCCGGTGCTCGAGACCGACGTCCTGATGGCCGACGCTGCCGGTCGCCGGCGCCTGGCGCAGGAGACGCTGCACTTCGCCGAGGCCATCGGCTCTGGCCGGTAGCGTTCGCCATCGCCATCGCCATGATCACGATCGCGGTCCTCCCCATCAAGCGTTTCGAGAGCGCCAAGCAGCGGCTGGGCGTCGGCTTGCACTCCCACCTCCGCGAGGCACTGGCCGAGGCGATGGTGCGCGACGTCCTCTCCGCCCTGGCCGAGGTGCGCTCGCTGTACCGGCTCATCGTCGTGACCGGGGAGCCGCGGGCGATCGCGTTCGCCCGTGCGCACGATGCGGTGATCGTCGACGACAGCACCGAGTCGGGGCAGAACAATGCTGCCGACTCCGGTATCCGTCACGCGCTCGAGCTCGGTGCCGAGAGGGTGCTGTTGGTTCCCGGCGACTGCCCGGCGCTGGACCCTGAGGAGATCGATGGCTTGCTGGGCGTCGACGACGACCGTCCCGCCGTGACCGTCGTTCCCGACCGCCACGGCAAGGGCACCAACGCGCTCCTGCTGGCGCCGCCGAACGTGATCGAGCCGGCCTTCGGCCCCGACTCCTACCAGCGCCACCTCGACGCGGCGCGGGCGGCGGGGGCCCGCCTGGCCGTCGCGCACCTGCCCTCGCTCGCCCTTGACGTCGACACGCCCGCGGACCTGGCCGCCGTCCGATGGGCGGGCGTTCGCCGAGCCACCGCCGACGTGATCGCGGCCCTGAGCGTCCCGCTCGGCCTCCTGGCCGCCCAGCCCTGAAGTGGCCCTCGAGCTGCGCGCGTTGGCCGGGCTGCCGGAGGTCCGGCCCGGAGACGATCTCGCCGCACTCATCGCAGCCGCCGAGGCCGACCTTCGCGACGGCGACGTGCTTGCCGTCGCCCACAAGGTGATCTCCAAGTCCGAGGGCCGCCTACGCGACCTCGACGCGGTGCAGGCCACGGCGCGCGCCCGCGAGCTGGCCGTCGGGCACGACAAGGACGCACGGGCGATGCAGGTGGTGCTGGATGAGACGGCCGAGCTGCTGCGCGCGCAGCGCGGCGTGGTGATCTGCCGTACGCACCACGGACTGGTGTGCGCCAACGCGGGGGTGGACGCGTCCAACGCAGGGGCACCGGACCGGGTCGTCCTGCTTCCGCTCGACCCTGACGCCTCGGCGCGCGCGCTGCGCGCGCGACTGCGCAAGCGCGCCGGCGTCGCGCCGGCGATCGTCGTCACCGACTCGTTCGGACGTGCGTGGCGCCACGGCCAGTGCGACATCGCGATCGGATGCGCCGGCCTGGCTCCGCTGGAGGACTGGCGCGGGCGCACGGACTCCGAGGGGCGCGAGCTCCATGCCACGTGGATCGCGCTGGCCGACGAGGTGGCGGCCGCCGCCGACCTGGCCCGCGCCAAGGACGCCCGCCAGCCCGCCGTGCTCGTACGCGGGTTGGAGCGTCACGTGACAGAGGCAGACGGCCCAGGAGCGGTCGCGCTGCGGCGGCCGCTTGCGGAGGACCTGTTCCGGTGACGATAGGGTGCTTGGCGAGATGCGCTCCAACCGACGCAAGGAGGTGAGCCCAGTGAGATCTCGCTGAGTCTCCCGCCCTGTGGCCGCCCCGTGCGGGCGGCGAGTCCCGTTTCAAAAGGAGCGTTTGACATGTCTTCATCGCCAGCTGCGCTGGTCGATCGCGTTCGTGAGGTTGCCGGCGAGCAGGTAGCGCCCGCGGCCGCCCGCGTCGACGCCGAGCGGTCGTTTCCCGAGCAGTCGATTCGCGCGCTGGCCGAGGCCGGCGGCTTCGGCCTC
>JBBRYL010000188.1:0-2557 GCA_038237685.1 Solirubrobacterales bacterium | reverse complement strand
GTGATCGCCTTCGAGTTGTGGCGTCATTACCACGGCCCCCGCGACAACGACTCCATCCCCGCCGACGCGGAAGTCGTCGAATACCCAGATGGCCCGCACTTCGGCCGGTGACCTCCACGAAGCGCCTCCCGCCGAACAGACATCACCAAGGGGCCAGCCGGGACGAAAACCGAGATCCATCCTCTCGGCTCCACTCCGACTCGAGCCCCCACCAAAGCGCCACCACCCGACTATCCGCGGCCCTCCCAGCCCGACACCCCGTTCCGCTCGGCCACGTCTGATTGAACGTGCCCTAGGACTCACCGAGCTTCTCGGCGGGACCGCACCCGCTGTGGCGTGATGTCGAATTAGACGAACACACCGCCGTGATTGCCCAGGTCTGCGACATCTAGACCACTCGACAGCGGCTCGAACCGGGAGGTCGTGTCCCGCCTCCGGTGTAAATGACGACGGACGTAGGTTCCTTCAAGAGCTACCAACTCATCGAGGGAAGGACTACGCCCGTGTCTGTACGAGTATCGCCTACCGAGAAGATCCGTGCCGAGATCGACGCCCTGTTCGACGGGAGTCGTGAGCTGGCCGAGGTAATCGAGGACGTCGCCCGCCTGGGTGCCCGTCTGATCATCCAGACGGCGTTGGAGGCGGAGGTCGACGTGTTCTTGGGCCGGGTCCGCTACCAGCGGGCCGCAGGCACCGAGGATCGGCGTGCGGGGATGCGTAACGGCTACTGCCCGGCGACGATCAAGACGACCGCCGGGCCGGTCACCGTGGCGCGGCCGAAGTTGCGGGGCACGACCGAGGCGTTCGCGTCGCGGCTGTTCGGTAAGTCGATCACCAGGTCCAACGCCCTTGAGTCGCTGGTGATCGCCGGGTTCGTGCGTGGCCTGTCGGTGCGCGACGTGGAGAACACCCTCGCCGACGCGCTCGGTGCCGAGGCCGCCCTGAGCAAGTCGACGGTCTCGCGGGTCTGCCAGGTGATCGGTGATCAGTTCACCGCCTGGTCGAGCAGGCGCCTGGACGAGTTGGAGCTGGACTACCTGTTCCTGGACGCCTCCATGTTCAAGATGCACCCTGGGGCCCGGGCCGAACCGGTGCTCGCGGCGTGGGGCATCACCACCGAAGGGGCGCCGGTGTTCGTCGCGCTCGCGGCCGGCGGCAGCGAGTCCACCGACGCGTGGGGGGACTTCCTCGACGAGCTCACCAGCCGCGGGCTGCGCCCACCGCTGCTGGTCATCTCCGACGGCGCCGCCGGGTTGATCAACGCCGCCGAGTCATCGCTGCCCCGCTCGCTGCGTCAGCGTTGTCTGATTCATCGAGCTCGGAACTTGCTCGCGAAGGTACCGGCGCAGGCGCAGGAGGAGGTGCGTGACGCGTACTGGGCGCTCTTCGACACCGACGCCCTCATCGCCGCCGGCCTGCAGCCAGGGCACCAGCTCGTGGCCGCGGTGCAGGCCCGCATCGACGCGTTCGCCGAGCGCTACCAGCGGCTCTACCCCTCGGCGGTCAAGTGCCTGCTCTCCGACCGGGAGCAGCTGAGCAGCTACCTGCGCTTCCCACTCGAGCACCACCGCCGGATCCGGCACTCCAACTTTATTGAACGCACCTTCGGTGAGACCCGCCGCCGCGTGAAAGTCATCGGCCGCCTGCCCGGCGAGGCCAGCTGCCTCAACCTCGTGTGGGCCGTGCTGGACCGGGCTTCCCGCGGCTGGCGCGGACTCACCATGACCCCCGCCGGAGCCCGGCAACTGCACGATCTACGCCGCCAACTCCTCGACCCGCCCACCCCGATCCGACAGCCGAACACAGCCATATCGAGCGCCACGCCGGAAACTGTCGGAGCCGTCGCCTAGCATGTCCAACGAAGGAGCCGAGCCGTCGTCAATTACACCGCTCCTGGGACGCAACCACTCCGAGCGACCGCGACCGCTATGTCGACCTCCTGCGCGTCTTCTCGATCACCACGGTGGTGCTCGGCCATTGGTTGATGGCCGTCGTGGCCGTCGATCGCCACGGGCACATCGCGGCGGGCAACGCGCTCACCTCGGTGCCGGCTCTGCGGTACGCCACCTGGCTGCTGCAGGTCATGCCGCTGTTCTTCTTCGTCGGGGGATTCGCGAACTACACCGGCCTGGCCGCTCTCGAACGCCGGGGTGGCGGCTATGCCGACTTCATGCGCTCCCGGATGGCGCGGCTGCTGCGGCCCACGGGGCTGTTCGTCACGATCTGGTATGCGATCGGCGATACGAAGACCGTGCTCATCAACGGCGTGAAACACGTTGAGACGGTGCACGTCACGTCGCCGTTCACGAACCTCATTCCGATTGCCGGCGTGCTCGTGACGCTCGGCTTTCTGATGTTTGCCCTCGCGCTGCTCGCCGACATGATGGGCCGGCATCGACGCATCAGTGAAGAGCTCCTGTATCTGGCGCGCCGGCGGATTTACTCGAATCGCCGCGCCGCACGGCAGAGCGCTGCCCTGCCGCTCGAAGAACATGCGCACGATACGATGTCTCCGACGCTTCACGATTCGTGGACGCTGCCCGTGATGCGCAGCATT
>JBBRYL010000187.1:0-2721 GCA_038237685.1 Solirubrobacterales bacterium | reverse complement strand
GTGCGGGCGCGGGCCATCGTCATGCCGCTGAGCCAGCGCACGGGCGCGACCACGCTGTTCTCCAAGACGATCGAGACGGTGCTGGCGGAGCGACCCTGCCGCGTCATCATCGAGTCCGGCCCGGGCGACGGCCGCTCGGCACGCGGGGAGGTCGCGGGGGTCTGATGCCCATGCCCCGGCAAGCTCATCGTGCCGCCACGGGCGTGCTGTCGCTGGCCATGGTCGTCATCGGGATCGCCCTGATCGTGAGCACGCTGCTCCGGGGAGGAGGTCCGCTGGCCGTTGGGGTCGTCGTCGGCCTGCTGTTCTGCGCCCTCGGCGCCGGCCGGCTCTACCTCCAGCGCCGGGCACCGGATGCCTGACCGCGGCGAGCTCGAGCAGCGCGCGGACCGCACGCTGCGCCGCACCCTGGGCTCCCCGGCGCTGTTCGCCCTCGTCTACACGACGCTGGCGTCGGCGCTGTACTACTCGCTCGGCGTGGTCGCCGACCACGCGCTGGGCGCCACGCCGTTCGTCTTCCTGGTGGCGGCGGTGTTCTTCGTCCTCACGGTGCTCACCTACGTTGAGGGAGCCTCGCTGCACCAGGAGCGGGGCGGCTCGACGGTGTTCGCGCGCTATGCCTTCAACGAGCTCTGGAGCTTCGTCGCCGGCTGGGCGCTGCTGCTCGACTACGTGATCCTGATCGCGATCACCGCGTTCACCGCGACCAACTACCTGGCGGCCTTCTGGGGCCCCTTGGGCCGGGGCGCCCCCGAGTCGCTCGTGGCCATCGCCATCATCGCCCTCGTCGCCGCGGTGAACGTCTACGGCCTCACGGCGGAGCGGCTGCGCCGCCTGATCGGCCTTGCGGTGGTGGACCTCGCCCTTCAGCTCACCGTGATCGGCCTCGGGCTGGTGCTGGTCTTTAACCCCGGGAAGGTCTTCGATCCGATCGACCTCGGCCACATGCCCTCCTGGACCGACGTGCTCTTCGCACTCACCATCGCCGCCGCGGCGGCCACCACCGGCCTCGAGTCCTCATCCGGCCTGGCCGGCGAGGTGCGCATCAGCCGCATGGGCCTGCGCCGCCTGGTGGCGGCGCGGACGGCCAGCGTCGTGGTGCTCTACGTCGGCCTCGCCGCCGTCGCGCTGGCCGCGCTCCCCGTGGTCGGCGGCCACACGGCGCTGGGCGGCGGCGACCAGGACGCCCCGCTGCTCGGAGTCGTCGCGGCCTACAGCCCCGGGACGGCGCTCCCCGACGTCCTGCGCTACCTCGTGGGCGGCGTGGGCGCGCTCCTCCTGGTCGCCGCCGCCAACTCGGCCATGCTCGGGCTGGCGCGACTGTCCTATTCCCTGGCCACCAATCGCCAGATCCCCAGCCTGGCCGGCCGCCTGCTCCCGACGCGTTCTACTCCCGTCGTGGCCATCGTCGGGGCGGCGGTGCTGGCGTCCGTGCTCGTGCTCCCGCAGAGCCTCGACCTCCTGCTGGGCATCTTCACCTTCGGCCTCCTGCTCTCCCAGACCATCGCCCACGCCTCCGTGTGCGTGCTGCGCTACCGCGAGCCCGACCGCGACCGCCCCTACCGCATCCCGGGCTCGGTCCGGGTCGGCGGCGGACTGCTGCCGCTGCCCGCGGTGCTCGGCGGGCTGTTGGCCGGCGCGGGCTGGATCGCGGTCATCGTCGTGCATGCCCCCGCGCGTCTGGTCGGACTGCTGTGGATGGCCGCCGGGTTGGCGCTCTACGTGACCTACCGCAAGACCCAGGACAAGCCGGTGTTCAAGCGCGTGACCATCCCCGCCGCCGCGCTCACCGGTGAGCGCGAGGCGACCGAGTACGGCTCGATCCTCGTGCCGCTGCTGGGCACGCCGCTCGACGACGACATCATCCAGACCGCGGGCCGGCTCGCGGGCGAGGAGGAGGAGGGCGAGGGCGCCGTGATCGAGGCGCTGTGGGTGTTCGAGATCCCGATGTCGCTGCCGATCGACGCCGCGCTTCCCGAGACGCGCCTGGAGGCGGCGCGCAAGGCGCTGGCCCGCGCCAAGGCGGTGGGGGAGGAGTACGAGGGCGTCGAGGTGGCGACCGCCACCGTGCGGGCACGGCGCACCGGCCAGGCGATCGTCGACGAGGCCGCCCGGCGCAACGTCGAGGTGATCGTGCTGGCCGCCGAGGAGCCCTCGCGCGTGCGCGGCGGCGCGCTGCTCGGGGGCCGCGGCGGGCCGCTTGACAACTTCGTCGGCGACGTCACCCGCCAGGTGGTGGGCAGGGCCACCTGCCGCGTCATCCTCACCGCCCCTGCGGCCGACGCCACACCGGCGGACGACGGTGGCGAGCGCTCGCCCGCCCCGCGCTAGAGTTTCGCCATGTTCGTGGTGATCGTGGGGGTGGGCCGTGTCGGGTCCGCAGTCGCGCGGTGGGCACTCTCGGAGGGCCACGAGGTGTCGGTGCTCGACGAGGACCCCCTGTCGCACACGCGCCTGGAGACGGACCTCGAGGGCAGTTGGGAGGAGGCCGGCGGCCGCTTCACGGTCGGCACCGGGCTCGAGCTCGAGGCGCTGCTCGAGGCGGGGATCGACGAGGCCGACGTGTTCATCGCCTCCACAGACGGCGACAACACCAACCTGGTCGTCGCCCAGATAGCTCAGAAGCGCTTCGAGGTCGACAACGTGATCGTCCGCGTGCTCGACCCGCGTCGCGCGGAGTGGTACCGGGGCCAGGGGCTCAACACGATCTGCCCGACGCAG
>JBBRYL010000186.1:0-2721 GCA_038237685.1 Solirubrobacterales bacterium | reverse complement strand
TCCTCAACGACAACGAGATGAGCATCTCGCCAACCGTCGGCGCGTTCTCCACGTACCTCTCGCGGATCAAGCTGTCGCGCACCTGGCGCGGTTCCAAGCGCGCCTACGACGACGCGATCCAGCGGCTGCCGATCATCGGCCCCACCGCCCTCGAGTGGTCGCGGCGGTTGCGCAAGTCGGTGGTGAGCTTCGCCCAGCCCGGCCAGCTCTTCGAGGACCTCGGCATCACCTACGTCGGACCCGTGCCCGGCCACAGCCTGCGGGCGCTGGAGGGAACCCTGGCCCGCGCCCTGCGCGACCTCGACGGTCCGATGATCGTCCACGTCCGTACCCGAAAGGGCCGCGGCTACCGTCCAGCCGAGACCGACAAGGTCAGCTTCCACGGCGCGGCGCTTCCCCCGATGACCCTGATCGACGGCGGCGACCCCGACGGCGACGGAAACGCGCTCAGCCCGTTGGCGGCCTCCCATTCGAACGGCCTGACCGGCCCCGCCCAGTCGGAAGGTGACGCGGCACTCTCTGCTTCGCAGCGCGCCGTCTCCAGGAAGAAGCCGCCCAACTACACCGCGGTGCTGGCCGAGGAGCTCATCGCCATCGGCCGAGGTGATGAGCGAGTCGTGGCGATCACCGCGGGCATGCCGACCGGCACGGGCCTCAGCAAGTTCCAGGCCGAGTTCCCGATGCGGATGTACGACGTCGGTATCGCCGAGCAGCACGCCGTGACCATGGCCACCGGGCTCGCGATGGGCGGGCGGAGGCCCTTCGTGGCGATCTACTCGACGTTCCTCCAGCGCGCGTTCGACCAGACCGTCCACGACGTGTGCCAGAACGACGTGCCCGTCGTGATCGGCGTCGACCGGGCGGGGCTGGTGGGCGAGGACGGCACCAGCCACCAGGGCATGTTCACGGTGCCTGCACAACGCCAGCTCCCCAACCTGGTGATCGCGTCTCCGAAGGACGAGCAGGAGCTCCGGCGACTGCTGCGCACGGCCTTCAGCCAGGACCATCCATTCGCACTGCACTACCCGCGTGACGCCGGCTTCGACCTGCCCGCCGTCGAGCCGACGCTCATTCCCATCGGCCAGGCTGAGGTGCTGCGCGAGGGCCGCGACATCCTGATCGCAGGGTTCGGCCCGATCGTCATGCGTGCCATGGAGGTCGCCGACGCGCTGGCTGCCGAGGGCTGGTCGGTCGGCGTGGTCAATGCGCGCTATGTGAAGCCGCTCGACCGGGATCTGATGCTGGCCCAGGCACGCGGCAAGCAGCTTGTGGTCACGCTCGAGGAGAGCGTCGTGACCGGCGGCTTCGGATCGGCAGTGCTGGAGACAATGGCCGATGTCGGCCTTGCAGACGCGTCGCTCCGCGAGATCCCCGTCAAGCGGATCGGGATCCCGGCCGATCGTTTCGTGGACCACGGCTCGGTGACCGACCTGCGGCGCGTGATCCGCATCGACGCGCCCGGTATCGAAGCGCAGGTTCGCGAGACGATCGATGAGCTGGGGCTGGTGCCGCGCGGCGCCGCGCAGCTGAAGGCCCGCTCCGCCTGAGCTCACCTCGTCCCGATCGGATCCGCCTGGACCAGCTGCTCGTCGACCGTGGCCTCGCTCCGAGCCGTACCCGCGCCCAGGCGCTGTTGCTCGGTGGCAAGGTTCGGGTCGGAACCGGCGACGGCGCCCGACTCGATCGGAAGCCAGGCGATCTCGTCGAACCCGGGATGCCAGTCGAGGTCACCGAGGCGGCGCCATACGTGTCACGTGGCGGCGAGAAGCTGGCCGGCGCCCTGGATGCCTTCGGGATCGACCCGCTCGACCGCGTCTGTCTCGACGTCGGCGCGTCCACCGGTGGCTTCACCGACTGTCTGTTGCAGCGCGGAGCGGCCCGCGTCTATGCTCTCGACGTGGGCCGCGGACAGTTGGCCGAGACGCTGCGCGGTGACCCCCGGGTCGTGGTCATGGAGCGCACCCATGCCGCCCGGCTGGATCCCGAGGCCGAGGACCCGCTGCGCCTCCCCGAGCCCGTGTCCCTGGCCGTGATCGACGTATCGTTCATTTCGTTGACGCGCATCCTGCGTGGTGTGGCCTTCGCGGTTGAGTTCGGCGGCGACGTGGTGCCGTTGGTGAAGCCGCAGTTCGAGCTCTCTCCCCGGGAAGTGCCGAAGGGGGTAGTGCGCGATCCGTTGGCGCGGCAGCTGGCCGTGGAGCGCGTTCGCGAGTACGCGACGGCGCTCGGCCTCGAGCGCGTCGGCACCGTCGAGTCCCCGCTGGTCGGTCCGGCCGGCAACCACGAGTTCTTCCTGCACCTGCGCGTGCCGGGCACCGCGTGAAGCGGCTCGGCTTCGCCTTCAACCCCACCATGGAGACGGCCGTGGTGCTGCGGGAGCGTGCCCTCGCGTGGTGTGCCGCGCGCGGCATCGATGCGTGGGCCATCGCGGCGAGCGAGTACGACACGCTCGTCGATAAGCTCGGCAAGACCGAGGCCCTGGTGGTGCTCGGCGGAGACGGCACGTTCCTGCGCGCGGCGCGTGCGGTGGCCGTTGCGGATATCCCGATCCTCGGCATCAACGCCGGCAAGATCGGCTTCCTGTCGAAGGCGGAGTCCGACGGCCTGGAGACTGTGCTCGACCAGCTGGCGCGGAAGGACTACACGCTCGAGCCGCGCATGGTGCTCGAGGCGCGGCTGCTTCCGTCGGGACAGGAGAAGGGCGGCTCGGTGCACGTGGCG
>JBBRYL010000185.1:0-2724 GCA_038237685.1 Solirubrobacterales bacterium | reverse complement strand
CTCCAAGAGCGCACCGATGACGACTGGCCGCTTGGCCAAGAGGGAGTCGAACTTATGCTCAGGCTAAATCGGAGCGACGAGAAACCGGCCGGAGCCATAGATGTGGACGCTACCCAGCCTCTTAACCAGGTGGTCTACGAATTGCTTCGCTTAGCAAATTAAACAAGTGCTCGCCGTCGTTGGCCGCGCCCTGCTCGCGCTCGTTAGATCCTGCAATGGTCCTGCTTTGGTTGGGATCGTCCTAAGCGTTCGCCTGCGCGAGCGTTTGCGAATGACGCCCGAGCGCTCAGTTGTTCAATAAGCGCTGCAGTTCTTCTGCCCGTCCTTCGTACCAGGTCGCGGTCGAGGTCGGGCGGAACCCGACGCCCTGGTACAGGGCGGCGGCAGCCTCGGTCCCGTAACTGATCTTCACGCGCTTGGCACCCTTCTCTGCAAGACGGTCGATTCCCGCGGTTAGCATTGCCCTAGCAAGACCACGTCGCTGATACTCATCCTCGACCCTGACGGGCTCGACCAGCCCCACCGCCGTCACTGCATCGAACCAAAAGAGCGCGTATCCGGCGATATGACCATCGACGGTCTCGACGGCCAGGTCGAGTTCGGGGTCGTACAGCGGGCACTGACCAAGGCGCTCTTCAACAGCGTCGCCATTGCGGTGGCGCAAGGGATGAAGCGTGCCTCTTCGCTGTGTGCGATCGACGAGGGCGAATCCGTCGGGGAGTGGCTGCAGGCCTGCACGATCACTCGCATCCATCCAGGCGGTCGCATCCCTCTCCCCGGCGACCAGACCCGAGCCCTCTAGGAACCCGATCAAAGCCAAATCGTCGTCATCCACAGGCACCTCGACCTTCCCCAGTGCATGAGCAGCGGCTTCCTCCAACGCCCGGGCCCACACGACCTCCGGTTCGGGGCTCGACATGCCTGAAACCGTGATCGGATCGCATTGCCAGTCGTCGCTCCAGCTCGTAAGCAGCACCGCAGCGACCGGCCCCTGACCGTCTACCCAAAAGAGCTGCGCCATCCCGTCAGAGCGGCGAGGCCGTCGCCACCACCACTGCATGTCGGCGGCTTCCCAGATGCCCGCGTCCGGGTCAGCTCGACGAACGCGCTGAAGGAGCTCGGTCGCCAGCAACAGCCGGTCGCGCCCCGCCACTCTCACCTCCCGAACCGACACGTCGCTTGGCCCTCCACTCGCTTTGTCTCGCACCGCCAAGAGCCATCTATATCGCATCGTCGCTGGGGCGAGGGTTCGTTCTGACGCCTGGTATAGGAAGCGGTCGGCGGGTTGGTGCCGGGGTGCGGCTGGCGCGTGCGCTGTTGCTCTTCCTTTGCTTGAACTAGCAACGAAACTCGTTTGAAGGGCTGTGCCGTTGCAGCGGGGGTTTCGGTTCTACCTGTCCTTGCCGTCCTACCCGCGTTTTTGCTCGTGTGGAGTGGCGGTCAAGGGTGGTTTGTCCTTGACGGCCGCGGAGCACGAGCGATCTTTGGCGGGTCGGTCGGCAAGGTACCCCGCATCCCCCGGTGTCCTGCCCGAACCGCCGCCGTCAGTCCTGGTGTGCCCATGTCGCTCTGTGGGGCGTGGTTGTCGGGTGGGTGTCGTAGGCTTGCCGGGCTGAATCCCAAGGGGCGGGTCTACACCCGCTAGCTGTCCCGCCTACAGAGGTTGTGAACGGCTGAGGTTCTATCCGGCCCTCCTTTGAGGCTGTGGGTCTTCCCGGACTCACGCTCAAAGGAGGGCGCGGATGTATCTGCACGCTAACGCCAAGCTCGGACCTGCTGGTCGGCTCGCGCTGGTGCGCGCGGTCGAGGGTGGGATGACGCTGAAGCAGGCTGCAGCCTGCTTCAGCGTGTCGCCGGCGACGGCACATCGCTGGTGGCATCGTTGGTTGGAGGCGGGTGAGGAGGCCCGGCGGACGCTGTCCTGTCTGCTTGATCGTTCGAGCCGGCCGCACCGCTCGCCGCGCCAGCTGGCGCCGGAGTTCGAGGAGGTGATCTGCGCCTGCCGCCGCCAGACCGGCTGGGGGCCACGCCTGGTCGCCGGCACGACCGGGTTCGCGCATTCGACGGTCTGGAAGGTGCTCCGCCGGGCCGGGATCTCACGGCCACCGAAAGCGGTGAAGGAGTCCGCTAACCGGTACGAGTGGCCCTGCCCGGGTGATCTGCTGCACATGGACACAAGCCGCTACGCGCGCTTCCTGCGGCCCGGCCACAAGGTGACCGGCGACCGCTCGCAGCGCTCACGCGGCTGGATGAGACCCGAGAGCAGGGTCGGCTACGACTACGCGCACGCGATCATCGACGACCACACAAGGCTCGCCTACGTCGAGCTCCACTCAGACGAACGAGCCGCGACGGTGACCGGCTTCCTGGAGCGCGCCCTCGCTTTCTACGTTGCCCACGGGATCCTCGCCAAGCGGCTGATGACCGACAACGCCTTCAGCTACGTCAAAAACCGCACGCTCCGCGAGCTGCTCGCCGAGCGCGGCATCCGTCACCTCACCACCGAGCCCTACCGGCCGCGCACCAACGGCAAAGTCGAGCGCTTCCACCAGACCCTAGGCCGCGAGTGGGCCTACGGACTCGCCTACCTATCGCATCGACAGCGCAACCAAGCGCTGCCACACTGGCTCGACCACTACAACCGGCACAGACCACACAGCTCACTCGGAGACCGGCCACCCATCAGCCGCGTTCACAACGTCCGTGGGTAGGACACCTAGCTAG
>JBBRYL010000184.1:0-2765 GCA_038237685.1 Solirubrobacterales bacterium | reverse complement strand
GTGCCCGAACTCGCGGCAAACGCGCTGGGCGCACCGAACGCCATCGCTGCTCCGGCGACACATACGAGCGACACGAAGAGTCTAAGAATCGGCATCGGTGTATCTGCCTTTCGGATTGCGTTCGGGGCGGACGGCTTCAAGCGAACGCGTGGGTGGCGCCTCACGGCTCCCATGCGAGGCGGGAACATACTCACCTTCACCTAGGTGTCAAGCGTATGTGTCTGCGACATCTAGCCGCCCGGGCCCTCGCCTCGTCGAGCCCCAGCCACTCGCCCGGCGGCGAGCCCTCGAACGCGACCGTCGCCTGCGCCTCGACGTCGAGCAGCTCGGTGACGTCGTCGGCCCCGAGCACGATGTGTCGAAGGCCCGGGCGAGGCCGGCCCGACAGAGGGCCTGCTCGAGCAGCGCGTGAATTCGAGGACTACCGCGACCCGCATGCACTTATGTTGCACCAAGGGCCCCCTTACTGCTTGATCTGGTTCCTCCCCGGGCCGCCGGAGATCCGGTCTCTCCCGGACCCTCCGCTGATCCGGTCATTTCCAGAGCTGCCAATCAGACGGTCGTTGCCAGAGCCGCCGCTGATGCGGTCGGCACCGGAGTTGCCGTTGATCCGGTCATTCCCGGAGTTGCCGCTCAGGCGATCGTTGCCAGAGCTCCCGGAGATGATGTCCTTGCCAGTCGAACCAGAGATGACGTCATTGCCACTCGCACCGGTGATCCGGTCGTTTCCCGAGTTGCCGTTGATCCGGTCGCTGCCGGAATTGCCATTGATCCGATCATTCCCACTGCTGCCGGAAATCCGGTCGTTGCCCGCGCTGCCGGAGATCCGGTCCTTGCCCGAGCCACCGTTGATCCGGTCGCTGCCCGAGCCACCATTGATCCGGTCGTTTCCTGCTGCGCCGGTGATCACGTCGTTGCCGCCGTTGCCGGTGATCAGGTCACCGCGACTGGTGCCACAAATCCGATCGTTTCCGTTGCTGCCCTGAAGCACCCGGCCACCACTATTGGTCTTACCGAGGATCTTGACACCCGCCGAGTTGCACCCCTTGGGCACAGATCCAGGACCAGAGGCTCTGGAAAGGAAGACGAATGCCCGTCCCTCGTCCTGGTTGGCGCCGTTGTCCTGCCACGTCGCGCCGGCGAGGTAGTCGGGCTCGCCGTCGCCGTTCAGATCACCAGGAGCGGCAACGCTCCAGCCGAGGTTCGATCCAAGGTTCCCGAACGTCCCGGAGCCCCGCTGAGCTACGAACGTGTTCTTCTCATTCTCAGCCGGCGTACCTGTGCCCGTGGGCAGCACGAGCGACTTCAGCAGCATTCCCTTCTTGCCGTCGAAGATGTAGGTGCCCCCGGTCTGATCGACGCCGGGCTTCTGCAGCTCGTGGGGCGTCTGGCCGAGGTAGAGATCGGGAGTCCCGTCATTGTTGTAGTCGGTCTTGGCGAGCGAGAAGGCGAACTGGCCGCCCTCGGTCGGCGTGGGGTCCTTCGGCTCATACAGGACCTTGCCGCGAAGGGCCGGATTGTCGACGGTGGCCTTGCCGTCGAAGACCCAGACCCGCCCCTCGGCCTCCAGCCCGTCCTCACCATTTTGCGCAAAGCCGTTGGCGAAGATCTCGGCACGACCGTCGCCGTTCACGTCGCCGGGGGACAGCGGCGCTGCATCCTGGAACCCGAAGGTGGCATCGGCCTGAGGCGCGGGATCGTCGATCCTTGACAGCAGGCCGCCGGTCTTGCCGCTGAAGAGGTACATCGCTCCTTGGCCACCGTTGCAGCCGTTGGCCGGTGATCCGGAGGCGGGTGGCGTGCACACGTCTCCCCCAGGGGTCTCACTGAGGCTGCCGGCGTCCACCAGCTGGTCGACGACGCCGTCACCGTTCACGTCACCGGGCCCCTGGACCGACAGGCCCAGACCGCCGCAGGCCGAGGAGCAGGTAGCGGGCGTCCGATCGGCGGCGGGCAGGTTCAGCGTCCGGACCAGGGTGCCATCCTTGCCGTTGAAAATGTAGGCCTGCCCCTGGTTCTTGCGGCATCCGTTCGGAACAGGGGAAGCCTCACCGCAGCCCTTCGGCACGTCGTTGTTAGAGGCGCCCATGATCGACTCGGGCACCCCGTCCCCGTTGACGTCGCCGGCGCGGCCGATCCGCGACCCGAAGCGGGCGTTGGGCTGAGCGTCGGGGTTGTTCACCGCGTAGAGAAGCTGGCCCTTCTTTCCGCCACTGAAGACCCAGGCCTTGCCCTGGTCGCGGTTGCATCCCGGGGTCGATGAGGCCGGTGCCGCCGGTGTCTGGCACGAGATACCGGCCGGCGTGGTGTCCTGACTGTCCGTGCCGACCGCGATGTCGTTCTTGCCGTCGCCGTCGACATCGCCGAGCACGGAGATGAAGAAGCCGAACTTTGCCTCATTCTGCGGGTCAGGGGAGAGGAAGGTGTAGATCACCGCGCGGGTCTTGCCGCTGATCGCGTACACCCGGCCCGCGTTCTTGAGCATGCCCACGTCCTCGCTGAGGTCACCGACGAAGTAGTCGTTGACGCCGTCGCCGTCGATGTCGTCGGTGGAGGCGTGACGCTCCCCGAACCGCCCCGTGGGCTGGGGGAACGGGGTATTGATCGAGGTCAGGTCGTAGGACGTGCCCGAACTCGCGGCAAACGCGCTGGGCGCACCGAACGCCATCGCTGCTCCGGCGACACATACGAGCGACACGAAGAGTCTAAGAATCGGCATCGGTGTATCTGCCTTTCGGATTGCGTTCGGGGCGGACGGCTTCAAG
>JBBRYL010000183.1:0-2779 GCA_038237685.1 Solirubrobacterales bacterium | reverse complement strand
CAGGCCCACCCCAGCTTCGCGCAGCGGCCGGCCGTCGAGCAGGCCTCGGTCTCCGCCTATCGCGCGCTTCCGACCGAAACCCCCTAACGGACGGCGTCGCGCTTCCCTCCCGGCGCTTTACGTTTTGCGTCTCTTGCGGCCGGTCAGGGCGTCGGTCACCTTGTCCACGGTGTTCTTCACGGAGCCTTTCGCTTGATCGGCGCGGCCTTCGTTCTTCAGGTGCTTGTCTCCGGTCAGCGCGCCGGCAGCTTCCTTCGTACGACCCTTCGCCTTATCTATGTGCTTGTCGATCATGAATCCTCCGTAGTCGGTAGCGAACGAAGCCACGAGGTCGGGGCAGCGGCGCGGGACGGCTGAGTACCATCCTACGTCTTTATGCGGATCAGCACGACCGACTTTCTGGCGTGCCACCTTGCGATCAAGGCGCCAGCCCGCTGGGTGCGGCCTGCGCGCGGGTCGCTGGGTCCTTGGTCATCGGCTCCCCGCACTTCCTGGCGGGTGGCGGTCAGGGGCAGGTTCAGGATCTGAGCAGCTCGTCCAGCGCGTCGCGTAGGTGGGCGACGGCCGTGCCGACGGGCGGGTCGAGCTCGCGGTCGGCGAGCAGGCCGAAGCAGCCGCTGCCGTCGTAGCTGAGCACCCCCACGTTCAGCCCTTGCGAGGCCGGGTTGAGCGGCACGCACGGGTAGGCCTCCAGCAGCCGCGCCCCGTTGAGGTAGAAGGGCTGGTTCGGGCCCGGCACGTTGGAGATCACGAGGTTGAACGTGCGCGCGCCGCTCATCGCCCGCGCCAGTGTGCTCGACACCAGCGGCGCGGCCCAGCCGCTCGCCTCCACGGCCAACGCGCCCGCCCGCACGGCGGCCGAGTCCTTAATCTCGGCCATGCTGGCGTTGACGCGTCGGATCCGGGCTGCAGGGTCGGCCTCCTCGATGGGCAGGTCGACCAGGACGGGTGAGATGCGGTTGGCGCCCTCCTCTCCGGCCTGGCGCACTGACACCGGCACCAGGGCGACCGGGGAACGATCGAGGACCACGCCGGCCGCCGCGAGGTGGCGGGCCAGCATGCCACTCACCACCGCGAGGATCGCGTCGTTGACGGTGCCGCCCGCGGCCTTGCCGGCGGCCTTGAGCGCCGCGAGGTCTGCTCGGTGCAGCGCGTAGCGGCGATTGGGCCCGATCGTGTGATTCAGCGGCGTCATCGGAGCCGCCGGGCGGGTGCGCGCGAGCTCGGTGAGCAGTTCGGTCGCGCGCAGCAGGTCTGTGGCGCTGCGCTGCGGGTCGGGCGACAACGCGCGCTGTGCGCTGTCTCGCAGCAGCTTCTGCGCGCGCACGACGGGTGTGAGGGATAGACGCGCGAGATGGCGGCGGCGGCCGTAGGGCACCGGGGCCCACGGCTGCTCGGGCGCAGGGATGTCCGCCGGCTCGGGCGAGGGGTCCAGCAGGACGGTGGCGATGCCCACGGCTGCGAGTCCGTCGACGAGCGCATGGTGCATCTTGGCCATCAGGGCGACCTGGGCGTCGGGAAGGCCTTCGACGACCGTGAGCTCCCACAGCGGGCGCGAGCGGTCCAGGCGGCGTGACATCTCCTGGCCGACGAAGGTGGCCAGGCGCCCGTCGGGCCCGTCGGCCGCGGGCGAGGGCGCGGGCAGGATGGCGCGACGCACGTGCCAGCCGAGGTCGAAGGCGTCGTCGTCGACCCAGACCGGGTTCAAGACGCCGCCGGCGGGCGCGTGCAGTCGGCGCCGGTACTGAGGGATGAGGTGCAGGCGATCCGCCACCCGGCCCAGGATCGCGTCCTGGGCCATCCCCGAGCCCCCTCGAAGACGAGCACGCCACCGACCGCCATGTTGATCGGTCCCTGCTCGGCGGAGAGCGACGAGCGATCGGCGGCGCTGAGCTCAGCAGCCATCGCCTGCAAGCCTATCCTGCGCGCCTTTGCGCCATAACATGAGCTGCGTGACCACTGTCGAGGCGATCGCCCCGCTTACCGACATCAGTTTCTGGGCGCGCAGCAATGGTCTCGAAATCGTGCTGTTCGCGCTGGGCGCGGTGCTGCTCGTTCGCTTTGTCGCCTGGGTCCGTGGCCGCATGACCGGGCGCATCGACGCGGCATCACAGGACGAGGACGCGCTCGTGCGCTCTGAGAAGAGCAAGCATCGCCACGCGCTCGCCCAGGCCGTCACCTGGCTGGTTACGGTACTCATCTGTGTCGTCGCGGCGGTGCTCGTCCTCGAGAACCTCGGCATTTCGTTTACCACGCTCATTGCGCCGCTCACGGTGGTGGGGGTGGCCTTGGGGCTCGGTGCGCAGCGGGTGGTGCAGGATCTCTTGGGCGGCATCTTCATCATTGCCGAGCGCCAGTACGGGGTTGGCGACCTGGTCCACATCTCCGCGACCACTGAGACCGACGGCGCGACGGGAACGATCGAAGATGTCACCCTTCGCATCACTCGTATGCGCACCATCGACGGTGAAGCGGTCATCTTCCCCAATAGCCAGGTGGTCCAGGTCACCAACCTCTCCAGCGACTGGGCGCGCGCCGTGGTTGACGTACCCGTGCCGGTCGGAGTGGACGTCACGCGCGCCGACGAATTGCTCCGTCAGGTCGGCGAGGCCGCCTTTGAGGACGAAGGGCTCAAGCCGCTCCTGCTCGATGCACCGACCGTGATGGGTGTTCAGAGCCTCGAGGCCGGCCAGTTGAGCATCCGGATGGTGGCTCGGACCCTGCCCGGCAAGCAGTTCGATGTCGCACGCGAGGTGCGCGGCCGGGTGGCCGCGGCCTT
>JBBRYL010000182.1:0-2809 GCA_038237685.1 Solirubrobacterales bacterium | reverse complement strand
GGGCGCCTCTACCTCATCGAGCACGGCAAGTCGGGCACCAACTACCTGCGGATGGTCGCCTACCTCCAGCGCTTCCAGAGCGGCCAATGGAAGAACGTGTTCCACAAGAGCTTCGTCACCGACGCATTCCCCGATGACTCGATCAGCAACTACACGCAGCGCCTGATCAAGTTCACCTTCATCACCGCCGATGCGGGCCACAACATGCGGACGCGCTACCTGTTCCAGTTCTGGGACAAGCGCAATGGACCCGACCACCTGCTCCACCAGACGGTCCGCTTGGGCCCCTCCTGCCACGCGGGCTGAACCGGGCGGCTACCGCAGGTACGTGTCGCCGTGCGTGTCGCAGACCGTATACAGGGCGTGGTGGTCGCGGGCGTAGCCGGCGACGTGCAGGCGTCCCTTGAAATCGTCCGTCGGGCAGACCCATATCCACCAGCGCACCGGGGCGCCTGTGTCGTCGGGCTCGACATCGCCAAGCGGGGTCGCCTCGGCCTCGACCTTCTCGCGCACGCCCGGGAACGTGGCGAACACCTTTTCAACGGCAGCTCTCCGCTCTTCCTCGGTCTCGCTGCCATAGGGGAAGTTCTGGCTGATGTTCGAGCTCACGGCTTGCCGCTCCGGGCTGCTGGGCATGCGTTCGGTTGGTGCGACCAACCGGCGGGGGTGGGCCAGCCGCGGAGGTCGTGAGCGCGGCGCGACCGGCCGGCGCTGAGTATACCGAGCGAGTCTCACCAGGCGGCGGGCAATCCCTCCGATCGCGGGTCCGACGCGGCCGCGTAGGTCGGGAACTCCGCATCGTCGCCGGTGCCACGCACGATCTCGACTGCGTGCTCGTGGCCCATCTCCGAGGACCACGGCCCGATCACCTCGACCTCGTGCCCGCGGTCCCGCAGTCCCTGCGTCACGGCCCGGTGGTATCGCGACTCGAGAACGCTCAGAGATGGCGCCCCGAGATGCCGTCCGATCCGCGTCACCCATCGCGGCGCGGCGACCGCGGTGCCGATATCCATCCCACCGTCGACCATCGACGAGACGAACTGCGCAAACACCTGCGGCTGGATCTCGCCACCCATTGATGCGTGGGCAATCCACGGAAGCCCGTCACGCAACAGCATTCCCGGCGTGAGCGTGTGCACGGTCCGCTTTCCGGGAGCAAGCGCGTTGGCATGATCCGGGTCGAGCCGGAAGAAGCTGCCGCGGTTCTGGTAGGCGATGCCAGTCGCCGGGTCGACCAGGCCCGAGCCGAAGCCGCCGTAGTTCGACTCGATGAGGCTCACGAGGCCGCCCCAGCGGTCGGCGGTCGCGAGCGCGATCGTCCCACCGCCGCGCGGCAGGGTGCTCGGCTCGGGCCGCAGGGCGCGGTCCGGATCGAGGCGCGCCCCGAGCTCGGCGGCGTGCTCACGGGACAGCAGCGTCTCGAGGGCGCCTGGGGCCATGTGGTCCGGGTCCGTCAGCAGGGCATCGCGATCGGCGAGGGCCAGTCGAGAGGCCTCGAGGCCGAGGTGGACCCAGCGCGCGTCGTTGACGCCGCGGCCGTCGAACGCATCGCTCGCGGGCGGCTCGAAGCGTCCAAGGATGTTGAGCGTCTCGAGGGCGATGGGCCCGCAGCTGTTCGGCGGGTGGCTGAGCGACGTCACGCCGCGATAGGTCGTGGAGATCGGGACGCCCCAGTCGGACCGGTGCGCGGCGAAGTCGGCGGGTCGCAGCGGACACCCGGACTCGCGCAGGTAATCGGCCGCTCGGCTGGCAAGGTCTCCGGAGTAGGCTGCCGCGGGCCCGTCCGTCGCCAGTGTTCGCAGGGTGGCCGCGAGCGCCGGGAGCGCCACGCGCTCACCGACACGCCACGGCCTGCCGCTCGGCCGGAACGTGCGCGCCCAATCCGAGCGCTCCCCATAGACGGTCGCGGCATGTTCCACGGTCTCGACCCAGGTGGTGCTGGCCGGAAACCCGGTCCCCAGGTCGATCGCCGGCGCCAGCAGGTCGGCCCAGACGAGCTTCCCAGAGCGGTCGTGCGCCTCCCGCCAGGAATCGATCGCGCCGGGCACCGTCACCGTCCACGGGCCTCGAACCGACATTTCCGCGAGGCCGGCGGAGCGTGCCGCGTCGATGGTCGCGCCCTCGGCCGATCGCCCGCTGCCGTTGAGGGCCAACGCCTCGCTGCTGTCCGCGTCCCAGATCAGCCAGAAGGCGTCCCCACCGAGGCCACACATGTAGCTGGTGACCACGGCAAGCGCGGCGTTCGTTGCGATGGCCGCATCAACGGCGCTTCCACCGCGGCGCAGGGTCTCGATGCCGGCCTGGGTCGCAAGATGATGAGGACTGGCTACGGCGCCGTGTGCGCCGCGAACCGGGGAGATCGGGGCGACCGCGGGTTCTCGCTCGCTCACGCGCCAATCATGACAGCGCACTCAGCACGATCGCCGTTCGGCTCAGTCTCCGTGGCCATGGTGGTCGCCGCCATCGCCGTGGCCGTGGTGGGGTGGCCGGTCGTGGTGATGGCCGTGGCGGTGATCGCGTGGCTTGTCCTCGTGCTTCGGGGTCGGGGTCGGGGTGGGCCTGACCGACGGCGGTGGGCTGGCCGAGGGGATCGGCTTCGCCGGCGGTTGGGATGGAGGCAGCGTCGGCGACGGCGAGGTTCGGGGAGCGCCCGACAGGAACGATGGCACGGGCGTTGCGGCAATCGCGTTCAGGACCAGGGCGGCGGGATCCGTCGACACGGGCGGCGGAACGAGAAAGCCCGGAAGGGAGAACCCTGCCACCGCGAACGCGGCCAACAGGAGGAGCGCAACGGTGGCTGCAAGGACAG
>JBBRYL010000181.1:0-2840 GCA_038237685.1 Solirubrobacterales bacterium | reverse complement strand
TCCCCCCTTACCGCACCGGGCAGGCGACCAAACGACCTCACGCCCGTTTCGGCGCCCCGGCAGCGGGGACGACTACTCCAGGTGGTGACCATGTCCACACCCGCGCAGGAAGCGACGGCCTTCGCCCTCTCGGATCAAGCGATCGACGCGCGCACCCACGTCGTCGCGGTCCGCGGCAACGTCGACCTCTACAGCGCGCCCGAGCTGGGCCGGCGCATCGACGAGCTCATCGACGCGGGAAAGACGCTCTACGCGATCGACCTGACCGAGGCGTCCTTCGTCGACTCGACCACCCTCGGAGTGCTGGTCGCAGCGATCATGCGGCTTCGTCTGCACGGTGGGCGCCTGGCGCTGGCCTGTGCGGAGCACGGGATCCTGCAGGACCTCGAGACCACCGGCCTCGACCAGGTCGTCGCCGTCCGGGCGACGACCGATCAGGCCCTCGCCGCACTGCGCGACGGGGGTTGAGGCTCGGTGGGCCCGGGCCGGCACGACGTGCTCGTGGTCGGCTCGGGCGTGATCGGGTTGACCACGGCAGTGTGCCTGGCCGAGGCTGGCCTGAGTGCGCGGATCGTGACCGCCGCCTTGCCCCAGCAGACCACCTCGCGGGCGGCGGGCGCGATGTGGGGAGGCTCGATGCTGGAGCCGGCCGCCGAGGTGGGCAGGTGGGCTGAGGTAGGCCGCCGCGAGCTCGAGGCGCTCGCCGCCGGTGCCGACACGGGCGTGCGGGTCGCGCGGGGAACGCTGGCTGCGCGCCACATGCCGGAGGGGCCGCCGCCCGAGGCGTTCCCGGGGGTCGAGATCGTGCGGCGCGACTCGGCTCCCGACGGGTTTCTCGCCGCGTTCTCGATCGCAGTGCCCGTCGTGGACATGCCGCGCTACCTCGACTATCTGCTTGCCCGCTTCGAGGCTGCCGGCGGCATGGTCGAGGTCCGCCGGCTGGGCACGCTGACCGACGTCGCCGGCGAAGCGCCGGCGGTGGTCAACTGCTCGGGCATCGGCGCCCGCGACCTCGTGCCCGATGCGACCCTGCGCCCCGTCCGCGGCCAGCAGGTCATCGTCGAGAATCCGGGGCTGGAGGACTTCTTCATGGACGAGCCCTTCGGCGCGCGCTGGGTGAGCGTGTTCCCACATGGCGACGAGGTGGTCCTGGGCGGCAGCGCTGAGGAGGACAACTGGAGCCTTGAGGCCGATCCGGGGCTCGCCGAGGAGATCGTGCGCCGCTGCGCGGAGATCGAGCCCCGGCTACGCGATGCCCGGGTCCTCGAGCACCGCGTGGGCCTGCGCCCGACCCGGCCTGCCGTGCGCCTGGACGAAGAGCAGCTCGGCTCTTCGCGGTGCGTTCACAACTACGGCCACGGCGGCAGCGGCGTCGCGCTGTCGTGGGGCTGCGCCCACGAGGTAAACGGCATCCTGGCGAGCTCGTGAGAGCCGCCGCTCGAGAGCCAAGCTAGACGCGGCGCGTGAAGGTGCGCGAGCCCTCGAGCGGCCGGTAGATCTCCTTGAAGTCGAACGCGTAGTTGAAATCGTCCATCTCAGCGTCGCGCGCGCCCTCGATGTCGAGGTTGTGCACGATCACGAGCTCCTCGTTGAACCGCGAGGCCTGCACGAGACACATGCCCGACGGGGCCCACACGCCCGACCCGCCCCAGAAGGAGGCGCCGCTCACGCCGTGCCGACCCACGGCGTTGCAGGCGATCGTCCAGAACTGGTTGGTGGCCGACGACGCCGGTATCACGAAGTCCCACAAATCGCCGTAGTAGTGGTCGGTGCGGATGTTCATTCCGGGGTAGTCGCGGTTGGCCGCGGCGCGCCACGAGGCGATCTGCACGATCGCGTCCACCTGGTCTACCGCCGAGTACTCCCGCAGCAGCTCGCTGAAGAGGTAGTCGTAGCAAGTGGTGAAGCCGAAACGGCCGAACTGCGTCTCCACCACGAGGCGATCGTCTCGACCGCTCTCGGTGTAGTCCTTCTCCGCCCCCGGGAGGAAGACCTTGTCGTAGGCGTTCTCCTTGGCGAGGTAATCGCGGTCGTCGGCCACCACGAAAGTGGTGTTGTAGAAGCGGTCTCCTTGCCCTCTACGAAGGTTGTTGAGCGCGAGCCCTCTGAACTGGTCGTCCAAGAGCGACTTCAGGTCGTTCTCGATCCAGTCGGCGTGGTTCTCGGTGCACGCCGCCTCCATGTAGGCGTGGCAGTCATCGTGCTCATCCCAGAAGTAGCCCGACAGACAGAATTCGGGAAAGATCGCGAAGTTCACCCCGCGCTCCTTGAAGGTGGTGGCGGCGCGCAGGATCTTGTCCTTGTTCGCCTCGATCTCCGGGACCTCCGCGCGGATGTTGGCGAGGCCGATCGAGAGCTTGGACTCGTCGTCGGAGAACGCTCGCTCCGCAATCAGGAACTCGTCGGCGCTTTCCACAGGGCCAAATCTACCCGTCGCGAGGCAACGCCGAGGGCGAACTCAAATCCCGGCCCGACCGGGCGGAAACCGGATCGTCGTCTGGCACAACCGCCGGATGGCCGACGTGGCACGGACAGTGGACGAGAGAGCCGGGCTTCCCGCCGAGGCGCTAGTACTTTCGTCGACTTTGTGCCCAAGAGCACGTTATTGACGCCTGAGCAGTGCCTGAAGCGGGAACTATCACCGCGTAACTTCATTTTCCCGGAGGGAGGAGCCCCCGCATGATTGGCGTGATCATCGCAGTCCTCGTCGCAGCACTCGTCTACGCTCTGCTCATAGTGCTCACCGGCTCACAGATACTGGCGCTGGTGGCCGGAATCCTTGTGCTACTGGCCGGCATTCCGACCCACGGCTACGGGCTTGGCGGGCGGTTCGGCGGCAC
>JBBRYL010000180.1:0-2866 GCA_038237685.1 Solirubrobacterales bacterium | reverse complement strand
TCTTCGACGTCCAGCGCAGCGGCGACTCCGGATCCCCGCGCGTCGCCGGATCGATCAGCTGCTGCAAGTTCTCCACGAGCGCCGGGTCGGTCTCGGTGATCGGCTTGCGCCCCGACCCCGGCCGCCGCACCCGCCCGGCTTCCAAGCGCTCCCCCGACTCCAGATCCTCAAGTCCGCGCAGCACCGTCGACTCCGAAATCCCCGTCGCGCGCACCACCGCCGTGATCCCTCCCGGCCCCGCAGCACGCGCCTCCGCCGCCGCCCACAACCGCCGCCGACGCTCATCAAGCTCCCCGCTTAGCAGCCGGTGACGCTCAGCGATCGCGGCCTCATCGATCACGCCCCCCCGTTCTACATAACGCAGCCCACTCCTTCACGCATAAAGTCGAGAGCCCTGAGTTTTCCACCGGCGCCGACAATGATCGCTCGCGCTGAGCGGCTGGCGTGGCTCAGCGTGGCGTGAGACGATATCGAGGGACTGCCGACAGGGGTCGACGCCGAGCGCCCGAACTCGTCGGGCTCGAGGGGTTGCGTCTCGCGTCGACCCTATGTCGTGTCGAGCAGGAGGCGCACTTGTGGTGAGAGGCAGGACGTTTCGCTAGCTTGATCTCGGTGGCTGAATCGCATGGTGAGAGCAGGCGGGCGGCCGAGGAGCGAGCGCGCGCGCGGTGGGAGGCATGGTTTGCTGGTCGTGCTGACTTTGCGGTGCCGGAGGGATGGAACAGCGAGTTCGCGCCCTACTGGCGCGTCGGCCGGCAGATCCCGTGGCCGGAGGCCGAGCTCGGCATGGTCATCGAGGCGGTGCGCCTCGAGGGCTCCTACCCCGAGACGATCATCGTCGTCGACTTCGTCCATGTTGCCGTGCCCGGCCGGCGCTTCGAGTGGACCTACTCGCTCTGGCGCCCCGAGACCCTCCATCTCCCGGAACCCGTCCTGGGCGAGAACATCGTCATCTTCGCGTCGCTGCGCGAGTTGACTAGTCTCAATCTCCATCGCTTCAAGGAGCTGCCCGAGGGGACCGTCACCCGGATGGGAGGGACGTACTCGCCCTTGTCGCAAGCCGATCTGCTCGAGCTCATCCAGTCGGGGAAGCTCAAGCTCGGCCGCCCCGGCACCCCCCTGGTCACGCGCCCCGACGAGCGCCTCGCGCGTGAGTGAAATGAAGCGTAGCTCCGCTCAAGCGCCGGGGATATCGAAGCGAGGAACTTCGGCAGCGGGGCGACCCAAGGACGTAATGATGGCCTTCGGATCGGACTCGCCCGGGTGCGTACCGAAATCGACCAGGACTTCGCGAACGCAGCGCACCCCGTTCTGCTCGTATTCCCGACCGTAGAATTCGAAGGGATCAACTCCCTGGTCGCGTTCTACTGGCCGGGCTATTCCGTCGATCAGCGCTTGGCGGGTGTCGGCGTCATCTAGGAGGCTCCAGCCGTGCTTGGCCTTGGTCTTCTGGTAGCCCCAGCCCTCATAGTCTGGCGTTCCTGAGCCCATATCGAGGGTGACGGTGCCCCAGCGCAGCGTGGTGTTGCCGTGGCTGCTCGGGAAGGTGGGATCCGCGACGAGTGTGGAGTCGGTGATCGGGTCGAAGGTCGTGATCGACTGCTGGCTGGGTGGCCGGGGGACCGGGTATTCGGGGGTTGACCGGTCGCATGCGGAGCGGTCGTCCTCTCCTTGGGTCAGCGGGTCGGGCAGGGGGTCCGGGTTGATCCTCTCGACGACGTCGTCGCCCGGGTTGATCTCGCTGCCCTCACCGGGCGCGACGCTGGCCATCGCGCCGGCGGGCTGATCCAGCACGGCTTGCCCGGCGGGGACGGTCTCGCGTTGGTAGTTCGTGATGCCCAGGTGCTCCAGACAGGTCTCGTAGTCGGCTGGCCCCTCGCCGGGCTGGATGTCCGGCACCTTGACCGTGGTCTGGAGAGGATTCGGATAACAGCGAGGATCGGCCTTGTAGTTCAGCCACTTGACGAGCATTGGATAGCGCTCGGGGCGGTTGAGGAGTTCGTCTTGCAGACGAGTATGTTCTGCGTCAGACAGGGGAAGCGGGTTTAGTGTGGTGTCTGGGATCACGTCAGGACGTGAGGATGCCGGTACCGGCGTACGCAGCTTGGCTGCGTTGAACCACAGGTGCAGCCTGCCGGCCGTTGCGGGGGTCGTGGTAGCACGGGCCGAGGCTCACGCTCATCTCGGTCCAGCCGCCTGGTACGTTCGGTCCCGGCGGGTTGCTCTGGTAGCAACCCGGAGCGTTGAGGTCGTTGACCCAGAGCGGGCCCCCGCGGCTCGCCAACTCCCAGCCGTCTGTGGGGGCGAAGATCTCACCGCCGAAAGTGCTGACCAAACGCGAGCCCTTCTCCCGATACAGCATGCCGGCATCACTGACCTCGGGTGCGTCAGGTGGACTCGGACCGCCAAAGAGCTCATCGCCAACCTGGATCCACACCTCGACGTTCAGCTGGACCAATACCAACACTGGGATGAAGTCCTCAGGCGGAGGCATCGCGCCGATACGCCTGGCCAGCAAACGCAGATTCTCCGCAAAGCCCTCTCCGGCGGCACCTGCCCCGTCGGACTCGGCTTGCGAAGCGTACAAGTCGCGACACGCGCTATCGCACGTAGGCTGTTGACCACCGTCCCGTTCGACGAACTGCTCGGTCGATGGCAGGCGATCTGTCGCCTGCGGCGTAAGAGAGTCCGCCCGCGCCGACGTCGTGCCGAGAGAACCAAAGCACGCAGTGGGGTATCCATCTAACCGGAGTAGAGTGGGGTGGCGCGCCTCCACGGTTGCCGTGCGCGCCGCCGCTCCAGGCTGGGCGGGCGCCCGCGGGTTCCGGGTGGTGAGCGGCGTCGTCTGCCGGGCTGGGGGTTGACG
>JBBRYL010000179.1:0-2951 GCA_038237685.1 Solirubrobacterales bacterium | reverse complement strand
GCGTGCTGGTGCAGGTGGGCAGCGATACCGGCCCCGGCGACCGCACCCTGGTTCATGCCGATATTGAAGCCGCTCGCCCCGGTCACCGCACGCAGCGTGGTCATGGCCTGCTGCGTCAGCAGCGCCACCTCCGCGCACTCCTCATGGGTCAGCTCGGTGTAGTCGGCGACATGGCGGTAGGGGCAGACCATCAGGTGCCCGGGGCTATAGGGATACAGGTTCAGCACGGCGAAGGCGAGCTCCCCACGTCGTACGACGAGCCCCTCCTCGTCGGGAAGCAGCGAAACCCGGCAGAACGGGCAGTCCCCCGACTCGGGCGTGGCCGGTTTGTTCTCCCCCTTGATGTAGGCCATCCGATGCGGTGTCCACAGGCGCTGGAAGCCGTCGGGGGTCCCCACGCCTTCACCAGCCGGATCGCTCACACCTGCACCCGCTGCTCTACCGCGTCAAGGATGCGGCTGACCGCCTCGGCGACCGGCACGCCGTTGTCCTGCCGCCCGTCGCGGTAGCGGAACGACACAGCGCCCTCCTCTACGTCGCGGTCACCCGCGATGAGCATGAAGGGCACCTTCTGCAGCTGCGCGTTCCGGATCTTCTTCTGCATCCGGTCGTCCGAGGCGTCCAGCTCGACGCGGATGCCGCGCTTCTTGAGGTCTACCGCCACGTTGCGCAGGTAGTCCTCGTGCCGCTCGGCGATCGGGATCGCCACCGCTTGCACGGGTGCGAGCCACGGCGGGAACGCGCCGGCATAGTGCTCGGTCAGCACGCCCACGAACCGCTCGATCGAGCCGAACAAGGCTCGGTGGATCATCACCGGACGCGCCCGTGACCCGTCTGCTGCTGTGTACTCCAGCTCGAAGCGTTCCGGTTCGTTGAAGTCGAGCTGGATGGTGGATATCTGCCAGGTGCGGCCGATCGCGTCGCGAGCCTGCACGGAGATCTTGGGACCGTAGAACGCGGCACCGCCCGGGTCCGGGACCAGCTCCAGCCCGGAAGCCTTGGCCACCTGGTCCAGCGTCTGGGTTGCCATCTCCCAAATGTCATGGGGGCCGATGAACTTCTCGGAGTCGTCCCGGGTCGACAGCTCGAGGAAGAAGTCGTCTAAGCCGTAGTCCTCGAGCAGGGCGAGCACGAAGGTCAACAGGCTGGTGAGCTCGTCGTGAAGCTGGTCGCGTGTGCAGTAGATGTGCGCGTCGTCCTGGGTCATCCCGCGAACCCGGGTGAGCCCGTGGATGGTGCCGGACTTCTCGTAGCGGTAGACGCCGCCGAACTCGAACAGACGCAGGGGCAGCTCGCGGTAGGAGCGCCCCCGGGATCGGAAGATCAGGCAGTGGAACGGGCAGTTCATCGGTTTCAGGTAGTAGTCCTGCCCCGGCTTTCCGACACTGCCGTCGTCCGCCAGCTCGGCATCCACGTGCATGGGCGGGTACATCGAGTCGGCGAACCACTGCAGGTGGCCGGAGGTCTCGAACAGCTCCGCCTTGGAGATGTGCGGGCTGTTGACGAACTGGTAGCCCGCCTCGACGTGGCGCTGCCGCGAGTAGTCCTCCATGACCTTGCGCAGCACCCCGCCCTTGGGGTGGAAAATGGCCAGCCCCGAGCCGATCTCGTCGGGAAAGCTGAACAGGTCGAGGTCCGTGCCGAGCCGCCGGTGGTCGCGCCGCGCCGCCTCCTCGAGCCGCTCGAGGTATGCGTCGAGCGCCTCCTTGGACTCCCAGGCTGTGCCATAGATCCTCTGCAGCTGGGGGTTCTTCTCGTCGCCACGCCAGTACGCCGCTGCCGAGCGCATCAGCTTGAACGCGGGGATGCGCTTTGTGGTGGGTAGGTGCGGCCCCCGGCAAAGATCCTTCCACGCGAGGGATCCGTCCCGCCTGACGTTGTCATAGATGGTGAGGCCGCCGGCGCCGACTTCGACACCGATGCCGTCGCCGTCGTCCGGGCTGCTCGCGCCCGGGTTGTTGGCGTCCGAGCCTTTGAGGCCGATCAGCTCGAGCTTGTACGGCTCCGCCGCGAGCTCGGCTCCTGCGTCGGCGTCACTGACAGCACGACGTACGAACCGTTGGCCCTCCTTGACGATCTTGCGCATGCGGGTCTCGATGGCGACGAGGTCGTCGGGCTTGAACGGCTGTGGCACGTCGAAGTCGTAATAGAAGCCGTCGGTGATCGGCGGTCCGATGCCGAGCTTGGCTTCCGGGTAGAGCTCCTGGACGGCTTGCGCCATGACGTGTGCAGTGGAGTGGCGAAGGATCGCGTGACCGTCTTCGCTGGCTATCGGGACCGCGGAGGCCTCATCGCCCGCGACTAGCTCGTAGGAGAGGTCGCGCAGCTCGCCTCCCACCCGGGCGGCGATCACGTCGGGATCGTCACGGAAGAGCTCCCACGTCTTCGTGCCTGTGGTCACGGTCTGCTCGGCGCGCTTGCCGGGACTGACGACGGTGACACGGATCTCGGACACGGGATGCTCCTGGTGGACGAGCGCCGCGGTGTGCGGCGGGTGGCTCGATGGTAACGAGGACATGCTTCGCCCGTCCTCCCAGTTTCCCGGAGAGCGGCTGGCCAGCCGTCGCTCTTCCAGCAGGCAAAGCCTTACGAGCGGGCGCCATGCCCCGATCGTGAGGAGCATCCCGCGAGCCTCTCAGGCGGGCGGCCCCCTGAAACAGTGGTGACGCCGTCCGCCGAAGGCCGAATCCGTCGGTCTTCGAGAAAAAGTCGGGGGAATCATCGACAGCGGTGCGAATCCTACTTTAGGGTGACGAAATCGGTTCGTGAACCGACCAAGATCGGCGACATCCCGGCGCTCCGGAGGGGGAGTTCCGGGATGTTGTCGTCTTCGGCTATCCGAACTACCCCGCCGACGTCAAGTGCCGTCCGGGGCCTCGTCGACGATGACCCGTTGTCGTCCATGCTTCCATGCTCGGGAAGCGGTAGCTCCCCGTCTTGACAGCGACCGG
>JBBRYL010000178.1:0-2970 GCA_038237685.1 Solirubrobacterales bacterium | reverse complement strand
TCAAGGGACTGCTCGAACAGGGCGCCCGCAGCCGCGACCAGAAGACCAGCCGCTTCACTGGCGGGCTGCTCGGACTGTGGCCGGCGATGTGGACCTTCACCCGCCTCGCTGGCGTCACCGCGACGAATTATTCCGAGGTTCTGGTTATGCCGATGTGGGCCGCGGAGCCGGTGCTGGGGCATGGGGTGTTGGCGAGAAGTTCGGCATAACGACGTCGGGTTGGTGACGCTGGGCTCTCCATCGATCGGAGAGGAGCAGTGTCATGGCAGGTTCGTTTGGGGTGCGGGTCTTGGGGCCGCTGGAGGAGTTCGTTGAGGGGTTCGCGGCCGAGCTGACCGGGTTGGGGTACTCGTGGCGGGGCGGGGAGGGGCAGCTGCGCCTGATGGCGCACTTGTCGCGCTGGATGTCGGCGCAGGGTCTCACTCCAGGAGATCTGACCGCGGAGGCGGTGGAGCGGTTTGTGATCGCTCGTCGAGCTTCGTACCGGGGGCTGCGGTCTCCGCGGGCGCTGGTCCCGCTGTTGGGGTACTTGCGGTCGCGGGGAGCGATTCCGCGGGAGCCTGTGGTCGCGGCGATGGACCCGGTTGAGGTGCTGTTGGAGCGCTTCGGCGGCTATCTGGCGCGTGAGCGGGGGCTGGCCGAGGCGACAGTGACCAGCTACGTCTCGCAGGCTCGGCCGTTCGTGTGGGAACACACGCCTGAGAAGTGGGGTGCGTTGACCGGCAGGCAGGTCGCCGTGTTCGTGACCGAGTGCTCGCTGGCGCAGCCGCCGCGGTCAGTGGCGGTGCGCGCCAACGCGCTGCGTTGTCTGTTGCGGTGGATGTGGCGGGAGGGACTCGTGTCATCGCCGTCGCTGGCGGACGCGGTGGGAAAGGTCGCTGCGCCGACGGGGAAGGTGCCGCCCAAGGCGTTGAACGTGACCGAGCTTGAGAGTCTGGTGGCCGGGCTGCCGGCAGGCTCAGCAAGGGCTCGCGACGAGGCGATGCTGGTCTTGATGTGGCGGCTGGGGCTGCGGGCCGGGGAGGTCGCCCGCCTGCGGCTGGAGGACGTCAATTGGCGGGAGGGGGTCGTGCTGGTGCGCGGCAAGCGCGCGCGCCGTGATCATCTGCCGCTGCCGGTCGACATCGGGAAGCTGCTGGCCGGCTATCTCTCCCGTGGGCGACCTCGGGGGCCGGCGCACCGGGAGGTGTTCCTGGCGCTCGACGCTCCCCATGGGCCACTGAGCTCGACGGCAGTTTCTAGCGTCGCGGCGCGGGCGCTGGTCGCTGCCGGAGTCGCTGGCGGGGGCGGCGCTCACCGGCTTCGACACACCGCCGCGTGCGGCGTGCTCGCCGCGGGTGGCGGCCTGGCGGAGGTCGGTCAGCTATTGCGGCACTCAAGCCCCGAGACCAGCGCGATCTATGCCCGCTCCGATCACCGAGCGCTGGTCGTGCTCGCGCGGCCGTGGCCGACCTCGGCCGGAGCGGCAAGATGAGCGTCGATCTGCATCTTGCCGCAGGCGACTATCTCCGTGATCGCCGAGCCCGGGGCTACATTCTCGCCGACGAAGACTGGCTGCTTGCCAGCTTCCTGGACGGCCTGGCCGCGCGCGGGCAGGCCCGGATCACCGTCGCCTCTGCGCTCGCGTTCGCGACCGAGCACCCGGACGCGACCCCGGGCTGGCAGGCCCGCAAGCTGCGCGCCGTCCGCGGTCTCGCCGTGCACGTCCACGCACTGGACCCAACCGCCGCACAGCTGATCCCCGCAGGGCTGATCCCGTCCAAGACCCCACGCCGGATCCCGTACCTGTACTCCGAGCAGCAGATCGTCGCGCTGATGAACAGGGCGCTCACTCTCGCCCCGCCGATGCTGGCGGTGAGCATGCACACGCTGATTGGACTGCTCGCCGCCACCGGGATGCGCAGCGGAGAAGCGGCCGCGCTCGACGTCGAGGATCTCGACACCGAGCGACATGCGCTGCTCGTGACGGGCAAGAACCGCCGGGTGCGCCGCCTCCCGCTGCACCCCACGACCGTGCAGGCGCTGCTCGACTACCAGCAGCTCCGCGCCAAGCTCGCGCCGCCAACAGGACCGCTGTTGATCGGCCCCAAGGGCGGCAGGCTGAACCTGAACACCGCACGGGCTGCGTTCCGAACACTGGTCGGCGACTGCCGGCTGCCCATCCCACCGGGCTGTCGAGCCCCACGCCTGCATGACGCCCGCCATAGCTTTGCCGTGAACACGTTGATCGACGCGCACGAGCAGGGGGTCGATGTCGATGCGCGGATCGCGACCTTGGCGAACTACCTCGGTCACGCGGATCCATCGCACACCTACTGGTATTTGACCGCCAGCCCGCAGCTGATGCAGACCGTGCACGACCGGCTCACCGCCTGGCAGGAGACCATCCGATGAGCGCCCTGGCACCTACACTGGAGTCGTTCTTCACCAGCTATCTCGTCGGTCAGCGCGGCGCGAGCGAGCACACGATCACCGCCTACCGCGACACGCTGCGGCTGCTGCTCAAATACGCCCACGAGCAGACTGGCATCCAGCCAAGCGTCCTGGACATCAGTGTTCTCGACGCCGAACTGATCACCTCGTTCCTGACGATGCTCGAGCAGGAGCGCGGGAACAGCACCCGCACGCGCAACGCCCGCCTGGCCGCGATCCATTCGCTCTACCGTCACGCCGCGTTGCGCCATCCCGAGCACGCCGACCTGATCGCCAGGGTCCTCGCGATCCCCCCCAAGAACCACGATCAGACGATCCTCACCTACCTCACCGCGACCGAGATCGACGCGCTGCTCGCCACCCCGGACCGCAGCACCCCGACCGGCCGACGAGACCATCTGATCATCCTCCTGATGATCACCACGGGCGTCCGCGTGTCCGAGCTCACCGCGCTGACCCGAGCAGACGTCCACACTGGCAAGCCCGCCGCGCACATCGCCACCCACGGCAAAGGCCGCAAGACCAGAATCACGCCGC
>JBBRYL010000177.1:0-2985 GCA_038237685.1 Solirubrobacterales bacterium | reverse complement strand
ATGCCGCTCTAACCTGCCCCAGCGGATGGCCACAGCGCAGACAGAGGCCGAGACGCTTTCCGCATACGCCGGGCGCGTGGCCGGGACCGACGCCGAGCGCCGGGCGGCTGTGCACCTGGCCGGCCGCCTCGCCGACTGCGGACGCGAGGCCGAGATCGAGCCGATCTTCGTCCGCACCCACTTCGGCCTGGCCCACGCCACCCACGCCGTGATGGCCATCGCGGGCAGCGTGATCGCCGTGGGCTCGCCCGCTCCCGGGGCGGCGGTGGTGCTGGCCGCGGCCCTGCTGACCTTCCTCGACGTGACGGGGCTGTTCGCACCGGTCAGGCGGCTGTTCGGGCGGCGCGCGTCACAGAACGTGGTCTCGCGCGAGGACGCCGACAAGCCCGGCGTGCTGATTCTGGTGGCCGGCTACGACTCGCCACGCGAAAGCGGAGGCCTGCGGGTGATCACCAGGCTGCTGCGCGATCCGTGGCGGGCGATGGTGGCCGCAATGCTCATGGTGCTCGCGTGCTGTGCAGTGCGCGTGGCCGGGGTCGACTCGAGCGCGCTGACCATCGTGCAGTTCGTGCCTACGGTGCTGCTGATCCTGCTCACGCCCCCGCTGGTGGACATCGAACTGTCGGGTGCCGGCCCCGATCCGGCCGGTGCTGCCGCCGCGGCGGCAGCACTGCGCCTTGCGGACGAGCTGCACGGCCGGCTCGACCACTTCAACCTCTGGGTCGTGCTCACCGGCGCCAATCAACCGTTCGCGCTGGGCATGAGCGCCTGGCTGCGGGCCAACCGCAAGCAGCTCGCACGGGAGACAACCGCGGTGGTCTCGATCGGAGCGGCCGGATCGGGCCCTGTGCACTACACGCGCCGCGAGGGCCCGCTGGCGCCCCAGCGCTGCCATCGTGACCTGCTGCGCATCAGCGCCGACGTGGCCGAGGACGCCTCGGACGGCCATGGCGAGCGCCCGGTGCGCTTCGTGTCCCACGAGCCGTCCAACGCGTCGAAGGCGCTTGCGCGGAGGCTGCCGGCGATCACGGTCGCCACGGCCGGGCACGACCCCGCGGACGCCGAGGCGCTCGATCGACTGCATGCGTTCACACGCGAGCTGATCGAGCGCCTCGACGCCGAGATCGGCCCGGCGCTCTCCGAGGAGAGCTGACCGAGCCGACGTGTGGTGGCGGCTAGCGGACGATGAAGCTGCTGACCTTCGAGTGGATGTGGCAGCTCTTGACGCGGCAGTCGATGCGGAAAGCCTGCCAGTAGTACTTGCCCGGGCGGTTCATGTACCAGGTCGGGAAGGAGTAGTTCTCCGCCTTGTAGCTGAACCTGCTGCCCTTGCGCTTCATCGACGTGAAGGTGCCGATCTGGTCGCCGTTGATCGAGGGCCGACGGAGATCGTGGGTGCGCTGGCCGACCTTGTTGGTGGTCGAGATCGTCATGAAGACGCGGTACTTCCTCGCGTTTGGCGACGAGTCGTATGCCTTGAACGTCGGCTGGGAGCCACGCGCAAGCACGGAGCCGCTCTTGGGGCCCGTCAACTTGGGTCCGGCGGCGCTCGCGGATGCGGCGCCGACCAGCGACAGCGACAGGCAGGCCACGAGCAGTACGAGCAGGGTGCTGCGATTACGAGGACGTTGCATCGAAAGATTCCTTTCCTAGGTTCCGGCCAGAGGCATGCTTCCCACCCTGCAACAACTCCAACCGTCGTATGGAGCGCTCAGAGGCCCGGTGGGTGCCAATCGACCGGCCCCGCGGTGAGCAGGTGGCTTCCCAGAGGCCGGCCGAGCGTGGTCTGGGCGCAGCGGGCGCACTCGAGCAGCGCGGGCAGGTCGATGCCGGTCTCATACCCCATCTCGTGCAGCATCGAGACGAGATCCTCGCTGGCGATGTTGCCTGTGGCGCCGGCCGGTACCGGGCAGCCGCCCAGCTCGCCGAAGGATGACTCGAACGAGCGCACTCCGGCCTCGAGCGCCGCAAGCGCGTTTGCCAAGCCCTGGCCACGCGTGTTGTGAAAGTGCGCGGTGAGCTCGATGCCCCCGAGGCGGGCGAACGCCTCGGCGTAGAAGTCCCGGACCTGGGCGGGGTTGGCCATGCCGGTGGTGTCGCCGAAGCCGACCTCGGCGCAGCCTGCGGCGCCCAGGCGCGCTGCGATCTCGAACACGCGATCGGGATCGACATGGCCCTCGTACGGGCAGCCGAACGAGGTAGCGATCACGCCTTCGCAGTGCAGCCCTTCGGCGGCAGCGGTGGCCAGCACGCGCTCGAGGCCGGCCAGCGACTCCTCGACCGAGCGGTTCACGTTGTGACGATTGTGGGTCTCAGACGCCGAGAGGAACACGCTGATGGTGGCGAACCGGTCCTTGAGTCCGAGCGCCGTCTCCAGCCCACGCTCGTTGGGGATCAGCACGGATAGCTCGACGCTGTCGGGCACCTCGATCGCGCGCAGCACCTCGGCGGCGTCGGCCAGCTGGGGGATCACGTCGGCGCGCACGAAGCTCGAGACCTCGAGCCGCCGCAGCCCGGTGCGGCCCAACGCGTCGATCAGCGCCACCTTGTCCTCGGTGGCGATGACCTCTGGCTCGTTCTGGAACCCGTCGCGGGGGCCGACCTCGCGGATCTTGACCTGTTCCGGATCGGTCATGCATGACCGATCCAGCCGTGGGCACCGGCCGTGGGCATCTACATCATTCCAAGGCCGCCGGAGACTCCGATGGTCTCGCCGGTCACGAACGAGGCGTCCTCGGATGCCAGGTAGGCGATCGTGGCCGCGACCTCCTCGGGACGGCCGGCGCGGCGCATTGCGGTGGCGGCCACCATGCCCTGCACGAACCGCTCGCCGAGCGCGCCGAGTTGCTCGGGCGCGACCTTGAGCATGTCGGTGTCGATCGGCCCCGGCGCCACGGCGTTGACGCGCACGCCATAGCGGGCGCACTCCTTCGCCAGCGACTTGGTGAACCCGATGACGCCGGCCTTGGTGGCCGAGTACACGGT
>JBBRYL010000176.1:0-3017 GCA_038237685.1 Solirubrobacterales bacterium | reverse complement strand
GAAGGGCTTGATCAAGTAGTCGTCCGCTCCACTGTTGAGGCCGTCCACTCGATCTTGGACTGCGGCGCGGGCGGTCAACATCACCACGGGGGTCCATACTTCGCGGGCTCGTAGGCGACGACAGGTCTCGATGCCGTCGATGCCGGGGAGCATGCGGTCCAGAACGATTACGGTGAATGTGTTCGCCGAGGCCCGCCAGAGTGCCTCCTCGCCTTTCGCGGCGACACCGACAGCGGCGCCCTCGGCCTCAAAGCCGCGGCGAAGGGCAGCCGCCAATCGCTCGTCGTCTTCGACGATCAGGATCCGCATATCCGCAAGACTCGCACGCGCAACGGCACGCGGACGTCATCTGCCGGTCATCCGCACCAACTATCCCTGGGGTCGTGAGCCGCGAAGCCCCTCACCCGGACATTCGTCGGTGGTTCGCGGGCGATCGCTTCGAGCCATGGCGCGACTGGGCGCTGTTGGCGGTGACCACCCACGGCATCCTGCTCGCGCTGGCCCTCTCGCACCCGAGATGGCAGTGGCTGCTGCTCGCGGCTCTCCCGCTCGGGGCGGTGCTCGCCACCGCGACGCTGACCGTCTTGCACGACGCAGGCCACCGCCGCCTGTCGCGGCACGCCTGGCTGAACATCCTGGCCGTACAGACCGCGGCACCGATCGGGCTCTGGGTCGGACACTGGACCCTCAAGCACCGCGTTCACCACCGCGTCACGCAGGTTTACCCGCTCGATGACTCGACCCGCTCGTCGGGTTTGGTGCGACTGCACCCCAGCGCCCCGCGCTGGGCAGTTCACCGCTTCCAGCATCTCTACGCCTGGATGCTCTACGGGCTGGCGTGGGTGGGAGAGCTCCGCAGCCAGCTCACCTATGTCCGGACAGGAGAGCTTGCCGGACTCGATACGCCCGGTCGGGCGAACCGACTCCGGTCTTTCTGCGTCGAGAAGGGGGTCTGCCTGCTCGTCCTCGCGCCCTACGCATGGCTTCTGGGCTGGGACCGGCTAGCGCTTCTCCTCGTCACCTCGATGACCATCGGAAGCACGATCGCGGCGGTGGTCCTGGTGGTCGGGCACATCAACACGGGACTGTCGCCGACGTCTGCGGCCCCCGAGGGACGCCACGAGTGGGCCGCGCACCTGGTGCGCACCTCCGCGTCCTTCAGGACCGAGAGCCCCGTCGTGCGCTGGTTGACGGGCGGCATGACCCACCATCTCGCGCACCACCTGCGAGCCACCGCCCCTCGCGCTGAACTGCCGACCCTGCACAAGACCGCCGTGGCCGAGGTCGTCGCGGAGTCGGGCGCCCCGCTCGTGGAGTACCCGACGTTTTCCAGCGCGGTCGCAGGGCACTGGCGTGTGCTGCGTGTGCTCGGCCGGCCCGAACGCGAGCAACTCGTCGCGCAAAGCTGATGGCCGCGGGCGTGGGGGCCGCTCTCGCCGCGGCGGTGGCGTTCGGGTGGTCGGTCGCCCTGATGCATCAGAGTGCTTTCAGCGCGCCACCGAGCGTCGACGGAACGCGAGCGCTGCTGCACCACCTCGTCAGGCAGCGCGGCTGGCTGGCGGGCATGGCGGCCAGCCTCACAGGCTTTGGACTCCACGCGCTGGCGCTGCGTCTGGCGCCGCTGACCGTCGTGCAGCCCTTGGTGGTGACCGGACTTGTCTTCTCATTCGCCTTCCGCGCCGTGCTGGAGCGACAGCTCCCGTCGCGAGGCCTCATGACATGGGTGAGCGTGACCGCGGCTGGGCTCGCCGTTTTCGTGTTGGCGGCCGGCTCGACCCGTAGCTCGACCAACCCGGACGGTACGGCTGCCGCCTTCATGCTCGGCGCGGGAGCCGTCGTGGCCGGATCGGGGCTGCTCGCGGCGAGGAACGTGACGCCACGCCGGGCCGGACTGCTTCTGGGGATCTCCGCCGGCGTGGTCTTCGGCCTGATCGCCGGCACGATCAAGGCGACGACCGCCGCGGCCAGCCACGGGGCACTGTTCACGTCGTGGCCGCTGTACACGATGGGCGCCCTGGGCGCGACCGGGTTCCTACTCAACCAGCGCGCTTACCACAGCGCGCCGCTGTCGACATCGCTTCCCGCCCTGAACATGGCCAACCCGCTGGTCGCCGTGATCTTCGGGGTGTTCGTCTTCCACGAGCGCCCCAGCGGGCAAGTCGCGGCAATCGCCGCAGAGATCGTGGGCCTGCTCGGCGTCCTGGTCGGCATCTTCTTCCTGGCGCGCCACGAAGAGGTTGCTGCCACCGGGTGACCTAGCCTGACGGCGCCCGTTTGTGCACTGGTTGGTCGCTGAGGCGCCCGTGCGTCATCTGCCGGTCATCCGCGACATCTATCCCTAGGGTCGTGAGCCACCAGACTCTTCAATCGCTCCCTGTTCTGGCCAGCGTCTCGGGCGAGCTGACGAATTGGATCTCGCATCACGGCGTCTACGCCGTGTTCCTGCTGATGGCCGTCGACGCGCTCCTTCCCGTGGGTGGCGAGCTGATCATGCTCTATGCCGGCGTCCTGGCGGCCGGTGTTGTGGGCCTTGGCCATGTCTCGCTGTTCGGTGCCGCGCTCTCTCCCGGCCTCGAGAGTTACGTGATCCTGGCCTTGGCAGGCTCTGTGGGTTACCTCTTGGGGGCCCTGGTCGGCTGGATCATCGGAGCTACAGGCGGACGCGGCTTCATCGAACGCCACGGGCGTCTGCTCCACACGAGCCCGCAAACGCTGGCCCGCGCTGAGGGCTGGTTCGAACGCCACGGGTCGCTAGCGGTCTTCCTCGGGCGGATCACCCCGGTGGTGCGGTCGTTCATATCCATCCCGGCAGGCGCACTCGGCAGCCCGATCCGCCGCTACACAATCCTGACGCTGCTCGGCTCGCTCGTGTGGTGCTTCGCTTTCGCGGGTGTCGGGTGGGCGCTCGGGGGCACCTGGGAGAGCTTTCACCACAACTTCCGCTACGCCGACTACGCCGTTCTTGCGGCGCTGCTGACACTCGCCGCCGTCGGCCTCCTGCATAGACGCAGAGCCGG
>JBBRYL010000175.1:0-3083 GCA_038237685.1 Solirubrobacterales bacterium | reverse complement strand
TGAACCGGAAGATCTTCACCGGGTCCCGCCTTCCTTGGCGAAGAAGGCCGCCGCTTTTTTCAGGATTTCGCGCTCCTCGGCGAGCACTCGGTTCTCGCGGCGAAGGCGCTTGAGCTCGTCACGCTCGGCCGAGGACAGGCCCTCGGCCTTGCCCTCGTCGACGTCGAGCTGGGTGCTCCAGTTACGCAGCGACTGTGGCGAGACTCCCAGCTCCTTGGCCAACTGCGCGATCGTCCGGTCGCTGCTTCGCAGCAACCGGACCGCCTCGAGTCGAAACTCGAGGGAGTACGGGGGGATCTTGGGCATCGACAGACATCCTCTCCGACCGACCAGACCGGCCAGTCGTCAGGTGTCCACGAAAGCGGGGGAAGTCCACTTTTGGTGACGGCCGCGAGCACCCTGCACCAGCAGCGCCTGGATGCGCTCACGCAAAGGCGCGAGTTCGCGCTCCAGCCAGGGCAGGTCGTTGAGGTTTCCGAACGTCCGGGCGCGCCGGGCAAGCTCGGCCAGAAGCTCTTGGCGGCCACGCGCGAGGTGTTCGCCGTCCACCGCGCCTACCTGGAAGGCGAGCACGGACCTGGCGCTTGACATGAGCCCAGCACAATTGCTGTTGAAGGACATCCAGGAAGTGATAGCCGGCATAGCGATCACTGATCAAGAACCCGTCGAAGTCCTCGCCGAGCAGTTCCTTGGCGGCCTTCTGGCTGCGCGACGGGTCGATCCGGTAGCAGGCGATCAACGCCGACGCGGCGACCCACAGCCACGCCTTCGCGCTGCCGACACGCCAGGACGTCTCGTCAGCATGCACGACCTCTGCCTGGCGGATCGCGTCTGCCAGCTCGGCCCACGGGTCGGCCAGAACCGCCGACGCGCGCATGATCACGTTGTCGATACCGCCCTTGGACGCCTGGGCCTTGAAGATCTCGACCACCAACTGACGGGCCTGCTCACGCGAGAGGCGATAGACGCCGGCCAGCGTCGCGATCGTCGCTTCCATCCTGGGGCCGAACGAGCCGTCGCTGACGCCGACCGGCAACCCGGCCAGCGTGTGCTTGCCACAACCCGGGCAGCAGACCCGCGCGCGGCGGTGCTCGACGACGCTGGCAAGCACCTCCAACAGCTCGCTGACCTGATGAACGAACGGGTCGCCGTCATCGGCGACCCCGGCGAGATCGCTGCCGCAGCCCGAACAGCTCGGCGGGCGGTGCGTCAGCGTCAGGTCGGGGCTCTCGACCATCGCGCGGCGATGACCCTCATGACCCGGCTGGCCGCCCGGCCGCCGGCCCGACCCCTCACGCTTCTCGCGCTTGGGCGCACTCGGCGGATCACTCGACGGCGGCTTGGAACTGTTACGCGAACTCTGACCGACCTGACGCCTGAGCTCGTCCATCTCGGCGCGCAGCGTCGCGATCTGCTCGGCCTGCGCCATCAACAACGCGACGACGACCTCCTCGCCACCCCGGTAGACCCGCCGCGCCTCATCGCCCCGCACGCTCCATAACTACGCCATCAACCCCGCGACCCCTGCCCCGACCCCGTGAACGCGTACGCGCACGGGGCGGGCAAATGAGCAACGACGGCGCGCCCCGGTCGCTCGGGGGCGTCCGCGAGACCTCGCTCAAGCAGGCCGCCCGCCAGCTCGGCGACGCGATCGACGCCGACGCCGACTGCCTGGTGACGCTACGGCTATCTCACGCTGCCCGATCACGGCTACACCCACGAACGGATCGTGATCACCGACGGCAGCGATCCCGCGCACGCGGCCATGCCCGGCGCCCACCGCGTCGCAAGTCTGCTCAAGCGCTGGCTCCTTGGCTGCCACCAGGGCGCCGTCGAGCCACAGCACCTCGACGCCTACCTCAACGAGTTCGTGCGCCACGAGGGGCTGTCGGATCGGGTGGGGTGTGAGACCCCACCCGCTGGGCTGTCGCAGCGGCCCGGTGAAGCTGAGGGAGCCTGACCCCCGGAGCTGTGGGTGAGGGCGGGAGCGGCCCTGACGAGGACGTGACGCGCAGGGACTGTCGGACTGCGCGGGCGCGGCAAGCAAGGCGGAACGGTGTAACGCAAGTGAACCAGTGCCAGAACCCCCGCAAGTGAGGTCGTCGGCTCAAACCCGATGGATATGGGCCGGCCATGCGGTGCGCGGTTTCCCTGTGGATTCCTGGGAGACCGGCCCGCGCGGCATGTATTCGGCCGCCGTGGGACCGCGACGAGTGGCTGCGTGATCGTCGCGGCAGGCCCGCCGGGGCATAGCTGGCCACCACCCCGCCGACCGAACGGCAGTGAACGTGGAAACCCTCCCGCCCTCGCCGACGCCCTGCGGGGCAGGCAAGGCGCAGCGTCCGCTGATGGCGGCGGGAGGGGGCGGAGCCTTCGTAGTAGTCGGCGCCGGGGAGAGCCCGGTACATGGCGAACGGAGGCAGCGGGCTTGCAGCGCCCGACTGGAACGCGGGGAGGTCGCCGGTGAATGCCAGCGCTCCGTGGCCTGTGCCGACGGTGGCACAGGAGCGGGTACTCGAGATCCAGCGCAAGCTGCACAAGTGGGTGACCACCGGCATGCCCGTGGAGAGCCCGGTGCGCGGAAACGTGCACGCCGGGTTCGGTGAGCGGGGTCGGGGAAACGGACCAGCCGAAAGGCTGCCACCGCGCCCCGGCCCGACCCTACACCTTCCGCTTCAACCGCCGCCGCTCCCAACGACGTGGCCTGCTCTTCTATCGCCTCATCGACCAAGCCGCCCACACGCCACCCGGCCCAGAGGAGGTTCGGGTTCTGCTCGGTGAGGCCGATGACCAGGTCGCCGGGCGCTGCCCTGGGCGACGGCGGGAGAGCGCGTCTCGGCCGGTGTGGGCGTGGGCTTGGCGTCGTCGCCGCCGCCGCACCCGGCGAGCAGCGCGGCGGCGCAGACGGCCGCGAGGGCCGTCCGCCGGCCCGGGCCCGCCGCGCTCAGACCGCCGAGACCTCTTCCTCTTCCGCGACGCGGAAGGAGGAGCCGCAGCCGCAGGCGGCGACGACGTTGGGGTTCTCGACCTTGAAGCCGGCGCCCTGGAGGCTCTCGGCGTAGTCGACGACCGCGCCGCGGACG
>JBBRYL010000174.1:0-3088 GCA_038237685.1 Solirubrobacterales bacterium | reverse complement strand
ACCCTCGACGCCTCGCTGCTGCTGATGCCCATGGTCAAGTTCGTCGCGCCTACAGATCCGCGCTTCCTCTCGACCCTCGACGCGATCGGCGAGACCTTGGTGGCCGACAGCCTGGTGTTCCGGTACGACCCGGCGGTCTCCGACGACGGGCTCGACGGCGCCGAGGGCACCTTCTCGATCTGCTCGTTCTGGTACGTCGAGGCGCTCACGCGCGCCGGCCGTCTGGAGGAGGCGCGGCTGGCGCTCGAGAAGATGTTCACCTACGCAAACCATGTGGGGCTCTACGCCGAGCAGATCGGCCTGGCCGGCGATCAGCTCGGCAACTTTCCCCAGGCGTTCACCCACCTGTCGCTGATCAGCGCGGCCATCAACCTCGACAGGGCGCTGGACTAACCGGAACGAAAACCGCAAGGTTTGGCCGGGCGCTCCGTTTGCGTAGGTGCAGGAGTCCGGGCAGGGGTGCCTGACCTACACACGGGGCGGTCGCCGGGAGCGACCGCCCCGCTGTGGTCCTTGCGCGCGCCGAGGGTTGCTCTACGCGCCGGAGCCGCGGGCCATCTTGCGCAGGTCCAGGGCCTCGTCCAGCGTGGCCTCGCCGACGCCCTTCTCGATGGCGACCTCGCGGATCGTCCGTTCGGAGGCCACGGCCTCCTTGACGATCTCGGTGGCCTTGTCGTAGCCGATGTGCGGGTTCAGCGCGGTCGCGATGGCCGGTGTGGACTCCGCGTGGCGCCGCAGGTTCTCCTCGCGCGCCTCGAGCCCGTCGACGCACTTCTCGGCCAGCATGCTGGTCGCGCTCGAGAGGATCGTGATCGAGTCGAGCACGTTGCGCGCGATCACCGGCACACGCACGTTCAGCTCGAAGTTGCCCTGGGTGCCGGCGATCGTGACCGCGGCGTCGTTGCCGATCACCTGTGCCGCCACCTGCAGGACGACCTCGGGGATCACGGGGTTGACCTTGCCCGGCATGATCGACGAGCCCTTCTGAAGCTCGGGCAGCGACAGCTCGACCAGACCGGTACGCGGCCCCGAGCCCATGATCACCAGGTCGTTCGCGATCTTTGTGAGCGACACGGCCACGACCTTCAGCGCCCCCGAAAGCTCCACGAGCCCGTCGCGGTTGCCCTGGGCCTCGAACGGGTCCTCCGGCGCCGTGATCGGCAGGCCGGTCGAGTCGCTCAGCTTCGCCCGGGCGCGCTCGCCGAACTCGGCATGGGTGTTCAGGCCGGTGCCGGCCGCGGTGCCGCCGAGCGGGATCTGCAGCGCGCGCGGCAGCGCGTCGGATACCCGCGCGTGGCCCAGGCGTGCCTGGGCGGCGTAGCCCGAGAACTCCTGGCCGAGGGTCACCGGCACGGCGTCCATCATGTGGGTGCGCCCGGCCTTGACCACGTCCTTCCACTCCTCGGCCTTGGCAGCGAAGGACTGCTCGAGCTTCTGCAAAGCGGGCAGCAGCTTCTCGGTGGCCTCCGATGCCGCGGCCAGGTGGACGGCCGAGGGGAACACGTCGTTGGAGGACTGCCCCATGTTCACGTGGTCGTTGGGGTGTGCGCCCTCACCCGCGAGGTTGGCCATCACCTCGTTGGTGTTCATGTTGGTCGAGGTTCCCGACCCGGTCTGGAAGACGTCGATCGGGAACTGGTCGTCGTGCTCCCCGGCGGCCACCTCGTCGCCCGCGGCTGCGATCCGCTCCGCGATGTCGGCGTCGAGCAGCCCGAGCTCGGCGTTGGTGCGCGCGGCGGCGGCCTTGATTCGCCCCAGCATGCGCACGACGGGGGTGGGCACGCGCTCGCCCGACACCGGAAAGTTGTCCACTGCCTTGCTCGTCTCCGAGCCCCACAACTGCTGCTCTACGGCCATCGTTCTCCTTCGGATTGCTCTGTGGAGCAGGCTACTGGGGTCAGCCGGCCCGCCGGCCCGCGCGCTGGCCACGCCTGAACGCCGGTCCGGTCGCGTCGACCTGGTTGGCCTCGTTCTCGACCCGGCGCACCAGCTCGGTCGCGGTGCCCTGGGTGTTCGACGACACGCTGCGTACGGCGCCGATCAGGTAGCCGAGCTCGAGGGCCTGCCGGCTGGCCGGCCGCCGCGACGCCGCGCGTGAAAGCCGCGATGCGGCTTCCACGTAGCCGATGCCAAGTTCGCTCAGCTCGGCGCTGTCGCCGTTTCTCCCCGCCTGACGCAGGCAGTCCGAGAGCGACGTCCCGTCGAGCGTCACGGGCCGTGGCGCGGCGGCCAGGGCCTTGGTCACGGCATTGGAGCCTTCGCGGCACGCCGGCGCCAGGGGGGTGTCCTGATCCCTGGCGCAACCGGTCAGCGCGAGTGCCACCAGCACTGAACACGACACCAGCGAGGCAGACGACCGCACGCGGCGATCCTAGAACCATCGAGGGCGGGGCGTTCGCACCGGGTTTCGGTGCAAGGCGCTGCATTTGCCGTGGCGGCTGCGCGTAGGGGCCGGGCGCGTGGTGATATCGCCCTGAACTCATGGCCGCGCTCATAAAGATCGACCACTCCTTCACGTCCGTCGCCGGGCGCGCCAGTGCGATCCGATTCTGCTCGCGCTGTGGCGAGCCCGCGGAGGAGCCCCCGATCGTGGAACCGAGCCTTCCGCCCACGCGCGTCTGCCAGGTCTGCGGCATGGGCCTCGTGCTCAGCTGCGCGCGCGAGGCTCTGCCGGGCGCGGGCGCCGCATTCCTGATCGCGACCGTCGAGCTTGCCGTCAGCGCTATCAGCGAAGCCGCGGAGGCCGCGTTCGGACCCGAGCAGACGGTGCTCGGCTCCCAGGTCACAGACCTCCTCCGCAGCCCGATGGGCGACGGTCGGCTCACTCAGACCGTGACCCAGGCCGCGATGCGAGCCCGCGAGCCGGTCGTGCTGCCCGTGGGCGGGGTCTCCGAGGACGCCGCGGCCCTCGGAATGCTGGCGGCGCGGATCTCGACCTGCGGGCGGCCGCGTGCCGCCCTGATCACCGTCGAGCCCAGCGGCTTCGGTCTGCGCTAGAGGCTCTGCGAAAGCTCCCGCGCCGCGCTCGCGGTCACGGATGTCGTGCGTTCTTGGTGCACAAACCCCTGCACTCCTGGCCAAGATTGGT
>JBBRYL010000173.1:0-3141 GCA_038237685.1 Solirubrobacterales bacterium | reverse complement strand
GCTCGTCGGCATCGTGGTCTACGGTCCCCATGCGGTCCTCCTATCCTCGCGGACTTGGTTGGCGCCGGTCACGCTCGCAACGCGAGCGGACGAGGCGGGAGGACCGCCACCTCAACTTCTACGGACTACGGGACAACCTCGCTGCGATGTGCTCAGAGCAGCATGCCGTTTGCGGCTGGTGTGGCGTGGTCGGTGATGCGGGGCAGGAAGTGCTCGAAGAAGACGTGGCCTATGAGCTCTTTGCGGCTGTGCACGCCGACTTTTTCGAACATCGCTTTGAGATGGTCTTGGACGGTGTAGGAGGCGATGAACAGCGCGGCGCTGACCTGCGCAGTCGATTGGCCGCGCAACACAAGGTCGGCCACCTCGCGTTCGCGCGCAGTGAGGCCGTAGGCGCCGAGCAGCAGCGCGACGACGTCCAAGGGCGTGGCGGGCACGATGATCACCGTGACGCGATCGGTCGCGTCCGCGATGCGTGAGCCGTGCAGCACGACCCAGCGACCAGCTGAAGTGCGCACGCGCGAGCGGGTTGGTGTCTCGCCGGGTCCAGCGCGTCGCGCCGCTGCTGCAGTTGACAGGACGGCCGCTGGGAGCTCATCTGCGCCCTCGTCAAGCTCCTGCAACCAGGAGATCGCCGACTCCGAGCAAGCGTCCACCTCGCCATGTGCGTCGATGACGACCAATCCTGGCGCGTCTGGCCCGGGCTCGCCGTGCGCTCCGGTCGCCAGGATCGAGGTGCGCAGCCCCTTGGCCAGCGGACGCGACAGACGAGACAAGAAGGCCGTGTCCTCGCCGCTGAAGTCAGGCTGGCCGGCGTCGCGCGTGACGATCAGACCACCCCAGCAGGAACCGCCGTCGACGAGAGCGGCGCGTAGCTCGCCGTCAAGGCCGTTGGGGACGAACAGCTCGCGGTAGCGCTCGCTGTTGTCAGGGCGGTTCCGCGTGGCTCCGCGCAGTGTTCGGACTCGTCGGCGGCTGGTCGCGAGCTCGGCGAAGAGATTGACGTCATCCGTCGCATACTCGTTGTGGGCGAGCAACTCGAAGCGACAGAACGGAAGCCGCTCGGTGATATGGCTGGTGATCAGGAGCGTCGCCGGGTCGTGGGTGTGCCAGCAGGACGCGTCGAAGTTCACGACACGGGCGATCCGCTCCCCGGCGGCCCAGCAGAAGTCGTCCTTGTCAAGCACCTGCTCCGAGAGCTGCGCGATGTCGGCCTCAGCCCGTTCGAAGGTCCACATCATTCAGTGAGTATTGATCGTTCGTCCGGCGGCGGCAAGGGGCGCGTGTTGAAAGATCCCAGGATTCATGGGATAGGAAGCGGGCGTGTCCGCACCTAATGTCGCCCCACGACCCGACCAGACACCGGTCGCCCGCAGCACGCGTCGTGAACGTGGCCTCACCCGAGTCGTCGGGCCCGTTCACCCACCCACCAGGGAGCAGCCGCGCAATGACCACCACCCGCACGCTGGACGCCGCGCTGGCCATCGCCGCGCTCGCCGTCCCGGCCGCTCAAGCGCAGCCCGCCGACAACACGCCCCTTGCCCCGGCCGCCGCCCACGCGCAGATCGAGCAGGACCCGCCCGCCGACGTCCACGCACCCCTCGCCCGGGTCCCCGCCGCCAGCGCCAGACCGCAGGACATGCGCCACCTGCGCGCGGGCAACGCCCATGTTGGAGCGTACCCACCGGGCACCACCCCCGCCGCCTCGCGGCCGCAGCCGACACCATCCGAGAGAAGCCGGTCGTGCTGAGTGTTGCATCGCCGTCTGTTGCGGACCTTCGCGTGCGGTCAAATTGCAACGAACGCCTCGTCGTGAGAACGGAAGCGAGACGTCTCGTTGTTGCGAGCGTCGTGTCGGCGGTTACATTTCTGTTCGGAACAGCAAGCGCGCTCGCGGAGTGCACGTCGGACGTGGCCGGGTGCGGCGACGTCACGATCGATGCGAGCAGGATCACACAAGGCATTGACGTCGATCGCAGCGCCAACGAACCCTATGACCTGATCGAAGGTAAGGACACGCTGGCGCGCACTCAGGTGACCGGGAACGGTTCTGCTGCCATGGTGAGCGACCCACGCTGCCTTGTCCGCATGAACCACAGCCAGAACTCCTTCAGCGTGGCGGCTGAATGGACCGGCAACGGCCCTCCCCGGCTCAACGCGACTCCCGTCGGCCACCTCGACGGATCTCCGGTGTTCAACTGCTGGATTCCCGGTACCAACCTTCAAAGCGCCTCCTACTCGGTCTTCTTCCAAGCGACCGTTGACGGAAACCCCGAGACGCTCTATGTCGGTTCCAGGTCGTTCCGCGTCAGCCGTGATCTACGTCTGCTGATCTATCCATGGCTTGCGCCGGCACACACGAGCAGCGACGCGCCTCACGACCAGGATCCCGAGCACACCTCCTATGACGCTGCCGTTGAGGGGTCGATTCTCGCGGCGCTTCGAGAGCTGCAGCGAATGTGGCCTCTGCGGGCCGGAATCGGCGAGTTCAATGACACCGGGAGGGATGCGACCGAAGGACTCCGCTTCACCATCGCCGCACCTTGGCAGTGCCCGGACGATGCGGCCCACCGCCGTCCCTCTGGCGGTTACCTATCGGTCTGCGACACGGAGGCCCGCATCGCCTCAGACGACTTCATGGCGCGGCACAACGCGTTGGTGGGAATGCTAAGCGTGCACGATGGTCTTCGCCGCGACCGCTTCGACAGCGGGATCGCAGCGCTGATCACCCCCATGCGGGTGGTGGCCAGTCGTGCCATGGCGACAGCCCCACCGCGGGGGCAGCAGTCGACTCGCAGAATTCGACCTACGGGAACGGACAGGTCAATGGCGATGTCGCATTCATCTTCAGTCAGGAGCTCGCTCATTGCTACGGGCAGGTTGATCCGGGAAGCCCGAACTCCAACAACCCGTCGGATCCCAGGCACTCTCAGCACCAGATGATCCCGCTCAACGCTGATGAGCCGCTGGTCGATTTCCTTGACCGCAGGGACTACCCACAGCGAGGACGTCCCGCTCGCCGTGGAACTTCGGTGGCGGTCTCCTGAGTGGATTATCTCAGATGGCCGAGGCGGCGACCTCGGGCGCCGGCGTGTCGATGATGGTGTGAACGGTGGTCTGGCGCTCGACGGCGAGCGCGAG
>JBBRYL010000172.1:0-3144 GCA_038237685.1 Solirubrobacterales bacterium | reverse complement strand
CGTTGGCAAACGACCTGCCCTTCGGATTGGTATCGAAGCTGGCCACGAACGGGCTGTTCTTGGGCAAGTACCCGAGCGCGTTGTCAAGCGGGTTCTTGCCCTTGTCGGACGAGCTGCTGCTGCCGCAGGCGGCGACGGTGAACGAGAGAACAACGAGACAGATGATGGCGGCAAGCGCGCGCGTGGCGGGTCGCATAGGCGGCGCAGTGTAACGGCGGCCCCGCCCCGGGCATGTTGGCGCGAGGACCACCCCAAGAGCACGAAGAACAAGGCGAGGACCACGGCGGCCGCGATCTCGAGCGACTCCTGCCAGTCCGCCGTGACCACCTCCCATCGTGAGCGCCGAGGTCGCCTCGAGCGTGTGGTGGACGAGGGCTTGCATGTCGACACCTCCGTAGACGAACATACGTTCGCATGAGTGCGGCCACCATCCTCCACGCCGACCTCGACGCGTTCTTCGCGTCGGTCGAGCAGCGCGACGACCCGAGGCTCCGCGGCCGCCCGGTGATCGTCGGCGGCGGCGTCGTGCTCGCCGCCAGCTACGAGGCGCGCGCCTTCGGCGTGCGCTCGGCGATGGGTGGGCGACGCGCGCGGCAGCTGTGCCCGCAGGCCATCGTGGTGCAACCGCACTTCGACGCCTACCTCGAGGCCAGTAAGGCCGTGTCGGCGATTTTCGACGACACCGCGCCGCTGGTGGAGCGGATCTCGATCGACGAGGCGTTCCTGGACGTCCGCGGGCTCGAGCGGATCTCCGGATCGCCCGCAGCGATCGCCCAGACCCTGCGCGCCGAGGTCCGCCGGCTGGTCGACCTGCCGATCTCGGTCGGGGTCGCCCGAACCAAGAGCCTGGCCAAGGTGGCCAGCGCGGAGTCGAAGCCCGACGGGCTGCTCGTGGTTGTGCCAGACCGCGAGCGCGCGTTCCTGGATCCCCTCCCGGTCGAGCGGCTGTGGGGCGTGGGCGAAGCGACGGCGACGCGGCTGCACGACCGCGGGCTGCGGACCGTCGGACAGCTCGCCAAGCTCGAGGAGGGGGCGCTGGTCGCGATGCTTGGCCGCGGGTCGGGACGCCATCTCCATGCGCTCGCACACGCGCGTGACCCGCGTCCGGTACGCGCACGCCGTGGCCGCGGCTCCTTCGGCTCCCAGAGCGCGCTCGGGCGGGGCGGGCGCACGCCACAGGAGCTGGACGCGGTGGCAATCGCCCTGGCGGATCGCGTCACGCGGCGCATGCGCAGGGCCAACCGGGCGGGACGGACCGTGATCCTGCGGTTGCGTTTCGGCGACTTCTCGCACGCCACCCGTTCGCGCACACTTCCTCGCGCGACAGCGGCCACCGCCCCGATCCTCGAGGCCGTGCGTGGCCTGATGGCCGGGTCGGCGACCCTGATCGAGCGGCGCGGACTCACGCTGCTCGGGATCACCGTTTCGGGCCTCGCTGCCAGGGGCAGCGGCATCCAGCTTCAGCTGCCGCTGGAAGGCCCGAGCCGCGACCCGCTCGACGCCGTGGTCGACCGGCTGCGTGACCGCTACGGCCCTGCGGTCATCACTCGCGCCACCCTGCTGGAGCGCGACCACCGGGCTCAGCCGTGGCTCTTCCCCGGGGAGGAGCCCGAGCTCTGAGGCCGCCGTCAGGAATGATGCGCGCGTGACCCCCGCCGAGCACATCGCCGATGTGATCGTGGTCGGAGCCGGCCTCGCCGGCCTGGTGGCCACGGCCGAGCTGGCCGACGCCGGCCGCAGGGTGCTCCTGATCGACCAGGAGCCGGGCCCCTATCTCGGCGCCCAGGCCTTCTGGTCGCTTGGCGGGCTGATGTTCGTCGACAGCCCCGAGCAGCGGCGCATGCGCATCAAGGACTCGCGCGACCTGGCGCTGCAGGACTGGATGGGCACCGCCGGCTTCGACCGCCCCGAGGATGAGTGGCCGCGGAAATGGGCGGAGGCCTACGTCGACTTCGCCGCGGGCGAGAAGCGGCCGTGGCTACACGCCCAGGGTATGCGCTGGATCCCCAACCCCGGCTGGCCCGAGCGCGGCGGCTACAACGCGGACGGCCCCGGCAACTCGGTGCCGCGCTTCCACGTCACTTGGGGCACCGGCCCCGGCGTGGTCGCGCCGTTCGAACGCCGGGTGCGCGACGCCGTCTCGCGCGGGTTGGTGGAGGTCCGCTTCCGCCACCGCGTCGACCGGCTGACCGTGACCGCCGGTGCCATCGCGGGCGTGGCCGGCAAGCTGCTCGAGCCGCAGTCGATCGAGCGCGGGCAGGCCAGCTCGCGCAACGAGGCGGGCGACTTCGAGCTGCGCGCACAGGCTGTGGTGCTCACGACCGGCGGCATCGGCGGCAACCACGACCTCGTACGGGAGAAGTGGCCGGCTCGGCTTGGGGAGCCGCCGAAGAAGATGCTCGCCGGTGTGCCCGCCCACGTCGACGGCCGGATGCTTGCCATCGCCAAGGACGCCGGGGCCAACGAGATCAACCCCGACCGCATGTGGCACTACGTCGAGGGCATCGAGAACTGGGACCCGATCTGGCCGCGCCACGCGATCCGGATCATCCCCGGCCCGTCCTCGATGTGGTTCGACGCCACCGGCGCGCGACTTCCCGGCCCGCTCTATCCCGGCTTTGACACGCTGGGCACGCTGGCCCACATCCAGAAGACGGGCTACGACTACACGTGGTTCGTGCTCACCGAGAAGATCATCGAGAAGGAGTTCGCGCTGTCGGGCTCCGAGCAGAACCCCGACACCACCTCCAAGAGCATCGCTGCCGTGCTTAGGGACCGGATCGGCAGCGGGCCACCCGCGCCGGTCCAGGCGTTCAAGGACCACGGCGCCGACTTCGTCGTCGAGCGCGACCTGCCGGCGCTCGTACACGGCATGAACGCGATCACCGACGAACCCCTGATCGACCTGGCCGACCTCGAGGGACAGATCGTCGCGCGCGACCGCGAGATCGACAACGCCTACTCAAAGGACGGCCAGGTGACCGCCATCCACGGCGCCCGCGCCTACCTGGCCGACAGGGTCACGCGGGTGGCGGCCCCCCACCGCATCCTCGACCCCCAGGCGGGCCCGCTGATCGCCGTGCGCCTGTCGGTCCTCACGCGCAAGTCGCTTGGCGGCCTGCAGACCGATCTCGAGTCGCGGGT
>JBBRYL010000171.1:0-3178 GCA_038237685.1 Solirubrobacterales bacterium | reverse complement strand
CGACCACGCCTATGCCGAGGAGGCCGCCGGCGACCACGGCGCGTCGGCCAACGCGAGTGAGCGGCCGCGGGCAGCGCGCGAGCTCGAGGAGTACCTGACCGCGGCCGAGCGGCCGCCTCTGTTGCGCGCTCAGCTGTCGCTATGTGTAAGCGCGACATCGGCCCCAGAGCTCGAGGAGCGCGTCGAGCGGCTGCGATCGGAGTACCGGCCGGTCGATCTGCACCGTCCGCTGGGCGACCAGCTCAAGCTGTTCTGCTCGCACTTCCCCGGCCAGCGCGCACCGGTGGCGGCCTATGACGACTACATGACCGTCGAGCAGATCGGGGCGATGGTTCCCACTGCCACCCACGCCGTCGGATCGGAGACCGGCCCCTACATCGGCCACACCCTGTCGGGGTCACGCCAGCCGGTGCTGTTCGATCCGACCGAGGCGTCGCGCACCGCACGGGCGCCCGCGGTGCTGCTGTCGGGCACGCTTGGATCAGGCAAGACACTGACGCTCGAGCTGATCGCCTACCAGGCGTTTCTCGCGGGGTCAGCGATCGTCGACATCGACCCCAAGGGCGACCACCGCCTTGACCGGCTTCCAGGGGTTGGCGATCGGATCGAGACCGTCGAGCTCGGCTCCACCGACCGGGAGGCGGGAATGCTCGACCCGCTGCGAGTGGCCCCGGCTGAGACCCGTGAGGACCTTGCTGTGGCGTTCCTCGTCTCGATCCTGCCCGACCCGGTGGTGCCGCAGTGGCGTACCGAGGTCCGGCTTGCCGTCCAGCTCGCATGTGCGGCGGGGTCGCGGTCGTGTGAGGACGTGCTCGACCGGCTCGAGAGCACCGACACCGACGAAGGGCGCGCGGTCGCCCGATCGCTACGCGCCCATGCGGCCTCCGGGCTCGCGCGGCTCGGCTTTGCGTCGAGGGAAGGAAAGACCGCTGAAGCCGGCACCGCCGACGTCACGAGCCTGCGCATCCGCGACCTCCAGTTGGCACTGCCAGGCACCGCCCGCTCGGAGCTGCTCGAGGAGGAGCGGGTCGGCCAGGCGGTGCTGCGGCTGCTCGCCGTGTACGCGCTCTCACTCACCTCGCGCGATCCGTCGCGCCACGCGGTGCTCTGCTTCGACGAGGCGTGGGTGTTGCTTGCCGACTCACAGGGGCGGGCACTGGTCGATCGCATCTCCCGGCTGGGCCGCGCCCAGAACGTGACGCCGCTATTGGCCACCCAGGCGCTTGCAGACGTCGAGGACCTCGACCCGCTGATCGGCTGCGCGATGTGTTTTAGCGTTGAATCTGACCGCGAGGCCGAGCGGGCACTCGCCTTGTTGCGGCTCGACCCAGAGGACGAGCGGCTGCGTTCACAGCTCGTCGGCTTCCGCCAAGGGCGTTGCCTGATGCGCGACTACGACGGCCGCGTAGCCGGCGTGCAGATCGACCTCGCCGACCCCCGCCTGCTCGACGCGCTCGACACGACACCAGGGCCGCCACGCAGACCCGAGGGCGCAGGTGACACGGCGGTTCCATGACAGTCGTCGCGGCGCCCCGGTCGTCGGTGCGCTGCTGATGCTCGCGGCAATGGCGACTGCCCTCCCGGTCTCAGCTGAGGGCCAGACCGTCGAGTCGTCCGCGGCCGATCAACCCACATGTCACAGAAGCGCTGGCTGCGGGCCCTCGGGTCGAAGCGCCAAGCCCCGACGACAAGCCAAAGCCAAGCGACAGGACAAACAACAGCCCCATGACACGGCTGCCGACCCGGGGGGAGCGCAGAACCCTCAGACCCAGGCGGCAAACGTAAAGGACACCGGCAATCCCGACCCGTTCCGCGAGCTCGGGGCCGGATCGCCGCTCTGCAGAGAGCCCGGAGTCTCGAGCCGTCGGGGATGTCGCCTGTCCGGTTCGGTCGCGCACACCTTTCCGGTGTCTAACTACGGCCTCGACATCCAGATCAAGACCCGGATCGACAAGGTCGAGTCAAACCTGTTCGTGGCGCTGCAGTCCGTCGCGTCGCTTGTGTGGCTGGGCTTGGTCTATGCGCTGATGGGGGTGCTGCTGCTGGTGGAGTGGGCTTTCTCGCTCGATCTGCTGAACCGGTCGATGAGTTCGGCGACCCGGGCGATCGACCGTCTACACCAAACGGTGTTTGGCACCCCGTGGTTTATGGCGGCGATCGCCGTCGCGGGTCTGTGGGGGATCTGGCGGGGACTGGTGCAGATGGAGACGCTGCGCACGATCGTCGGACTGGCGGCGACGGTCGGGCTGATGCTCGTCGCGCTGGTGCTGATCAACGATCCGCGCGGCACCGTCGGCCACGGCTCACAGCTGGCAAACGACGCGTCGCTCGGAGTGCTATCCGCCGCCTCGACCGGGCACACCGACGATCCGAAAGGCGCCCTGGCCACCGCCCAGCACCGGCTGTTTGACCAGCTGGTGATCGGGCCGTGGTGTGCGTTGCAGTTCGGGTCTGTCAAGTGGTGTACCCGCAAGGGTCCCAGGGGCGTGTCGCAGGCCGACCTGTGGCTCTCGTTTCCAGCCGGCGGCAAGCAACGAAAAGCGTTGTATGCCCTGACCAAGGCCAAGGATCCACCGAACTCCGGCGGCGGTCTGCTCGACACGCTGAAGAACGCCGGTGAAGGTCTTTCGAAGTACGGGCCCGCGGGGATCGCGCTGTCGCTGAACCCGCTGGGCGGGGGCGGCGGGAGCGGTGACGCGACAGTGCTAAAGACGTTTCGCGACGCGGTGCCGGTGGCGCCCGAGCGGGTCCAGATGCAGGAACAGGACGGCACGTTTACCCGGATCGCGCTGCTGGCGCTCGTCGCGGTCGGGCTGGCAGGGGCGATCTGCCTGCTGCTCTACCTCGCGATCAAGCTTGTGCTGGCAGGTGTGATGGCGCTACTGCTGATCCTGCTCAGCCCGGCGATGCTGCTCGCACCGGCGTTCGGGGAGGCGGGCCGCGAGGCGTTCATCACCTGGGCCAAGCGGCTGCTCGGTGCGATCGCTGCCAAGTTGATCTTCTCGCTGCTGCTGGCGATCGTGATCGTCGCGGCGACAACCCTGGCGTCGCTGCCGATCGGCTGGTTTGGTGTCTGGCTGCTGCAGGCGGCGTTCTGGTGGGGGATCCTGATCAAGCGCCACGAGCTGCTCGGCTTCCTGTCGGCCGGCAGCCACGGAGACGACCAGGGCCGAAACGG
>JBBRYL010000170.1:0-3333 GCA_038237685.1 Solirubrobacterales bacterium | reverse complement strand
CGACCGGGATCCGCGGCGTACTGGCGATCGTCGGGCGCGAGGGGCGCAGCGCGGTCTTCGGTCTACCGCCGAAGGCACGGACGATCAAGGACCCCGGCGCGCAGCTGGCCCCAACCCGGGTCGGACTCACCTCAAGCTCAGACGAACCGCGGGTAAAGCGTCATGCCCCCGTCGACGAACAGCGTCGAGCCCACCACGTAGTCTGCCTGCTCCGAGGCGACCCACGCCACCGCGCGGGAAACGTCGGATACCTCACCCCAGCGGCCGAGCGGGATCTCCGCCTCGACCCCGCTGCGGGCCTCCTTGTCGGCCAGCACGGCCTCGTTGATGGGCGTGGCGATCGCGCCCGGCGCGACGGACACCACGCGTATGCCGTATGGAGCGAGCTCGCGGGCGATCGACTGGGCGAACATCTTCTCTCCGCCCTTGGACGCGCAGTAGTGTGAGAAGCCCTTCCAGGGGATCTGCTCGTGAACGCTCGTGATGTTCACGATTGCGCCCCGGTCGTCGGCAGCTCGCATGATCCGGGCCGCCTCACGCGAACACAGGAAGACTCCGGTCAGGTTCACGTCGATCACCCGCTGCCACCACTCGAGCGGCATGTCGACGAGGTCGAACTGCCTCTCGAGGCCAGCGTTGTTGACGAGCAGGTCCAGCCCGCCGAAAGCCTCGCGGGCTTCTCCGAACGCGCGGGCGACATCGGCCTCATCGGCCACGTTCATCTTCACCGCGATGGCGTGCCCGCCGGCGTCGGCGATCCTCTCCACCATCGCGTCGGCGATCTCGGAGCCGGCCAGGTGGTTGATCGCGACCGCCGCGCCGTGCGTGGCGAGCTCTAAAGCGATCCCCTGCCCGATGCCCGAATCGGCGCCGGTCACGAGCGCACGCCGGCCCTGCAGCAGTTGGGCCGCAGTGTCCTTCATCTGTAAGGCGGGGAGGTTCATCGTAGACTCCTGAGAGGAGTCGCCCGCGCACGATACGCCTCCCATAGACCCGACCTCGCCCATATCGTCCGCCGAGCCGCACGTTCCGGCCAGCTCCCCGTACCCGCCGATCGGGGAGTACGCGTTCCTCTCCGATTGCCACACCGGCGCCCTCGTAGCGGCCGACGGCACCATCGAGTGGCTCTGCGTGCCGCGCTTCGATTCTCCGAGCGTCTTCGGCCAGCTGCTCGACCGCGGCGCGGGAGGCTTTCGGTTCGCGCCCTACGGCGTCGACGTTCCGGCGGCGCGGCGCTACGAGCCCGGGACGAACATCCTCGAGACCACCTGGGTGACACCGTCAGGCTGGTTGATCGTGCGCGATGCGCTGACGATCGGGCCGTGGCACGACGAGGAGGGCGGCGAGCACTCCGGCCACACGCGGGCGCCGACCGACGACGACGCCGACCACCTGCTCGTGCGCACGGTGGAGTGCATCCAGGGCCATGTGCAGATCGAGCTCGTCTGCGAGCCCATGTTCGACTACGCCCGCGCCGAGGCGAAGTGGACGCAGGGCGACGAGGGATGGCACACCGCCGACGCCACCGATGGAACAACGCCTCTACGGCTGATGAGCGACCTGCGCATCGGGCTCGAGGGCAGCCTCGCGCGGGCCCGGCACATGCTCCAGGAGGGCGAGAAGTGCTTCTGTGCGCTGTCGTGGACGGAGGCGCTCGGCGGCCCGCGGACGGTCGAGCAGGCCGAGGGGCACATGCGCGCGACCTCGCACTACTGGCGCGAGTGGCTGTCGACCGCAACGTTCCCCGACCACCGTTGGCGCCGCTACCTCGAGCGCTCGGCGCTGACGCTGAAGGGCCTCACCTACTCGCCGACCGGGGCCCTCGTGGCGGCGGCCACCACCTCACTGCCCGAAACGCCCGGCGGCGAGCGCAATTGGGACTACCGCTTCACCTGGATGCGCGACGCCACGTTCACGCTGTGGGCCCTGCACGCGCTGGGGCTCGACTGGGAGGCCGACGACTTCATGCAGTTCGTCGCCGACCTCGATCGCGACGAGGACGGCGGCCTGCAGATCATGTACGGCATCGGGGGCGAGCGCGACCTCACCGAGGAGCAGCTCGACCACCTCAACGGCTACGAGGGCGCGCGGCCGGTGCGCATCGGCAACGGTGCCTACGACCAGCGCCAGAACGACGTCTACGGCGCGGTGCTCGATTCGGTCTACCTGCATGCCAAGCGCAACGGGCGGCTGCCCCAGCGGCTGTGGCCGGTGCTCGAGGCGCAGGTGGAGCGGGCGATCGCCGTCTGGACCGAGCCCGACCAGGGCATCTGGGAGGCGCGCGGCAAGCCCCAGCACTACGTCTCATCGAAGCTGATGTGCTGGGTGGCGGTCGATCGGGGCGCGCGCCTGGCCGAGATCCGCGGCGAGCCCGAGCTGGCCGCGAAGTGGCAGACGGTGGCCGACGAGATCAGCGCGGACATCCTTGAGCACGGCGTGGACGAGCGCGGGGTGTTCGTGCAGCACTACGACACCAAGGCGCTCGACGCCTCGAACCTGCTCATGCCCATCGTGCGCTTCCTGCCTTGCGACGACGAGCGCCTGCGCAAGACGATCCTGGCGATCGCCGACGAGCTGACCGAGCAGGGCTTCGTGCTGCGCTACCGCACGGACGAGACCGACGACGGGCTCGAGGGCGAGGAGGGCACCTTCCTGATCTGTTCCTTCTGGCTCGTGTCCGCACTGTCGGAGATCGGTGAGCACGGGCGCGCCCAGCTGCTGCTCGAACGGCTGCTCGGCCACGCCTCGCCGCTGCTGCTCTACGCGGAGGAGCTCGACGTCCACTCCGGACGCCAGCTCGGGAACTACCCTCAGGCCTTCACCCACCTGGCGCTCATCAACGCCGTGATGCACGTGATCGCCGACGAGGCCGAGGCCGAGATCTAAACGGGCATCTGTGCTCCGCGCCCTCTCCGGCGCGGAAGCCCTTCAACCGCTGCTTGCTCATGGGTTGCGCCTGTGGCGGGCGCGGCGGCAGCGGCGGGGCGGAGGCGGCGGGCCGGGCTCGGTCTCGAAGGAGACCAAGAGCTTGCGCAACAGCCCGGCCAGCGTCTCCTGCTCACCCGGGGTCAGAGCGTCGAGCATCGCGCGCTCGTTGTCGAGGTGGGCGGCCGCCGCGGCGTCGACGCGCGTGCGTCCCTCGTCGGTGAGCTCGACGAGCAGGTCAACACCTTCCAGCGTTGGATCAACTCCGACATGCCGGCCTGACTGTGTCAGCCCGCGGAGGTTGGTCGGGTTGGCGCTTGGCCGCCTTCGGCGACGTGGACGACCTGGCACTCGTGCGGGTCGAACTCACCAAGCCGGCGAAGCGACGGGCGATCGCCTGGAACTCGG
>JBBRYL010000169.1:0-3458 GCA_038237685.1 Solirubrobacterales bacterium | reverse complement strand
TCGTCAGTCCTGGACGAGAACGATCACACACTCACCCAGGAGAACAAGAACAACAAGGAGGTGCCCGCCCTCAGCGCAGCCTGAGGGACCAACGCCCCACCGACGATCCTGAGCTACACCACCAATCGCTACTTGACTGCGAGGAGCGCGAGCGCCTCGAAGCCGAGAAGCGCCAGCGCGCGGCGGCCGCCGACGCGTTGTGCGCTCGTGCAGACCGAGTGATGGGCCGGGCGCCGACGCCTCCCGTGGCTATCCCCCTGTACATCCAAGCGGCCGTCCTCGCAGAAAATGGCAGCCCGCTACACAGGCGAGCGACCGCGGGGCTGGCGTCTGCCAAAGCAGCGCAGATCGCAAGCGGGAGCGGCGGCCCCCCTCGCTGGTCGGCGGAGCAAACCTATACGCGTAGCGATGGGAAGCGAATCACACGCCGACACCCGCGCGCCGGCCAGGTCAAGGCAGAGTGGACGTGGCGGCAGGAAGCGGCGACGGCGCCCGGTGAGCGACAAGTACTGCGACACCTGCGGGGCGACTGACCGCCAGCTTGCCGCAACGGTCGCTACGGCAGCTACCGCCAGACTGGAAGCCCTGGCGCGCGACGCAGCTTCGGACGATAAAGCGGCAGCGAGCAACCGCACTGCTGCGTTGCATGGAAAGGAGCAGCGAGACTGAAAAGCTGCGGCCAACTCGGCGGCCAAGCAGACGGCGGACGTAGGATCTCGACGTGGCGATGCAACGCACGTGGCGCTGGCCAACGGACATGTGTCCCGAGCGGTCCGATGCACAACTGACGACGGCCGCTGAGGTTCTTGGCGCGAGCTTGGTACTCGCCGTACAGAGCGCCCTTAAGGTCGAGTCCAGCCGCGCTTCAGGGTTCCCCCCTACTGCGCCGCATCTTCCGGGCTTCGATCGTGAGGTGTGGGCGGCCCTGCTCACGATGCTTTCCGAGGAGCGTCGTCTGGTCGAGTTCATCGCTGGTCCAATAACTCGCCGCGGCGCCGCCGGTTCCGTTGTGCCTTCGCGCCCCGATGACGTTTGCATTATGTGTTTCGCGACTGACGTCCACGATCGCTGGGACTTGGATGGGCCACTCCGTATGCGCCTGCGGGACCGGGCCTCCCGCATCAACAAACGCATCAGCCATTTCGCCTGGGTCCTGACGGAGCCCGACGCGCGTACTGAGCAAGGCACATGGCAGACCGGCTATCTGCGCGAGATCGTCAAGCAGTTCTCGTACTTCTTGCATTGGTTGCACCATCAGCGGCCCGAGTCGGCGCAGGCGCTGACGCCGTATGAAGAACGTGCTTTGGTGCTCGCGGACCGGCTGCCCGTGCCCGACCCGAACCCATGGTTTGCCGAGTAGCTGCCAGCTTCGACCTTGCTGCGGAGGAACGTGAACCGCGCCCAGCGCGGATCATTCGCTATCCGGCCCGTTTGCTGCGGAGGTGCCGACAGCGATCGGCAAGACCCTGTGCGACTGCTGCGTCGGAGGCGATAGCGATGGCGCGCCGGCGGCTCCGCTGGGTCGTCCCAACCACGCGAAAGCGAGTGCGGTGATCGATAGCTCAGCGGGTCCTTGGGATCAGCAGGAACATGTGGTGGTCGCCGTTGGCTAGCACGCTCTCGCCGACGATCTCTCCTCGGTCGCTGAGGTACAGCGCCTTGGTGAGATGCGTGCTCGTCGGTGCGATCAGCGTGTTGAGGTCGGTGGCGTGCCCGTGCCGCCAGACCATCGCGGCGATCGAGTTGTCGTGGCAGTCGTTTGTGTCGCCCACCAGGACGCCCGAGTCGTTGATCGCGGTTGCGCTGCTGCAAGGCGCCGCGCCGGCCGGGGGGAGGTCTCGCATCTTGCCGTGGGTCCAGAGGAAACCATGGCTCACCTGGCTACCGGGCAGATCGGCGGCACCGACCACGTCGCCTTGGTCGTCGACCCAGTTGGCAAAGCCGCTGTCGCCGCCGAGCGTTCCCAGGTCCTGCAATCCGCGCTTGCGGTCCCAGAGGTACGGGTGATGCACTCGGTCGCCTGCCAGGTTGCTGTTTCCGACCGCTTGGCCGCGATCGTTGAGCCAGCTCGCAGTGCCCCGCGTGCCGCCTAGTGTCCCGAGGTCCCGCATGCGCCCCCGGGTCCACAGGAACGGGTGCATGGTCGGGATCCCGGTGGCGGCGTTCGGTGTCGAGTTGGTATAGGACTCTCCCACGACCTGCCCACGGGCGTTGCGCCATTCCGGCGCGCTGTCCGGCCCGCCGAGCGTCCCGATGTCTCTCATCACCCCGTGGCGCCAGACAAACGCGCGCGTTTGGGTGGGCCAGCCCAACATTGAGAACGGGTCGGCGATCCCGTTCGAGGAAAATCCGGCGACATCGCCTCGGTCGTTAATGGTGAAGGCGAAGCTCTCGTAGCCCCCGGCCAGCGTGCCGAGATTGACCACCTGTCCGTGCTTGAACAGGACGGCGTTGACTGCGGGCCCCCCGGTGCTTGGGTCGACGAGCCCGTTCTCCGAATACCCCGCTCCCACGCCGCGATTGTTCATCGCGAAGACGCCGCTGCTGTTGTTGCCGGGGAGTGCACCAAGATTGATCAAGCGGCCATCTCGCCACGCGAAGGCCTGCGCGAGAACCGGGTCAGAACTGAACTCGGGATAATCGGTGTCCACGATCGTCGTGTCGGCCGCACCCACCAACACCCCGTTGTCGGTGACCGGAATCCCCCGCCAGTTGAGGAAGTTCAGTGGCCCGCCGAACGTCCCAGGGTCGACAAAGACGTACGAGGGCGCCCCGGAATGTCCACCGCGATCAGATCGAGCGCCGGCGCTCGCCACGGGGACAGCGGCCACAGCCATCACGGCGTTCGCCACCACCAAGGCCGCGGTCGCTCGTTTGATCGCGTTTCGTCGGACCCGCTGCCGGGAGCGGCCGCCGGTCGACAACCGTCTCGACGGGGTGTCGCCGTCCATCGACTTCCACCAAGTGATTCGCCGGGCGGGTTGCGCCGCGCGCCGTCGCGCTCGTCGTGTTGACTCTCGGAGGCTGAGGACCATGGGGCCGCTCCCTTGTTCTCCGAACCGATCGTCGGAGAGCTGTGACTTGAGCCCGCGTCGCGCGATCACCGACGCCGACGCCGATGCCGGACGCGATCGTCGGCGAGTCTCGCTGCGGCTCGCGGACCGGTCAGCGCCCGAACCCCAACCTACTCCCGACAACGAGGGTCCGTCAACACCCAGATTGCGGTTCCCTGCGTGACACCTCGCATTGCGTCCCGCGCTACCGCTTTGAGACGAGGAGCAGCAGCGGGCGGATCCTTCGAAGACAGTGCCGCTTGTCGCGGAGGGTGTCGCGGAAAGGTTTGTGAGTTCGGCGGGGTCAGCCCGTGCGCGGGAACGGGTACTCATGGGGCGTAGGCCGTCTGGGCCGCGCCGAGTTGTGACCCGCCCGGCCGAACTGCTTGTCGACGGTTCAGGCGG
>JBBRYL010000168.1:0-3471 GCA_038237685.1 Solirubrobacterales bacterium | reverse complement strand
GTCACAGACACCGGCAAGTTCATGTACGAGAACACGACCCCGGCGGCGCACCGGATGGCCGCCGACCTGATGGAGGCGGGCGTCGATCCCCACCTGGTCTATCGCCGCCTGTTCGAGGACCTCCCGTTCAGCCGTCTCCAGCTGCTCGCGCGGGCGCTGGAGAGCGTTGCGCGCTACGACGAGGGCGCCATCACGATGGCGTCGCTCACACGCCAGGACTTCGAGGCGACCGGCTCTTTCGAGACCGACTCCGAAGGCATCGTCGACCACATGCGCTCGGTCGAGGGCACAAAAGTCGCGGTGCTCGCGCGGGATCTGCTGGCCGACGACCGCCGCGGCTGGCGCAAGGTGAGCCTGCGCGCCACCGACGGCACCATCGACGTGTCCGCCATCGCCCGCACTCTCGGCGGCGGCGGCCACCGCCAGGCGGCCGGGGCTTCGACCCAGCTGTCGCCCGACGAGCTTGTCGCGGCCATCCGCGCGCAAGTCGCCGTGCAGCTCGGCCGCTGAGCGGCGTGACGGGCGCGCCGGATGCCCGTGACACCCGGGATGGCTTGCACCACCAGGGCCCAGGCGGGGTGATCCTCTACCCGAAGGAGGCCGGCGTCACCTCCCACGACGTCGTGGCGCGTGTCAGGCGCACGATGCCCATGGGGATCAAGGTCGGTCACGCCGGCACGCTCGACCCGTTCGCCACTGGCCTGCTGTTGGTGCTCGTCGGCCGTGCCACGCGCGCCCAGCGCTATCTGCTGGGCCTGCCGAAGGCCTACCGCGTGATCGCGCGGCTGGGTTGGATCTCGGACACCGGCGACCGCGATGGCGAGCTGACCGATACGGGCCGGGTGCCCGCTGACCCCCGGATTCCGGTCGGCGACCAGATGCAGCGACCGCCGGCCTACTCGGCCGTCAAGGTCCGTGGAAAGCGCCTCTACGAGCTGGCGCGCGCCGGGCAGGCGCAGGAGGGCGAGCCGCGCCCGGTCACCGTGCACGAGGCGCGCCGGATCGAACACGACCAGCAACGCGCGACCTTCGACGTGCGGTGCTCGTCGGGGACCTATGTGAGGCAGCTGGTCGCAGACCTCGGCGACGCCTATTGCGAGGCGCTGGAGCGCACCTCGATCGGGCACTTCCGACTTGAGGACGCCGACCCGGGCCGGGTCGTGCCCGTCGGGGAGGCGCTGTCGTTCATGCCCGGCCTCGAGCTCGACGACGCCGATGCCGAGCGGGTGGCCCACGGCATCCGGCTGGCGCTGCCCGACGGGATGCGCGAACCCGTGCTGCGCTTGACGTGTGGCGGCCGGCTCGTGGCCATCGCCGAGCCGCGGGACCGCCAGCTGCAGCCCGTCGTAGTGTTCGCCGCGTGAAGGTCACGAGCCTGCGCGACATCCCGGAGCTCCCGCCGGGAGAGGCTCCTGCCCGCCGGGTCGCGATCGGCACCTTCGACGGCGTGCACCTCGGCCACCGCGAGGTGATCGCCGGCAACGACACGGTGCTCACATTCGAGCCCCACCCGCTGTCGGTGCTGCGGCCCGACGCAAAGCCGCAGCTGGTGATGCCGATCGCTATCAAGCGCGACGTGATCGCCGGCCTCGGCGTCGACGAGCTCGTCGTCATTCCGTTCGATCGTGACTTCTCGCTGCGCTCGGCGGACGAGTTCGCCGAACGCGTGCTCGTCTCCCAGCTGGGCGCCACCTGTGTGTCGGTCGGCCAGAACTTCCACTTCGGCCGCGATGCCGCCGGCACGCCCGACTTCCTGCGCTCGCGTCCCGAGTTCGAGAGCCGCGTGGTGCAGCTGATCGAGATCGGCGGCCAGCCGGTCTCCTCGAGCCGGATCCGGGCGCTGCTGGCCGACGGCGACGTTCGTGAGGCCGCCGAGCTGCTCGGCGGGCCGTTCATGATCGAGGGTCCCGTGGTGCACGGCGAGAAGCGCGGCCGCGAGCTCGGCTACCCCACTGCCAACGTCGTGCCGCCGCAGGGGCTCGTGGCGCCCGCCAACGGCGTCTACGCCGCCTGGGCGAATGGACTCCCAGCCGCCGTCAACGTCGGTGTGCGTCCGACGTTCCAGAGCTCCCTCGGCCCGCTGATCGAGGCCTACCTGCTGGACTTCGAAGGCGATCTCTACGGCCAGACGCTGCGGATCGCCTTCGCCGAGCGGCTGCGCGGGGAACAGCGGTTCGACTCCGTCGAGCAGCTCGTAGAACAGATGGGCGCAGACGTCGAGCAAACTCGCCGGATCACCGCGGCGGGGTTCGCATGACCCGGCCCTGCTAGCTTTCCCCGCCGCATGACGCTGACTGTTGAACAGAAGCAGGAGATCGTCACAAAGCACGGTCGTGGCGAGAACGACACCGGTTCCGCCGAGGTGCAGGTCGCGCTGCTCAGCGCCCGCATCAACGAGCTGACAGAGCACCTGCGCGAGCACCGCAAGGACCACCATTCGCGCCGCGGGCTGCTGATGCTCGTCGGCAAGCGCCGCCGCCTGCTCAACTACCTGTCGCGAAATGATCTCGACCGCTACCGCGCGCTGATCAAGGAACTCGGATTGCGCCGATGATCGAGCCGGGCACCGTCGCGCCCGACTTCACCCTCGCTGACCAGGATGGCAACGAGGTCTCACTCGCAGAGCTCGCCGGACAGACGAGTGTCCTGGTGTTCTACCCGCTCGACTTCAGCCCGGTCTGCACCGATCAGCTGAACATCTACCAGGAGATCCTGCCCGACCTCGAGGCACGCGGGGTCAAGCTCTATGGCATCTCGGTGGACTCGGCGTTCTCGCACAAGGCCTTCCAGGAGGAACTCGGCGTGTCGATCCCGCTGCTTGCCGACTTCAATCCCAAGGGCGAGGTCGCGAAAGCCTACGGCGTCTACATCGATGAGCGCGGCCACAACCAGCGCGCGCTCGTCATGATCGGTCCCGACCTCGAGGTGACGTGGTCGCACCAGGCGCCGACGCCGCTCGAGATCCCCGGCGCCAACCTGATCTTCGACGCGCTCGATGCAGCCGCCTGAGGATCTAGCACCGCACCGCCCTTCGTGACCGGGGCCGGTCTGGGCTCACAGCCCCCGCCGCCGCCGGCGGATGACGATCACATCCGGGGGGAGGGGGTGCTCGTGATCGAGTACTCAGACCTCGAGTGCCCCTGGTGCGCGCGCACCGACCAGCTTTTGCGCGACCTGCCGGTGCGCCGTGTGCTGCGCCACTTCCCGGTGTCCTCGAAGCACCCACGAGCCAAGGCGCTGGCCCACGCCGCCGAGGCCGCGGGCCTCCAGGGCATGTTCTGGGAGATGCACGACTCCATCCTGGTCGATGCCGGACGCACGGACGACCCCCACCTGTGGGAGCGCTGCCGCACGCTTGGGCTCGACCTCGACCGGTTCGAGACCGACCGCCGCTCGGCCGCCGTGGGCGAACGCGTCTCGCGGGACTTCCGCTCGGGCATCCGTGCCGGGGTGGTCACGACCCCGACCCTC
>JBBRYL010000167.1:0-3535 GCA_038237685.1 Solirubrobacterales bacterium | reverse complement strand
CCCGAGCACCGCTGGGTTGTCGAGGTCGGGCAGCGCGATGGTGCGGATGGGGGCCGAGACACCTCGTCGGCTGTAGGGGTTGATGAGCCCGGTGCCCAACTTGATGAGTCGCGTGCGCTGGCCGACCGGAACCCGGCGCCCACGTCCCGCCGGCGCGACCAAGACGCATTCGATCAGGCTGCGTAGTTGGCGGTTGCGCTGCTCGGCGTTCATCTGCGCCCAAGCGGTGTGAGGGTCGACATCGATGGCGTCGGGTCGTCGGGCCAGCAAGATGGCCAGTGCCTCGCGGGCGGCGTCGAGCCGCTCTCGACGCTGGGCGGCGCCACGGGCGTAGTCTCCTGGTGCCAGCCCTGCAGCAGACACCCCCTCGAGGAATGCGGCCATCTCGTCCTCTGCCGCCTTGACAGCCTCACGGGCGTCGGCCATGTCGGCGTCGCCTTCCAGTGCCCGGGTGCGGAGGTATGAGAGCTCGGCGAGCGCGAGTCCGGTGACATGATCGTCCAACGTCGGCTGGGTGATCCCGGCCGGGCGAGGACACCGACCGGCGGAGTGGTCGCGATGGCAGGCGTAGATCAGATGCTTGCCTCCGCCAGACCCCCGCCGCATGACAAATCCACAGGACGCGCACCGGATCAGGCCAGCCAGCAACGCCACCGGCCGCCCCGACTTGGACGGGCGGGCCGGCGCACGAAGTGGCTGGACAGCGAGCCACTCTTCGTCGGTGACGATTTGTGGGTGGGCGTCGGTGTTGGTGTGGACGCCAACGCTTAGTTCGCCCAGGTACACGCGGTTGCGAAGCAGTGCCCGCGCTCCGGACTGGGTCATCGCCAGGTCACGAGAGAGCTGAGTAATGCTCGCGCCTGCGGCGCGACGCCGAAACGCGCCTCGGACTTGGTCCGCCTGGTCGTCCGGAACCAACTTTCGCGTGCCCGGGTCGCGTCGGTACCCGCGCGGGGTCTGTCTACGCTGCCAGATGCCTGCCTGGGTGGCCCACTGCCGCAGGTTCTCGAAGCGCTCGGTGTGCTCCTCGAGCTCGCGCTCGGCGTTGGCAAGCAGGATCGTGCGGACATACCGCCCGTTGGGGGTGGAGGTATCGATGTTCTCGCGCACCACGACGATCCGGCCGCCGGCCGCTTCGACGCGATCCCAGACGCGCAGTTGCTCACGAACATTGCGCCCCAGCCGGGACAGATAGGCGACGATTACGCCGTCATAGAGTTCGGCCTCGACGCCCTCAACGGCCTTCAGCAGTGAAGGCCGTCGCTCGAGGGGGAGACCGCCCGAGACATCCAGCTCAGCAGGGAGCAGGTCAAGCGTGACGCCAATCCGCTCGGCGTAGCCCCGGAGCTCGTCCACCTGTTCGCGGTCGGTGTGGACGTTTGGCGCCCCGGGTTTCCGTACGCCCATGTGGCTGACGCGCACCACGCCGGCCCACGGCTTGCCGCTTGTTGACATCGATCCAAGGTATTTGTGCGTAAGACGGACCAAAGCATTTTGGGTTTGGCGCGAATCCGCGTGATCGTCAGCACCTCGCCCAGTACGAGAAGGGGTCGTGGGAGCCGCCGGGCGGCGATCCCGGCCAGATCGATCACGGCCTGCCCAGCTTCGTGCCGCCGCGGTTTCACGATCCGATCGCCAAGGCGGCGCTTCGGTGGAACGTGCCGATGAATCTGCTGGCAGCACAGCTGTATGCCGAGTCGGGCTTTAACCCGTTTGCCAATAGCCCGGCGGGGGCGCAGGGCATCGCGCAGTTCATGCCGGGCACGGCGCGCAGCTATGGCCTGGCCGATCCATTCGACGCCGACAAGGCGATCGACGCCCAGGCGCACCTTATGAGCGATCTGCTCAAGCAGTTTGACAACAAGCCGGCGCTCGCGCTGGCCGCCTACAACGCCGGTCCCGGGGCGGTACAGCGTTACGGCGGCGTGCCGCCCTTTGCCGAGACACGCGGGTACGTCTCGCGCATCATGGGGCTGCTCGGCGGATCGGGAGAGATTCCGATGGACGTATTCGAGATCCGGCTGGTGGAGTGAGGAGTTTCACCATGCCAGCACCATGTCCAGCCGCGCAGCATGATTCTGGTCCAGATGATCCCGCGAGCCGATCCGGCTGCGAGACGCGACCAGCACCCAGTCGCGCCGGAGCGGCGCCGGCGCGTGCGGGGGCGGTGGCTCGGCCAGGAACGATCGGGCGGCACTCGTCACCACGCCACCGTAGTTGGCCGGCGCGGGTCGCGCCATCGGCCGGAAGTGCAGACGCCACTCGGCCGAAAAGAGGACGCAACTGTGACCGCTCGCCCGATGGATTTCGACGCGGTCTCCGGCCACCATCGACCCCATGTCGCAGACCCTGTTACCAACCGAGAGGACTCACATGACCGCCGAAACGAAGTTCGAACCGGCCAACGTGAACGTGAGAATCAAGATCGCGGCGCTCTGGACGTCGATGCTGTTCGTCTTCGTCTACATCGACATCTTCAGCCTCTACCGACCCGACTTCCGGGCCGCCCTCGAGGTGGGCCAGATCGGCGGGCTCGCCGTCAACGGATCGTTCCTTGCGGGGACCACCGCCTATGTGGCCATCCCGAGCGTGATGGTTTTCTGCGCGCACACTCTGCGCCCACGAGTCACCCGAATCGTCAACATCACGCTCAGCACGATTTATGCCGTGACCATCATCAAGGGCGCGATCGGGGAGTGGAGCTACTACATCCTCGGCAGTGCCATCGAGGTCGCACTGCTCGCGGCCATCGTCTACTACGCCTGGACCTGGCCGAAAGAAACCCCACGAGCGTCCACGACCGGTCGCGCGGCACCAACCGCGTTACGCCGAGGCTGACTTCGTCGGCTGACGCCCCGACTGCTGTGCGCTACTGCTTTTCCATCCAAGCAGCTCTGATCTGAACGGCTGCCGGGGTAGCGCCTGGACGCGCGTTTCGCAAGCCGAACCCGTTGCGAAGCGAGTGACGGGCCTGGGCACCGAGGGTCGCCGACCGGTGTCTGAGGATCAGCGGAGCTTGTGCCCGAGAGGCAACACCCAGCGGAACAGCCTGATGCCGGGCCTCTTGCACCAGCAGGCATCCTGGCACTCGCACGTCATCGCACCGCCCCGCTCCTTCGCGTGGCCGATTAGCGCGGCTCCCACGTAAAGCGTCCCGAACAGCAAGAGGATGCGCTGGCGCATTCGACGAGCGTAGCGCGGACCTGTGGCGGCGCGTCCGCGCTGGCCACGCACAGCCGTCGGGTCGCCACCCGTGGACCCGACGGCACACCCCAGGCGGCGCTGGTGGGCGTGGCGGTCACCGATCAGGCGGAGATCATCTTTTCACCTCCGCCTCCGCGCGCAAGTACCGCAACATCCAAGCCACGCGGGGATGAGCTTTCGCATCATTGCTCCTAGATGGTTGATTCCACGCGGTTAGGCGCAGTAGTTGACGAGTGCGCGGCTGGGGCGGCCGAGGCGGTGGTTGAGGGCGATGCAGGCTGCGAGGCAGAGGAAGCGCTGGGCGATGCGTTCTCTGAGTCCGGCGAGGGTG
>JBBRYL010000166.1:0-3584 GCA_038237685.1 Solirubrobacterales bacterium | reverse complement strand
CGATCACACGCGCTCCCGGAAGCGCGAGCAAGCGGTTGAATGCAGTCGTGACGCGCACGCCGTCCTCCTCGGATTGCTGACCTTCGAACAGCCAGCAGCCTGCCGGAATGACGCGCGTGCGCGTCGCTCTTCGCCTGCGCAGGCACCAACCCCAGCATCAAGGAAGAAGACCCCTGCACCCGCCCGGTGTTCAGGCGTCAGGCGATCCACCCAAACGACCGGAGACCCAATAAATGCACCCTACGCCCCTGACGCGCGACCTTCGCCGTGACGGCCGTTCACAGTGTGAGCTGCTGCCGCCTGCTGCGCCGGAGAGCGCCTGTGCACGGTCGTGGTCGTGAGCTGCCTCCGCGGCATGTTGCTCTTGTGGACCGCCTGCGGCAGACGGGGCCGGTGTCAGTCAGGTGAGAGGACGCTCGCCTGCTTGACGCTGTACCCGGAGGGCGCATTCGCCGCCCTCCGGGTGCTTATGCGCGATCGTCTAGTTCTCGCCGAAGTGCATCGGGTCGGCGAGGCCCGGGGTCGAGACGCCGCGTTCGTTGAGCGCCCCGATTAGCACTTGGCGCCGGTAGCTGTCACGGGTCAAGGCATGGGCGACAGCGCCGCCGAAGGTGAACGATTCGGGTGGTTCACAGGTCGCATCGAGAAAGGCCGTGTCCCACGCCTGACGCTCACGGATTCCGCGGACAAGCTCAACGAACTGGTTGCCCGCTTGCTCGAGCCGGCGGTCGAGGCCGTTCAACGATGTGTCTCGCTCGTCTGGCGGCCCGGGTGTGCCAGCGATCGCCGCGCTCCACATCTCCTTCGTGAACACCAGCCGGTCGAGCATCGAACGGATGCTGGGCTGCTCCTCGAACCATGCGGTGCTCGCCGGGTTGAGCTGCACGGGCTCGTCGAGCGCGTCGGCGGGAACTCCCTTCGCCAGGTCGATTAGCTGAGCGGTGCTCCAGTTGTCGTGCTCAACCAGACGTTCTGTGAGATCCATTGCCTCTACTTGAGTCGTCGCCCGGGATCAGAAGCCCGCCGGGCGGATGGAAGTGGATGTGATTGGGCGCCTGCAGTCGGAAATCACCGGCGTAGCGACTCGGAGTGGTCCCGAACCAACGTTTGAAGGCCCGGGTGAACGCCTCTGGCGAGCCGTAGCCCGCAGCGATCGCCACCTCCGTCACCGACCCAGTACGCAACTCAAATGCGGCTCGCTCGAGCAAGAGTCGTCTGCGGAAGGCCGCCGGCGACTCGCCTAACGTCGATCTGACAAGCCGGTCGAAATGAAAACGGCTAAGAAACGCGCGGCGAGCGATGTCCTCTGCGGTGCCTGGCTGATCCACGCCGCCGACGAGCACGTCGATCAGATCTCTCAGCCGATCCCGCTCCGGCGACTCAACCATATGAGCATCTTGAGGCCCAGCGGCTCACGCCGCCTGATCGTTCTTGCGCACCTCGCGGCCCACCAAGCTGGGGGACTTTCCCGCACAGTGGCCCAACCCAGGTACGGACATCTGATCCCACGTGCACCTGCGGACAGGGGCGATCTTCGCGATCCGCAAGAATGGCCGCGTGGCGCTTCAACGGATGGACAACGTCGGCATCGTGGTGGAATCGCTTGATGTCGCTATCTCTTTTTTCGCCGAGCTGGGCCTCGAACTCGAAGGGCGAGCCATGATCGAAGGAGAATGGTCAGGGCGCGTCACTGGACTGCGCGACCAGCGCGTCGAGATCGCCATGATGCGTATGCCGGACGGCCATGGCCGGATCGAACTCTCGCGATTTCTCGCGCCGCCTGTGGTCGCCGATCACCGGAACGCGCCGGTGAACGCTCTCGGCTACCTCCGCGTCATGTTCGCGGTGGACGACCTCGACGATACGCTGGCCCGGCTCCGCGAGCACGGCGCGCAGCTCGTCGACGAGGTGGTTCAGTACAAAGACGTGTATCGGCTCTGCTACGTCCGAGGCCCCGAGGGCATTCTCATCGGGCTGGCCGAGCAAATCGGCTGACGCCCAACGCGCTCGGGCGTCAGTCGCGAACACCGGCCCAGCCGGGAGCTACGTCTGGTCGTCGGCTTTGTTTTCTTCAGCAGTCCAGGGCGCCACGTCGTCCACGGCGCTGCTTCGTTTCACAATGAGGTCGACTGCGTCGTCGGCTGTCCAGACCCAGACCATGTCGGTGTCCGGGTAGACGACGGTGCCGACCGTTGCGCCTGAGGACGAGAACATCGCGACGCGTGCGGTTGACTCGCTGTTGTTTCGCACGAGGTGTGCACCGGCGGGACCGGCGGGAAAGAAGACGAGATCCCACGGTTCGAGCTGCTCCTCGCCGTCCGGATGCCGCAGCGTTGGCGCGCCTGAGACGACCAGGAGCCACTCCTCTTCTGGCTCTTCGTAGTGGTAGGGGCTGACAGCCTGGCCGGGTGGCAGCTCATAGACGCTGAGGCCGGATCGGACTGCGCCGAGCGCCGCCCCAACGCGGGTGCTGTTCCGCCGGAAGCCGTCCGGTAGCTGTGGACGCGGCTCACACGCGACCGCGCCAAGGTTAATTCGTCTCACAAGGTCGGTACTCATCAGGTTCTCCCTTCGTGGGTTCCGCGCACGAGACTACGCAGGACGCCGAAAGTCATCGCAGCGGAACCCAGCCCAGCGCTCAGGCGTCCCTCCGAAACACGGGCCCACGTCATGGTTGGCTTCCCCGGCTCCGCCTGAGCGGACGATCTAGGATCGGTCGCGTGGCCCAGTTCATCTTCACCAACCACGAAGCCGTCGAGGCGCGCGACGAGCCACCTCTTACAATCCCGCCCGGGTGAACACCCTGACCTGGACGTCAGGGTGTAACCAACACTGCGCAGGCACCGCCACATCACAACGAAATGGCGGCACTGGCGGGCCTCGAAGATTCCCTTCGGCTCACTCCGTCGAGCGGGGCGGTCGGTTCCCACACACACTGGCGCACCCCGCTGGCGCGGACACGACGGCTACACGGGCGGCAAGCGCCCGTTCGTCGCGCGCATCCGACGACGATCGTGTGTCCGACCCACAGTCTCGACAGCTGGGGTCATGGATGAGGAAAGCGCGGGTTTCGCAGCGACCTTCAGCTTCGAGAACTGCGAGTCGGTGGCGATCTCCGTGCGCCCTTTATGCGGCGCCTCATCTGATGGCTTGTCGTACGATCCCGACTAACCCGATCCGGAGGAGTACAACTGATGCCAAGAGCGAGAAGGAAGTCAGGAAGCGCAACGGGGGCGGTTGCTGCGCCAACGAGTAACGGACAGAGTTCATTCGTTTGCCCCGAGTGCGGAACGTCGTTCACGCGGGCTGCCTCGCTTGGCGCTCATCGGCAGCGCGCACATGGAATCGCAGGCAGCTCGACACAGGCCCGTCGTAGCAGAGCGGCCAAGGGCAAGACCACACCGACCTCCGGCAAGCGCGCCGCTTCGACGCCCACGGCTGGAGCCAGCAACAGTCGAGCTCGCCGGAGATCCGCAACACGTTCGCGGACAACTGGCGGAGTTGATCGCGATCGTCTGCTCGCAGCGCTCTTCCCGAACGGCATCCCCGCCCGCGACAACGTGATCAGCGAGATCAGCGCCTGG
>JBBRYL010000165.1:0-3611 GCA_038237685.1 Solirubrobacterales bacterium | reverse complement strand
GTGTGACTACGCCACGGGCAAGCGCGTGCCGTTCGGCCGCGAGGATGGCCCGCCCGCGCAGATCTCGGATGCGGTGGCCGCGTCGTGCGCGATCCCCGGCTTCTACCACCCGGTCTCGATCGGCGGACGCCGCTACATCGATGGCGGCGTGCGCTCGGCGTCGAACCTGGACCTGCTCGGCGGCCGTGACCTCGACGTCGTGATCTGCCTCAACCCGACCTCGACGCTGTCGCACCAGCGCGGTCTCAACCCGCTCGACCTGATGGTGGCACTCAACCGCACCGCGTCGGGGCGGCGCCTGGGGTACGAGGCCAAGCGCCTGCGCGAGAGCGGCACCAAGGTCGTGCTGATCCAGCCGCGCGACGAGGACCTGGCCGCACTCGGCCGCAACCTGATGTCGGGTCGCCGCCGCGACGAGGTGATCACAGCCGCGCTGCACAGTGTTGGCGACGCGCTGCGCGAGCCGGAGGTCGCCGAGCTGCTCGGCGAGCTGCCGCCGGGCGAGCCGCACAAGGTTGCCCGTCCGGACGGGCCGCCGTCGGGCTGGCCCCAGATCGTGCCCGGCCAGCGCGCCGCCTGAACCGCGTGCCGGGGTTCGGGGGCACGAGGCGGCGGCGCGTGAGACACTGCCCGGCCTGATGGCAGCGGGATCTGAAGGCACACGGAAGGGCGGGAGCTCTGGGCGGCATTCCGGGAACTCGAACGGCAACCCTACCGTCGGTAGGACAGGCGGCGGTGGCGATGGTCGTAACGCCGCGGCGGACGCGGCTGCCGTGGTGTCGCGCGCGGTCGCGGGAATCGCGAGCCAGGTTCAGCTGCGGGTGCCGACCGCGGATCTCGACGACCGCGATCCCGACTACATCCGCGAGGCGCTGCCGCGGCTCTGGCTGCTGGCGAGCCTCTACTGGCGTGGTGAGGTCCGGGGCCTCGAGCGGATCCCCGCCGAGGGCTCCGTCCTGTTGGTGGGCAACCACTCCGGCGGCAACCTGACGCCCGACACCGGCGTGTTCACGCTGGCCTTCAACACCTACTTCGGGGTCGAGCGGCGCTTCTACCAGCTGGCACACAACCTCGTGGTGTCCGCGCCGGGACTCGGGTGGCTGCGCAAGTTCGGCACCGTGGCGGCCTCACCTGAGAACGCGAATCAGGCGCTTGACTCCGGCGCCGCGCTGCTGGTGTACCCGGGTGGCGACTACGAGGTGCACCGCCCCAGCTGGGAGCGAGCAAGGGTCGATTTCGGCGGCCGCAAGGGCTTCATCCGCCTGGCGCTTGACAAGGACGTGCCGATCGTGCCCGTCGTGTCGGTCGGCGGCCAGGAGACCGCGCTCTTCCTGACCCGGGGCGAGGGCCTGGCCAAGGCGCTGCGACTGGACAAGCTGTTCCGGCTCAAGGTGCTGCCGGTGTCCATCGCGATTCCCTGGGGAATCAACTTCGGAGACATGCTCGGACACATCCCGGCCCCGGCCAAGATCACGATCCAGGTGCTCGACCCGATCGACCTGCGCGAGCGCTACGGCCAGAACCCTGACATCGACGCGGTCTATGACGATCTGATCGCCTCGATGCAGGAGACCCTCACTGCGCTCCAGGCAGAGCGGCGACTGCCGGTGATCGGCTAGCTCGTGCGGATCGAGGAGAAGGTCACGCTCGACGCGCCGCGCCAGGAGGTGTGGGAGTCGCTGGCCGATCCCACCCTGTACCCGCGCTTCATCAGCAACATTCGCCAGATGGAGTCGCGCGGGCGCGCGCCCGCGGCCGACCAGGCCGAGGCCTCCGACGGCGCGCCCGACGACGACGGCGAGGGCCTCGAGGAGCGGTCCGACGCCGCGGTCGGATCGCGGTATGCGATGCGCATGCACGTCGGCTCGGCCGACATCGGCGGCACGATCGAGATCGTCGAGCTCCACCAGGGCCGCGACATCGCCTGGACGAGCATCACCGGCATCGACCAGCGGGGGCGCTGGCGGCTGCGCGACAACGGCGACGGAGGCACCGACGTGATGCTGCGTCTGAGCTATGACTCGCCCGGCGGCATGCTGGGAGCCGTGGCCGACCAGCTCGCGTCGCGCCAGGTACGCAGCAACCTGCGCCAGGGCCTGGCGCGACTCAAGGCAGACATCGATGGCACAAGCGCCGAAGTGGGAGGGGAGACCGCAGTGAGCGACCAGACCAAGGGCATCGTGGGCAAGGTCGCCTACGAGCTCGGCAGCGTGAGGATCCTGACCGGAGCCGGCGTGGTGCGCCCCGTGCGGCCTGACAAGTTGGTGAGACTGGGCTCCGCGTTGGCGCGCTGGGGCCGCAGCCCCGCGGCCGGTTTCATCACGGGCGCCATCCGCTCGCCGAACGAGCCGGCGCTCATCGACGAGCTGGGCACGCTCACCTTCGAGCAGGTGGACAAGCGCACCAACGCTCTGGCCCACGGCCTCTCAGACGCCGGGGTCACGGAGGGCGACAGCGTGGCCATCATGTGCCGCAACAGTCGCTACTTCGTGGAGGCCACGGTGGCCAACGCCAAGCTCGGCGTGAACAGCCTCTACCTGAACACCTCGTTCGCGGGACCCCAGATCACCGAGGTGGTCAAGCGCGAGAAGCCCGCGGCCATCGTCTTTGACGAGGAGTTCACCGACCTGCTCGAGGAGGCCGCCACGAGGCGCAAGCGGTTCGTCGCCTGGACCGACTCCGATTTGGTCGATGATCCGACGCTCGAGGAGCTGATCGAGGCGAGCCCCGAGGAGCAGCCGGTGCCGCCCGAGGAAGTCGGCAAGATGATCATCCTCACCTCGGGCACGACCGGCACGCCCAAGGGCGCAAACCGCGGCTCACCCGACTCGCTCGATCCGGCGGTGTCGTTTCTGTCCAAGATCCCGCTGCACTACCGGGCCACGTCGCACATCGCCTGCCCGCTGTTTCACTCGTGGGGCTTCGCGCACTTCAGCCTCGGCCTCCTGCTTGGCACAACGATGGTGCTCACGCGCAAGTTCGAGCCCGAGGAGTCGCTGCGGCTCATCGAGCGCAACCGCGCCGAGGCGCTCGTGGTCGTGCCGGTGATGATGTCGCGCATCCTCGAGCTGCCGGCCGAGGTCAAGCAGCGCTACGACACGTCATCGCTGAAGGTCGTGGCCGCCAGCGGCTCGGCGCTGCCCGGCGACCTCGCCACCAAGTGGATGGACGAGTTCGGCGACAACCTGTTCAACCTCTACGGCTCGACCGAGGTGGCGTGGGCCACGATCGCCACGCCGGCCGACATGCGCGCGGCGCCCGGCACCGCCGGCAAGCCGCCGCGCGGCACGATCCTCAAGTTGTTCGACGAGCGCGGGCTCGAGGTGGCGACCGGCGAGACCGGCCGCATCTTCGTGGCCAACTCGATGATGTTCGACGGCTACACCGGCGGTGGCTCAAAGGACGAGATCGACGGCCTGATGTCCACCGGCGACGTCGGCCGCTTCGACGACGCCGGGCGGCTGTTCGTTGAGGGCCGCGACGACGAGATGATCGTCTCGGGTGGCGAGAACCTCTTTCCCAAGGAGGTCGAGGACACCCTGGCGCGCCACGCCAGCGTGTCGGAGGCGGCGTGCATCGGCGTCGACGACGAGAAGTTCGGCCAGCGCCTG
>JBBRYL010000164.1:0-3742 GCA_038237685.1 Solirubrobacterales bacterium | reverse complement strand
CTCGTCGGCATCGTGGTCTACGGTCCCCATGCGGTCCTCCTATCCTCGCGGACTTGGTTGGCGCCGGTCACGCTCGCAACGCGAGCGGACGAGGCGGGAGGACCGCCACCTCAACTTCTACGGACTACGGGACAACCTCGTAGCGAGCGCCGGGCTTGTTCTGACTCGTGCCGATCGTCCGAAGCGGGCCGCGCGGTGGGTCCCGAGGTGTGGGGTAAGCCCGCATCTGTTCAATGCAACTCGGCCTACCCTCCTTGGGTTGAGTCGGTTGGCGAAGAATCCAGGAGGCGAACGCGTGGCATGAGGATCTGCATCGTCGGTGCGTCCGGGAAGCTCGGGAAGTACATGGTCCAGCACGCGCTGGACCGGGGGTACGAGGTGGTCGCCGTGTGCCGCGAGAGCAGCGTCGGCAAGCTCGCCGAGTTCGAGGGCCGGATTACCATCGTGCCCGGCGCAACCGACGACCGCGAGGTCATAAAGCGGGCGGTCGCGGGCTGCGATGGGGTGCTCGTCGTGCTCGTCCCGCGGGGGGTACACGGTTACTCGTCGGGAACGGCCCAGGCGGTCCTCGACCACGCGGAGCCAGGGGCACGGCTGGTGTTCTCGTGCGGGTGGCACATCACCCGCGATGGCCAGGACGTCTATTCGTGGCGGCTCAAGGCACTCGTCAAGGTCGCCGGGCGTCTCGCACGCCTCGCCCGCGTCGTCGACCTCGACGACCAGGTGGAGGCGGGCCAGCGCATCTTCGCCAGCGACACCCGCTGGACCGTCGTGCGTGGCAGCAACCTCGAGGAGGGCGACAGCCAGGGCCTTCCGGTGTGGAGCCGCCACGTGGGCGACCCCGTGCTCGAGAGCAACATCACGCGCCGCGTGGACTTCGCCCTATTCATGGTGGAGGCCCTCGAGAACGACGATCTCGTTCACGAGGCCCCCGCGATCGTCAGCCGCCAGAGCCCTTCGGCGCTCGCGCACGCGGCTGCCTGAGCGCCCCTCCGCCTCTCATCCAAGACTGCCGCCTCCATGCGAGCAGCATGAGTGGCTGGCCGCGAGCGACTGTCGCTCCCGCCTGCAGGCGCAAGCCGGCGACTTTGGGCGCGTCACTGCTGCTTCGCGCGACAATCGACAGCCAGTGGAGCCGGGTGTCGTACGACAGCTCGATCTGCGTCTCTTGAAACCATACGATCGTTGATGCGATCGAACTGAGGCGAGGTGGTGACAGCGAAGAGACTCCTGGCCCTGGCGTTGGCGGGCGGGCTGCTCACCGCTGGCGCGGTGATGTGGCACGGCGGCTCCGCTGGCGCACCTTCGACGCCCACCGGAAAACTCGCGTTCTCCGGTCCTGAGGACAGCGACATCGTCGTCGCGTGGGCCGACGGCTCAGATCTTCGCCGGCTGACATCGACGGCCGGGCCGCAATTCGACCCCAGCTTCTCGCCCGATGGCCGGCGGATCGCGTATCGCGACTCGACGCGTGGCATCAATCGCGACGACGAGATCTGGGTCATGGATGTCGACGGCTCCCACGCGACCAATCTCACTCGCAACCGTGCGAATGACTGGTCGCCGTCTTGGTCTCCCGACGGCAAGAGCATCGCGTTCGCCTCGACGCGGTCGGGAACGTTGAGCCTCTGGACGATGGCCACCGACGGCTCGAACCCGCAACGCCTCACCCGCTCGACGTCGGAGTATCCCTCGTGGTCGCCGGACAGCTCACGGATCGCCTTCTCGCTGGTCTCGGCCGGCGCGGTGCAGGTCGGGGTTATCGACCGCGATGGCGGCGGAGAGCGCACGCTGACTCCCAGCACTGAGAACAGCGAGCTGCCGGCGTGGTCGCCAGACGGGTCGCACATCGCCTTCTGCCGGGGATTTGAGGGCGATCGCGCGATCTGGATCATGCGGGCGGACGGAGCCGACGCCCGTCGGCTCACAAGGCCGGACAGCGACGACGTCGGTCCAACCTGGTCACCGGACGGGCGCTTCATTGCCTTCTCTCGGCGCGGGAGGCTGACGATCATGCACTCCGACGGGTCAGACAGCCGGCCCGTCGGCGTGCGAGGCATCCTTCCCGCCTGGACGGCGGCGCCTAGCGGCCGCTCAGGGTGACGCTCAAAGGGCGGCGCTTCCGCTTCGCGCGAGAAGCGCCAGCGGCGTCGTCGGGTCGGCCACTGCGGCTTCTCGTCCATTGCGACACTGGCTGCACCAGTGCGGTGCCCGTCGTCACCTAACGCACAAGCGACAACGACGGCCTTGCGGCGCGACCTACGTCGCGCCCTCGTGGGCGCCGCTTCCGGCGTCAGGCGACGCACTGCCATGGTTTGCTGACTGGTCCGTCGTCGCGCGCTCATCTCGCCGAACGCCCATTCCGTGGTCTCCGTGAACCGCGCGAGTTGTTCCTCGCGGCGGAGCAGTCTGCTGGGGAATGTGGGAAACCGGCCGAGGCGCTCCGGTGGGATCTTGAGACCATCTATCTGCTCTAGCCGCTCTGCGAGCTGACGCCACCCGGCCAGGTCGTTGAACGGCGCTGGGAGGTGCCCGAAGTTGATCTCGACCGACCCGTCGGTGTACAGGCGCACCACCCCCAGGGAGCGACCATCGATTCGACGTTCGAACTTCATCGATGGATTGGCCATAGCTGTCCCGAACGCGACGTCGACGTCCCGGGAATCGGCCCACGTCAGCAGTTGTCGCGTGACGGCGACGTCTTCTGGCTCCGCCAACTCCTCGTGGCGCTCCAGCCACTCCTCCACCGTCCATCGCCGCCATTTGCGGCCCGTCTTGACGGATTCAGCGCGCTCGCTGAGGCCAATCACTACTGGGACAAACATCCGGTGGCTCCCGGTTTCGTCGGCGAACTGCGGCAGCTCTACGCCAAGCACTGTGGTGCGCACCATCTGCTCGTTGAGGAACTCGATGATGGCCTTCAGTTCTTGGCTGATCGCGTCCGCGACGAACAACAGTCGCAACGTGCCCTCGCGGAGGTTTGTGTCCACGGCGGTCCACCACGCCTCCACCACAAGCTCCCCGCCGAAGGTGCGCTGGAGCACATCGTCAGGTTCGGCGCCTTCCCGGCTACAGCGGGCCTCGAAGTGAGCGCGCACGCTGCCGGGCGGCCAGTAGCGCGGCCCGTTCGCCGCGTACTCAAGCATCTGCCCAACGACCTCACGCCGGATGCGGGTGTCGGAGCTGCGCTTGACTTCCACGAGCGTCGGCACACCATCCTGGTCGACGAACAGATGGTCGAGACTCCACCGGCCGGCTGCGTCGGGGCCGTCAGCGATTGACACCTCCCTCTCGATCAGCACCAAGCGAGTCCTCTCGCTTGGATCCTCGCCCGCGAGCAGGTGCGGATACGTGGCAATGAGCGACTGCAACACATCCTCGGCGTCATAGCGCCGCTTGGTCATCTCGATGAGCTTGCCCTCGCGTTCAAGGTAGACCGCCATCCCGCACGAGCCTACTCCGACAGCGCTGGCGGTCAGGTCTTCACGCTGAGTAGCGCCAGCTTGACGACAACAGTCGCCTTCGCCGGCCATCGGCCTTGCGGCTCGGCGCGGACAATCCGCTTTCCATGCGACGCAGAAGTGCGAGAAACGCATCGCACCGCTGCTCCTTTCGCAGCTCCTATGTCAAGAAATTGATGATGATGGCGGTGTTCCTTGGTCGGGTTGGGCCGCGCGGAGGAGGTGCCAGATGCGGCGGGTGAGGTGGCGTTTGAGGCAGCGCATGGCTTCGAGGCCGGTCT
>JBBRYL010000163.1:0-3792 GCA_038237685.1 Solirubrobacterales bacterium | reverse complement strand
GCCTCACCCATCGCCAACGCGCCCGGGTAGCGCGCCTCGGGGTCAAGTGCCATTGAGCGGGCGATGGCGTGAGAGAGCGTGGGGGGCACCTCGGGGTTTATCTCGTGCAGTTCGACCGGCGCCTCGCGCTGCTGCTTGAACGCGAGCTCGGTCAACGAGGTGGCCTCGTAGGGGAGGCGGCCGGCCAGCATCTGGTCGGTGACCACACCGAGCGCGTACTGGCCGGCCGCCGGGCCGGCGTCCTCGCCGCGCGCCTGCTCGGGCGCCAGATAGGCGGCGGTTCCGAGCACCGACCCCACCTGGGTGATGCTCGACTGTGCGGTCGCCTTGGCGATTCCGAAGTCGGCGAGCTTGACCACGCCGTCGTCGGAGAGGAGGAGGTTGCCCGGCTTGACGTCCCGGTGCACTACGCCGTTGCGATGCGCGTGGTCCAGGCCATGACACGCCTGGCCGACGACATCCACCACCTGCTCGACCCCCAGGACGCGCTGCTCGCGCAGGATCTGCGCGCAGGAGCTGCCGGTGACGTACTCCATGACGATGTAGTGCTGGCCCGAGCGCTCGTCGAGGCCGAAGTCGAACACCTGCACGATGTTGGGGTGGATGAGGCGCCCGGCGGCTTGCGCCTCGCGGCGAAAGCGCGAGACGAAGTTGTCGTCGTCGGCCAGGTGCTCGGCCAGCAGCTTGATCGCCACCTGGCGCTCGAGCCGACGGTCGAAGGCCAGGCGGACGGTGGACATCCCGCCCGTACCGAGCTTGCCCTCGAGTCGATAGCGCCCGGCGATCTGCTCCTCGGTGGCCATCAGTTGGCGGGGGTGCGGTTGCCGCCGTTGCCGCGCCCGTTGCCGTTGCCGTTGCCAGGCGAGACGCCGCCGGTGTTGTCGGGGGTGGCCTGGGTCGGCGTGGTCTCCGTGCTGATGGTCGGCGGCTGGGTGTCCGTCGTGGTGGGGACCGTCTCCGTGGTCGTCGGCGGGCTGGTCTCCGTCGAACGCGTGCTTGCGGTGGACTGTGTGCTCGCCGTGCTCTGCGTGCACTGCGCATCGGCCTGGCTGGCCACTCGGCTCAGACCGTCGTCGACGGTGGAGCGGAGCTTGGGGTCGACGTTGTCGGGCAGCTTTCGCGCCTCGTCCTGGGCGGCCGAGGCCGCCCCTCGGGCGCGGCCGCACCTGCCCCTCGCCGCCGCGTCGGTGACGGAGTCGAGCTTGTTGTTGATGGCATCCGCGTTGGAGGAGGGGATGAGGTTATTGCGATCGCCGCAGGCCACCAGGAACGCGGCGGAGAGCCCGAGCGCGGCGGCAAGCAGGAGTGGGATCACACGGCGCATCGCGGCCGGATGCTACTGGCCGTACTCGAGGCGCTCGGCCAGTGAGTCGGGCAGCCTGGCGGCGCGAATCGCGGCTGCGGCGGCCGCGATGTCGTACTCCTCGCGGCGGTAGGTCGCCGTCCACGCCGCCGTGTCGAGCAGGACCCAGGAGGCGCGTGGATCGCCGTCGCGCGGCTGGCCCACGCTGCCGGGGTTCACGAGCCACTCGCCCTCCGAGAGGTCGAGCGTGGTGCCGGCGGGGCAGGCCTCCCCGGTCGCGGCCTGCCCGCCGACGCGCATGAAGGCGAGCGCTACATGCGAGTGCCCGATCAGGCAGACGCGCTCGGCCTGTGCGTCGAGGCACAGCTCGGCCAACAGGGCCGACAACACGTACTCCCAGACCGGATCGCGTGGGCTCGCGTGGTAGAGGCCGATGTCGCGCTGCACGCCGCGCGAATCGAGCTCATGGAGGTAGTCCAGGTTGTCCGCGGCGATGGTCTCCTGCGTCCAGCGCGCGGCGAGCTCGGCCCCGCGCGAGAACTCGTCGAGTGAGATGTCCCCGCGCACGCCCAGGTCGTGGTTCCCGGCCAGGCACACGTCCGTGCGCGCGCGCGCCAGCTCGACGCAGGCATCGGGCTCGGCCCCGTAGCCCACCAGGTCGCCCAGGCACCAGACGCGCTGCGCCTCGGAGCCCTCGACAGCCGCCAGGACCGCCTCGAAGGCGGGGCGGTTGCCATGGATGTCGGAGAGGACGGCGATGCGCATGACTAGTCTCTGCGAGGTGCTGACCGGACGCTTGCGCCTGCCAGTCGCGCTCGTGACCGCCGTGCTGGTGGCGGAGGCCGCGGTCCTGCTGCTGCGTCCGCGCGACGGCGTGATCGACCCCGCCCCGGTGAAGGCCCGATCGTACTTCAGCCAGCACGAGCTGGCGCGGGCGCGGAGCTTCCGGCGACCCCAGCTGGCGCTGGCCGGTGGGCAGCTGGCGATCGAGCTTGCTGTGCTGGTGGCGCTCGTGCGCCGCCCGCCGGCCCGCCTGCGCGCGCGGTTTCACAGGCCGGTGATGGCGGGCGCCGCCGCAGGGGCCGCGCTGTCGGTGATCGTGAGCCTGGCGCCCCTGCCGCTCGGGGCGGTGGCGCGGGCGCGCGCCGTCGACGCAGGCCTGATCACCCAGTCGTGGGCCGGATGGGCCGGCGACGTGGCGAAGTCGACCATGATCGGCGCGGTCCTGAGCAGCGCGGGCGCAGCGCTGCTGCTGGGCCTCATGCGGCGGTTCCCGCGTGCCTGGTGGGCGCCCGGGTCTGTGCTCGCTGTCGGCCTCGGGGCCGTGTTCCTCTACGCCGGGCCGGTCGTGCTCGATCCGCTCTTCAACATCTTCAAGCCCCTGCCGGCGGGAGCGGTGCGCAACGACGTGCTGGCCCTCGCGGGCGAGGCAGGCGTGAAGGTGGGCCAGGTCTACGAGGTCGACGCGAGCCGACGCACCACGGCGGCCAACGCGTACGTCACGGGGCTGGGCCACACCAAGCGCGTCGTGCTCTACGACACACTTCTGCGGCGCTTCTCGCGCGACGAGACGCGGCTGGTGGTCGCGCACGAGCTCGGCCACGTGCACTACGACGACGTGCCGCGAGGGCTGCTCTACCTGGCTCTGGTTGCGCCCGCGGCCCTGTTCGCCGCGGCGCAGCTCACGCGTCGGCTCTCGCCCCGCGGGGCCGCGCCGGGCACGCCTGCCGTGCTGCCCGCCGCAGTCATCTCACTCGCACTGGTCAGCGCCGGCGTCGGTGTGATCTCCAATCAGTTGTCTCGACGGATTGAAGCCCGCGCCGACACCTTTTCGCTCCACCTCACCGCCCTGCCCAAACCGTTCATCTCCTCCGAGCGTCGCCTCGCGGTTCAGAACCTCGCCGAGCCCGACCCCCCAGCCTGGCAGACCGCCCTCCTGGGCACGCACCCGCCGACTCTGGAGCGGATCGGTGCCGCCGTGGCGTTCGCGCGCGGCGCCCGGGGCCGGTGAGGGTCGGGGCCTATTCCGGCGGCTCGGGCTCGCCGCCGCCGCCGCCGGCGGCGCCTCCGAACTCGGGCAGGTTCTTGATCCCTTCGCGGGTGCGCCACTTGGAGTAGTTGTCCTCCATCGCGTCGATGAGCTCGCGCATGAACTTGGGGGAGAGGTTGACCCTCGAGACCACGACGCCCGGGATCTCGTCCTCGTCCACCTCGTGGTCGACACGGGCGAAGGTCACCGTGAACTCGTAATCCGAGTGGCTGACGTTCGCGAAGTTGGAGTAGACGCCCGCCATGATCTCGGGGGAGAAATGGATGTTGATCTGACGCTCCTGGGCGTCGTCTTCTTCGGGCATGTGGCGTTCCTCGCTCGGGTAGGGGGCGGGGCGAGCGGCGGGGCTAGTATCGCACCCGTGAGGATCGTCGTCTTGGCCGTCGGCCGGCTCCGGCCACCCTTTGCCGACGACGTCCGGCACTATCAGAAGATGCTG
>JBBRYL010000162.1:0-3822 GCA_038237685.1 Solirubrobacterales bacterium | reverse complement strand
TCCTCAACCGAACGCACAGCAGCGCTGTCCGGCTGGCTCGAGTTCTATAACTACACCCGACCACACGGCTCGCTCAGCAAAAGGCCGCCCGGAACCCGCCTCACCGAACTGAACAACGTGATCGGTTCTTACAGCTAGCGCCGCAGCGCCCGCGCCCCCACCTTGGCCAGCGGCGCGAGCCCTCGCTTCAGCGCGCTGCGCTTGTCACGGTCGCGGCCGTAGAGCAGCTGCGCGGCCACGTGCATCGACGTGCCGAGCGCCTGGTCGTAGGGATGCCACCAGAGGTTGCGGGTCAGCCCTGGATCGTAGGTCAGTGTCTTGATGCTCACGCACTCGTAGAAGCCGAACTTCGAGTGCGAGCGGCCTAGGCCCGAGTCCTTGGCGCCACCCCAGGCGCAGGAGCAGGCGCCGTGGCTGAACATGTGGTCGTTGATCCACACCATTCCCGATTGCGCCTGCGCCGCGATCCGCTCACCGCGGGCGCGGTCGGCGGTCCACACCGATGCGCCCAGGCCGAACTCGGAGTCGTTGGCAAGCGCGATGGCCTCGTCCTCGGAGTCGACCTCGATAACCGGGATCACGGGGCCGAAGATCTCCTCGCGCATGATCCGCATGTCGTGCGTCACGCCCGTGAGCACGGCGGGGGCGAAGTAGTCCGCCGGCGCCAGGCCGTCCGGTTGCACCGGGCCGCCGCAGCGCAACGTGGCGCCAGCCGCGACGGCGTCGTCCACCAGCTCGCCGACGAGCTGTAGCTGCTCGCGCGAGACCATCGGGCCGATCTCTGTGTCCCAATTCATCGGGTCCCCGACGCGCAACGCCTGCGCGCCGCGCACCAGGGCCTCGGTGAACTCCTCGGCCACGTCGCGCATGACGTACACGCGCTCGATCCCCGCACAGGTCTGTCCGGCGTTGGCGAAGCCGCCCCAGAGCGCGCCGGACACGGCGTTGCCCAGGTGGGCATCGGCACACACGATCATCGGGTCCTTGCCGCCAAGCTCCAACACCGAGCCCTTCATGCGCTCGGCACAGGCGATGCCTACGCCGCGCCCGACCTCGGCCGAGCCCGTGAAGAAGATCTTGGCCGCGCTGGACTCCACCAGGGCCTGGCCGACCTTGCCGCCCCCATGCACCGTCTGGATCAGCCCCTCGGGCAACCCCGCCCGCTCGAAGACCTCCTGGATCCTCTGGCCGATCAGCGGCGTCAGCGACGCCGGCTTGAGCACCACGCCGTTGCCGCACATGAGTGCGATGGCCACCTCTCCGAAGGGGATCGACCACGGGTAGTTCCAAGGGGCGATGACCCCGACGACGCCGAGCGGCTCATAGGCCAAGCGCGCACGCTTCTGCTTCATGAAGATCGGCATCGAGACCTTCTCGTCGCGCAGGATCTTCGGACCCTCCGAGGCAATCCAGTGCAGCGAGTCGATGGTCGGCAGCAGCTCCATGACGTATGACTCGTTTCGAGGCTTGCCCTGCTCGGAGGTCAGCAGCACGGTCAGCTCGTCGAGGGAGTCGATGATCACCTGCGCCGTCCGCCGGAGGGTGCGGGCGCGGGCTTCGAGCGACAGCGCGGCCCAGAACGGCTGGATCCCGGAAACATCGTCCACCACTGCCTGCACCTGGTCGGGTGTGACGGTGGGCACTGCACCGAGCAGGCGCCCGTCGGCCGGATTGAACGATTCCAGGGGCTCGCTCGGACGGGTCGAGACTGCTCCTGCGCCCATTTCCATGATCGGTAGCTTGCCACCCCTGGCCACGCCGTCGCCGGACGCTCGCTCAGGCAGCGCGGCGGGTGGCGGCGGAGAGGCGTGTGTAGACCTGCGAGGTGCCGTCCTCGACCGACCGCACCGTGCGCCCGAGCCGTTCCATCAGCTTGAGCATCGCGACGTTGTGCTCCAGCAGCTCCGCGCGCAGGTGGGTGGCGCCGTGGCGCACCGCCAGCGAGGCGATCACCTCGGTTAGCAGCTTGCCGACGCCCAGGTTCTGAACGTCGTCGTCGACCACCACCGCGAGCTCGGCCACGCCGGTGCCCAGCAGGGCGACGTCGGCCAGGCCCACGATCTCCTCGGACCCGCCCATCATTGTGACGGCGGTAACGACCAGCCGCTCGCGCGGATCGAAGAACGTGAAGTGGCGCACCACGTGCTCGGGTACCTGGGGCATCGCGGTGAAGAAGCGGCGGTGGCGGGTCTCGTCCGAGAGCCCATCGAGGAAGGCTCGGACCCGCTGGTTGTCGGTCGGGCGCGAGAGACGCAGGCGTACCCGCATGCCGTCGCCCACCGCATGGGTGGTCGACATCAGCGTGCCTGGATTGGCCAGGAACACCTGCTCGCTTTCACGGGCCATGCCCTCACCGTGGCAGACGCCGCTGCTTGAGACCATTCGCTCTTGACGTTTCGGCAACATCTCGTGCAAGAAACCGGTCAGATGCAGGCATGTTGTGCTCCCTGGAGCGGGTACTAGCGGCCGCGCGCCCTGCGGATCCGCTCCAGCCGCTCGGCCAACTCCTTCTCCTGCCCGAAGGCCGTGAGCTCGAGGAAGTGCTCGCCCTCGGCCTCGGCGGGGAGCATCTCCTGGGGTGAGACGCCCTCGGCGTGGTCGTGGGGGTAGTCGTAGTCCAGTCCGCGCCCGAGCTTCTCGGCACCCGGGTAGGCGGCGCTGCGCAGTGGAGCGGGCGGGTCCGGCGCTCCGTGATCGCGCACCCACTGGCGCGCCTTGCCGAGCGCGAGGTATGAGGCATTGCTCTTGGGCGCCAGCGCCAGGTAGACCGTGCACTGTGCGAGGTTGTGCGCGCACTCGGGCAGGCCGACGTGCTCGACGGCGTGAGCGGCGGCCACGGCCACCTGGAGCGCCTGCGGATCGGCGTTGCCGACGTCCTCGGAGGCCAGGATCACCATGCGCCGGGCGATGAAGCGGGGGTCCTCGCCACCCTCGAGCATCACGGCCAGATAGAACAACGACGCGTCGGGGTCCGAGCCACGGGTTGACTTGATCCACGCGGAGATGAAGTCGTAGTGGCGGTCGCCGCCCTTGTCGTAGAGCACCGCACGCCGTTGCAGCGCGTCCTCGGCCACCGCCATGTCCACCGCGGCGCCGTTTCGTACGGTCTCGGCCGCCAGCTCGAGCGCCGCGAGCGCTGTGCGGGCGTCGCCGCCCGACCGGGTGGCCAGGAACTCCAGCACGCCATCGTCGACCTCCGGCGGGTCGGCAAGGCCGCGCTCGTGGTCGAGGGCTCGGCGCAGCAGCTCGACCACCTGATCGTCGGACAGCCGGCGCAGCTCGTACACCCGGCAGCGCGACAGCAGTGCAGAGTTCACCTCGAAGTAGGGGTTCTCGGTGGTGGCGCCGACCAGCGTGACCAGGCCCTCCTCGACCGCCGGGAGCAGCACGTCCTGCTGGGCCTTGTTGAACCGGTGGATCTCATCGAGGAAGAGGATCGTGGCCGTGTTGTTGTGGCTGCGCCGGTGCTCGGCGCGCTCCATCACGTCGCGCACCTGCTGGCGGCCGGCGTTCACCGCCGAGAGCTCCTCGAAGGCCGACTCGGCGTTCACCGCGATCAATCGGGCCAGCGTCGTCTTGCCCGTGCCCGGGGGGCCGAACAGGATCATCGAGTGCGGCCGTCCCTCGTCCAGCGCCCGGCGAAGGGCTGAGCCCTCCTCGAGCAGATGATCCTGGCCGACGTACTCGGCAAGCGTCGCGGGCCGCAGGCGCGCCGCGAGCGGCTGGCCCGCCGTGGGCACCGGCGTCTGTCCGGGCGGCGGCTCCTCCTCCTCGAACAGGGTGTCCATCAGCCCAGGCTACGCAGTCCAGGTCATCCGGTGT
>JBBRYL010000161.1:0-3857 GCA_038237685.1 Solirubrobacterales bacterium | reverse complement strand
GCCTGAGGATGTCTCAGCCGTGATCGAGCGGGTCGAGTCCATGGGCGCGCGGGCGCACGTGATCGAGGGGGAGAGCCAGACCGTGATCGGCGCCGTCGGTGACGTCGAGCTCGTCCGCGACCTCGGCCTCGAGATGGCGCCAGGCGTGGACCACACCACGCCGATCAGCCGCCCCTACAAGCTGGCCTCCAGCCAGCTGACCCACGGCCAGCGTACGGTGATCGACATCGCCGGGCGCAAGATAGGCGGCGACCACTTCGCCACCATCGCCGGACCGTGCACGGTCGAGTCACGCGATGTGCTCATGGACTCGGCGCATGCGGTCAAGCAGGCCGGCGCCCAGCTGCTGCGCGGCGGCGCCTACAAGCCGCGCACGTCGCCCTACTCGTTCCAGGGCCTTGGCCAGGAGGGCCTGAAGCTGCTGGCCGAGGCCAAGCGGGAGACCGGCATGCCGATAGTGACCGAGGTGATGGACGTGCGCGACCTCGAAGCCGTGTGCGAGGTGGCCGACGTGATCCAGCTCGGCGCGCGCAACATGCAGAATTACACGCTGCTCACAGAGATCGGCCGCTCCGGCACGCCGGTGTTGATCAAGCGGGGCCTGAGCGCGACGATCGAGGAGCTGCTGATGGCAGCCGAGTACGTGCTCAAGGAAGGCAACGGCGACGTGATGCTTTGCGAGCGCGGCATCCGCACCTTCGAGACGGCCTACCGGTTCACACTCGACCTGATGGCCGTCCCGGTGCTCAAGGAGCTGACCCACCTGCCGATCCTCGTGGACCCAAGCCACGCCGCCGGGCGGCGCGATCTGGTCGCCTCGATGTCGATGGCCGCCGCCGCGGCTGGAGCCGACGGCCTGATCGTCGAGGTCCATCCCGACCCGGATCAGGCGATCTGCGACGGCCCCCAACAGCTGCGCGCCGACGGCTTCGCCGAGTACCTGCGCCAAGTCGAGCGCGTGGCCGAGGTTGCGGGCAAGCTGCCCGCCGCGGTCGTCTGACAGGCTCAGTCCGTGCATCTGAAGCAGCCCAGAACCGGCGATCGGGTCCGCGACCAGCGAATCGCGCGGATCGAGGAGCTGGCCACGCCCGCTGCGCTGCTCTCGGAGCTTCCGATGAGCCAGCACCAGACCGAGGTGCTGCTCACCGGCCGCGATCAGGTCTCGGCTGTGCTCGACGGCGCCGACGACCGGCTGCTCGTTGTGGCCGGGCCGTGCAGCGTGCACGACTCCGGGGCCGCCCAGGAGTACGCCCAGCGACTCGCCGACGCGGCGCAGCGCCACCGCGACGACCTCCTCATCGCCATGCGCGTGTACTTCGAGAAGCCGCGCACCACGACCGGGTGGAAGGGCATGATCAACGACCCCCACCTCGACGACACCGGCGACGTGAACACCGGCCTGCGCCGGGCCCGCGCGCTGCTGCTCGAGGTGCTCGAGCTGAGGCTTCCCGTGGGCTGTGAGTTCCTCGATCCGATCACCCCGCAGTACATCTCAGACACCGTGGCGTGGGGCGCGATCGGGGCGCGCACCACCGAAAGCCAGATCCACCGCCAGCTCGGCTCGGGGCTCTCGATGCCGATCGGCTTCAAGAACCGCACCGATGGCAACGTCCAGGTGGCAGTCGACGCCGTGCGCGCCGCTGCCGCGTCGCACTCCTTCCCGGGCGTGGACGACAACGGCATGCCGGCCATCCTCTACACCCGCGGCAACCCCGACGGCCACATCATCCTGCGCGGCGGCCGCGGTGCCCCCAACTACGGCGCCGAACAGGTGGGCGACGCGCTGGGCAAGCTGCGCACGGCGGGCCTTCCCGAGCGCGTCGTCATCGACGCCTCCCACGACAACAGCGACAAGGATCCCGATCGCCAGCCGCTGGTGACAGCAGCCATCGCCGATCAGGTGGCGGGCGGATCGAGGGCGATCGTCGGGGTGATGCTCGAGTCTTTCCTGGTGGCGGGCCGTCAGGACTTGGTCCCGGGCCAGGAGCTCACCTACGGGCAGTCGATCACCGACGCCTGCATCGATTGGGAAACCACCGTCGGGGTGCTCGATGGCCTGGCCGCGGCGGTCCGCACCCGCCGCGAAACCGGCGCCTGAGCGGGCGGCCGTGAAGATCGCCGTCCTCGGAGTCGGGCTGATCGGCGGATCGATCGGGCTGGCAGCACGCGAGCAGCTCGGCGATGCCGAGGTCGTGGGCTTTGGCAGGTCGCCCGAGCGGTTAGAGCGGGCGCTCGAGCTCGGTGCGATCGGCCGCGCGGCCACATCGCTCGACGACGCACTCAACGGAGCCGGGGCTTGCTTCTGCTGCGCTCCCGTCGGCGCCCTCGGCGCCCAGGTGGCCGCGGCGCTGCAGGCCGCGCCCCCCGACTGCGTGGTCTCCGACGTCGGCTCGGTCAAGCGCAGCCTGGTGGCCTCGATCTCGGACGAGCGGTTCGTGGGCGGCCACCCCGTTGCCGGCGCAGAGACCGCGGGCGTCGAGCACGCGCGGGCCGATCTGTTCCAGGGGGCGGTCTGGTACCTGACACCCACGTCTGAGTCCTCGGGCCTGCTCTACGAGCGGCTGCACCGCCTGGTCACGGCGTTTGGCGCCCGCCCCGTGGCGGTCGAGGCCGGCGCACACGATCGGCTCCTCGCCACCGTGAGCCACCTGCCCCATGTGCTGGCCAACGTGCTCGTGGCCCAGGCCGCCGCGCACGCAGAGATCCCACGCGTCGGGCCGAGCTTTCGCGACGCCACCCGGGTGGCCGGGGCCAACTCGGCGATCTGGACCGACATCTACATGGCCAACCGCGAAGCGATCGCCGACGAGATCGACAGCACGGTGGCCAGGCTGGTCGCGGTGGCGGCAGACCTCCGGGCGGCCGACCCCGAGACGCTCACACGATGGAACGACATCGCGCACTCACAGCATGCGCAGCTTCTGCGCTCCGAGGCATCCGGCGGCCGTGTTTACGAGCTGGCCGTCACTGTGCCCAACCGCCCCGGTATCGTCGCCGAGGTGGCACTCGAGCTGGGCAGGGCCGGAGTGAACATCGTCGACCTGGCGCTCGCGCCCGCGCCGGACATGCGCACGGGCGCCATCACCCTCTTCGTCGAGGGGGAGCACGATGCGGGCCGCGCTCGCGAGCTCATCAGAGCCCTCGGCTTCCCGGTCGATCAGTCGTGACCGTCCGCCGCTTCGACCCCTCCGGGCCGCTGCGTGGCAGCTTCTTCCCGCCCGCGGACAAGTCGATCTCGCACCGGGCGGCCCTGTTCGGGGCGATGACCGACCAGCCGATCTTCATCCACAACTACCTCGACTCGGCGGATACCCAGTCGACCCTGGCCGCGCTGCTTAGCCTGGGCGCGGGGATCGACGAATCCGGCGGCCAGCTCTCGATCCGCGGGGTCGGGCTGCGTGGTGCGTTGGAGGCCACCGGCGGACACATCGACGTGGGCAACTCCGGCACTCTGCTGCGGCTGCTGCCGGGATGGCTCGCCGGACAGCCGGGTGGGCAATGGAGCCTCGACGGCGACGCTTCGATCCGTCGCCGGCCGGTGGACCGGGTGGTCGAGCCGCTTCGGAGGATGGGGGCCAACATGACCGCGCGCGACGATTCGTTCACGCCGCTGGTGGTGGCCGGGGCCGATTTGCGGGGCATCGAGTACCACCTTCCGGTGCCGAGCGCCCAGGTCAAGTCGTGCGTGCTGATCGCCGGCCTTGTGGCCAAGGGCCGCACCACCGTGTCGGAGGCATCGAACAGCCGCGACCACACCGAGCGGATCCTGCGCAAGGCGCGCGTGCCGTTTGAGCGCGACGGGCTCACCATGACGGTCTCCGAGGTCGACGAGCTCGAGATCGACGAGATCACGGTGC
>JBBRYL010000160.1:0-3874 GCA_038237685.1 Solirubrobacterales bacterium | reverse complement strand
GTCCACGAGGGTTGACGCGTGAGCGACGAGCCTCCAGCGGACGATCGCCGCACCTCGGCCCGGAACGAGGCCGAGCTTCAGGACGAGTACCTTCGCACGGCGCTGCTCGACGACGAGCAGGCCCATCCCCGGATGCTGCTCGCCCGGGTACACATACGCCTAGGCGGTCGCTTCTTTTCGGTGTGGTGGGCGATCCCAATCCTCGCCGGCGCCGGTGTGGTGGTCGTGCTGGCCGCAAAGCTCTACGCCGCAAGCAGCGCCGGGCAGGCGCTGACCGCTGATCACCTCTGCATCGCGTACGGCCCGCCCGTGCCGCACGGCATCCCGGCGTTCGTGCGCTGGACGCATCTGCTGACGTTCTTCTTCCTGGTCATCATCGTGCGCTCGGGTCTGCAGATACTGTCCGATCACCCGCGGCTGTACGCGAAGGTCCACTGCACGCCGGGGCAGGAGTGGCTGCGTTTTCGCGGCCCGGTTCCGACCGACCGGGTGTGGACTGCCAAGCAGGACGCGATCATGCTCAGCCCGCTGGTAGGGCTGCCCGGCGGGCGCCACACGATCGGTGTGGCACGCCACTGGCACTTCATCTTCGACATCCTCTTCGTGCTCACGGGCGTGACCTACGCCGTGTTCTTCTTCGCCACGCCATGGGTGCATCGGCTGCTGCCCGATCATCTGTCGCTGCTTCCCGAGGCGGCCTCCTGTGCGGTCACGTATGCGAGCCTGCACTTTCCGAAGGGGCCGAGCGGGTTCTTCCGCTACGACGCGCTGCAGCAGCTGACCTACTTCTCGGTGATCTTCGTGCTCGGCCCGCTGGCGATCCTGACCGGCCTGGCGATGTCACCGGCCCTGGACAACCGCTACCGCTGGTACGCACGCCTGTTCGGCAACCGCCAGACCGCACGGTCGATCCACTTCCTGGTGATGCTCTCGTTCGTGATCTTCTTCCTCGGCCACATGGCCCTGATCGCGCTGACCGGCTTCGCGGCCAACCTCAACCACATCACCCTGGGCGTCGACCGCAACGACCTGAACGGCTTCGGCCTCTGGCTGCTCGTGATCGTCTTGGTGATCGGGTTCAACGTCTGGGCGGTGCGGCTCTCCTGGACCCACACGCGCGTGCTGCAGCGCTTCTCCAATGCCACGGTGGGCCGGACGATGACCCTGCTCTTCGACCACTTCGCCCCCAAGGTCCAATACGAGCGCAAGGACATCAGCCCGCACTTCTGGCCCAATCACATTCGCCTGCCCGAAGGGCCTGAGTGGGACGCGCTGCGCGACGGCGACTTCCGCGACTACCGCCTCAAGGTCGGCGGCCTTGTCCAGCACCCCGTGCGGCTGTCATTGACCGACCTGCAGCAGATGGCCAAGCAGGACCAGATCACGATGCACAACTGCATCCAGGGCTGGTCGGGCATCGCCGAGTGGGGCGGCCTGCCCTTCTCAGCCCTGATCGACCTCGTGCGCCCCGAGCCCGAGGCACAGTGGGTGATCTTCTACTCGTTCGGGAAGGGCGGCGACGGCGGCGTCTACTACGACTCCCACAGCATTCACGACCTGCGCCACCCCCAGAGCCTGCTCGCCTACGAGATGAACGGCGAACGCCTGCCGATACTGCACGGCCGGCCACTGCGCCTGCGCGTCGAGAACCAGCTCGGGTTCAAGCACGTGAAATGGATCAGCGAAATCGAGTTCGTCCACCACTTCTCAGAGCGCTTCGCCGGCTACGGCGGCTACCAGGAAGACCACGAGTTCTTCGGCTACCGCGACCAGATCTGACGCGAGCAAACACCGCGCCGTGAGAACCCGACGGCAGGCCAGGCTAAGCAAGCGACAAACCAGCGATGTCTAAAGCGCAGGAGCCCAGATGGCGGAACTGGCGCGATGCGTGCCTGCTTGCACGCCGCTCCTCGCCCCGCACTAAACAGGTTCGGTCACCTCGCTGGCGACCGGTTCGGCCTCCAAACCAGCCTCCGGCGCGATGCGGACGCCCTCGTTGGCGGTCTTGCCGTCGTGCTCGGCGGGCCGCCTGTTCGAGCCGGGCGGAGTTGACCGTTGCGGCCCGCAGCACTCGACCAGGCGAAGCTATCCTGGCCGACCGTGGGATGCCACACCGGCAAGACCAGCGCACGGCGACCGCCGAACAAGTCGCTCGCGCGCAAGATGGCGTGCCTGGCATGCTCAGAGCTGGCGCAGCTGACGATTAGCGGTCCCTCACTGGTCGCAGTCATGTGCTCGTCGCGCAATGCGTTGGCCGGCGATCGAAATGGGGAGGCAGTCCGATGGGAGGCAGTCCGATGGCAGGACGCCCGGCGCGGGCCGCTCGGCCAGGCTGACATGGGTGGCGCCGACGAGCGCCGCAGCGTCCCAGACATCGTCGTGGGTGGGAGCCACGTTGAAGTCGCCGCAAGCGGCGTGCCAGCGGGGTCGGCTAAGGGTCGATGGTCTCATAGAGCTCATCGCCGAGCGGTCTGACCCTCCTGCTCGACACCGCGAGGGCAAGTGCTTGTGCGAAGGGCACGTTCCAGTGGCTGGCTCCGCAGAGTTCCACGAGCCGTGCCCGCGTCAACGCTCCATTGCTGCGCAGCGTGGTGACGATTTCCTCGACCGCGGCCTCGAGATGACTATGAGGCCACCGGGTCTCTGACGCATCGGCCGGCATCGGCCGGACCTCCTCGGCTCCGTCGTTGGGGTCAGTCGGCACCCGCCCGGTGGCGTCGACGGGAATCACCAGGGCCGGTTGATTGGCGTGGTGCACGACATGGTCGGAGACGCTTCCCAGCAGCACGGACTCCACTCTGGTCAGTCCTCGTGGGCCCATCACGATCACGGCTGCACCACGCTGATCCGTCGTCTCGATGATCGTCTTCCAGATCGGCCCGGTGGCCTTGACAACCAGCGGCTCGGCTTTCAGACCCGCATCCTGCGCGATGCCGAGGCCCTCCTTCGCCCGCTGCTCGGCCACCTCCGCCGACGCCCGATCGAGCTCCGCATAGTCAACCATCGGCGCCATGGGGCCCGACCAGGCAAAGTTGCCCATGACAGCGGTGCTCTGCCAGACTGTCAACACCAGGGCGTCTCGCCCGGCGAACAGCTCGCCGGCACGCCGTACGGCGTGCTTGGCATCCTCGGAGCCGTCATAGCAGAGCATCAGCGGCGCGTCATCGGGCATGTGGTCTCCTCGCGTCGATCGACGGGAGAGCAAGCCTAGTCGAGGAGAAGCCCAGCGACCTGCGCGCGGCGACGTGCTGACTCCCGGATCTGGAGGGCACCCGCGCCGGGTCTTGCGCACTATGGTGGGCCGGGCAGCGCCGCTTGACTTGTGAGATCGTCGGGTACACGCGATTAAGGGTGTCAGACATGACGCAGGCAGTAGTTCGTCAACGGGGTGACCCTCGGAGCCGGGGGCGCGGCCGTCGGTAGTGGTCCCGCGCGTGACGGTCCTCCAAGCCGACCATGCCAGGCTGGCTCAGGCGGTCGCGCGCCCCCGCCAGACCGCCAGGGCAGCGCACGTAGCTGCCCGCCGATGGCTGGGCCGAACTGCCGGCGGCTACTCTGAGCGACAACGGCCGCCCGCCGGCCCGCACCAGCCATGACACCGCCTTTTCGCGAGCGTCGCGCCCGACACGCCTGCGAGGTCGTGCGCGTCGCTCCAGAGCGCCAGCTCACCGGGCGCAGCGCATGACGGCTCTGTGTTCTCGCGGTCCCCACGAGCGCGCAGCGGCGCGGAGGCCTGCCAGCCTCTGGACGCCGAGTCGCGGGCATGGTGGTCTCGCCTGCATGCTGTGGAACCGGTGCGTAGCTGCGCGATCGCAGAGCTCCACCAGCGCCTGCGGCGAGAGGCGCGCTTTCATATCCATCTGCGCGCCAGGGG
>JBBRYL010000159.1:0-3995 GCA_038237685.1 Solirubrobacterales bacterium | reverse complement strand
CGCCGCGTTAGCGCTCGCGAACCGGCCGAGCCGGCGGCGCAGCTGGGCCAGGGCGGCGGGATCGGCTGCAAGGCGCAGACTGAGCGACCCCGTGGGCGCCGGCTCGGGCCGCAGCGCGAGCAGCGCGATGTCATCACTGGGTCGGGCGCCCCCGAGTACGCCATCCAGCACCTGATCGCACACCTCCGAGAGGTCGCCCTCGGCGCCGCCTGCGACGGCGGCCAGCTGGGCGAAACGCTCCTCGAGCGGGGTGTCGCGCCGTTCAATCAAGCCGTCGGTATAGAGCAGGACCGTGCTGCCGGCCGCAATAACGTCCTCGGCGCGCGCGAACGACCGCGCATCCGACGTACCGAGCGGGACCGACCGGCCGCCCTCCAGGAAGCGCGTCTCACCGTCCTCGGAAACCACCAGCGGCGGCGGATGTCCGGCGCTCGCATAGGAGATGGCGCCGGTGTCGCGATCGAGCAGCATGAACAGCACCGTGGCCATCAGCTCGCGCCCGTCGCGCATCAACAGCCGGTTGAGCCGGCCCAGCGTCTGGGAGGCAGAACCGTCCAGCAGCGCGTAGGCGCGGAAGGCGTTGCGCAGCTGCCCCATCACCGTGGCCGCGCGCAATCCGTGACCGACCACGTCGCCGACGACCACGGCAACTCGGCCGTCATCGAGCTCGATCGCGTCATACCAATCGCCACCGATCATCGCTCCCCGGCTGGCAGGCAGGTAGCGCGCTTCCAGGCGCAGCCCGTCGATCACCGGGAGCCGCTCGGGCAGGAGCGACCGCTGCAGCACCTCGGCCACCTCGTGGTCGCGCTCGTAGGCGACGCTGAGCTGCTGCTCCATCTGCTTGCGCTCGTGGATGTCGGTGGCGGTGCCCACATAGGCACGCAGCTCGCCATCGTCTGAGAAGAGCGGCACGCCGCGATCGACGATCCAGCGGTACGCGCCGTCGCGGCGGCGCAGGCGGTACTCGCGCTCCCACGGCGCCCGCTTGTCCAGGGCACTCGCCCACGACCCCGTGACGCCCTCCTGGTCGTCCGGATGCACGCCTAGTGCCCACGAGTCGCCGAGCTCGTCGTCCAGCGAGTTGCCCGTGTAGTCGAGCCATCCCCTGTTGATGAAGTCGATCAGCCCGTCCGAGGTCGCGGTCCAGATGAACACCGGTGCGCTGTTGGCCAGCTCGCGAAAGCGCTCCTCGTCCTCGGAGACCCGCTTGAGCGCCTGTTCCAGCCGGGCGTGCTCGTCTGCGATGGCCTGCTGTGCCCGCTCGCGATCGACGGCGGCCGACAGGATGTTGGCCATGCCCTGGAGGAAGTTGACGTCGTGGTCTGAGAAGTCGTCCTGGCGCCGGCTTGCGGCCGCTAGCACCCCGAACGGACCGCCGTGCACGCCGACTGGCACACACGCGCTGCTGCGCGCTCCGCTGAGCATCATCCTCTGGGGGGGCGCGAAACGGGTCTCCTCCGAGAGCTCGGGCGAGACCACCGCGCGCCCCTCGCGCAGGGTGTAGCCCATCTGGCCGGCGTCCCCGGCGGGAATAGCCTCGAGCGCCCGCAGCTCCTCGGGCATGCCGATCTGGGCCCGCAGCGTGAGCGACCCGCGGTCACCATCGGGCGCCAGCAGCACGACGAACGGGACGCCGAGCTCCTCTGCGATCATCGCCACCGCGCTTCGGGCCACGGCGGCCACGCCGGCGCCCGCCAATGCCTCGCGTCCCAGCTCCGCGACGGCCGCCTGCTGGCGCAGCCGCCGCCGCAGCTCATCGTCGGTTCGCCTCTCGGCAGGTGCGGCGCCCTGCTGCGCGGCGCCGCTAGAGGGCTTCGGCGAGGGGATCACCCTGGAGCCGTGATTTCAGCCGGAGCACCGCTTTGGTATGCAGCTGGGAAACCCGTGACTCGGTGACCCCGAGCACCTCGCCGATCTCGCGCAACGTCAGGTTCTCGTAGTAGTAGAGCGCCACGACGAGCTTCTCGCGCTCCGGGAGACGCGCGATCGCGTCGGCCAGGCGGTCCTTCATGTCGGTGAGGTCCATCTCCTGCGCGGGGTCCGCCGCGTTTTCGTCCTGGATCGTGTCCAACAGCGACACCTGGTCGCCGGAGGAGTCAGACACCGTCCACAGCTCGTCGAGCGCTACGACCGACGAGTTCGAGATCTTGACGAGTGACTCCTGGAACTCCTCGACCGTGCTCTCCATCTCGGCGGCCATCTCCTGGTCGTTTGGCGCGCGGTGCAGCTTGTGCTCGAGCTTGGCGTTGGCGCGCTCGATCTCACGCGCCTTCGCGCGCACCGACCGCGGCACCCAGTCGAGCGAGCGCAGCTCGTCGATGATCGAGCCCTTGATCCGGGTGATGGCGAAGGTCTCGAAGCGGATCTCGCGACCGAGATCGAACCGCTCGATCGCCGAGATCAGCCCGAGCAGGCCGTAGGAGATGAGGTCGGCCTCTTCAACGTGGGCGGGCAGCCCGCTGGACATCCGTCCCGCCACGTACTTGACCAGCGGCGAGTAGGCGATCACCAGGCGTTCGCGCGCGCGGGGATCCCCGCTTTCCTTGTAGCGGCGCCAGAGGTCCCGAAGCTCTATCGCCTTGACGTTGGTTTCCAACAAGATCCCCTGGTCAGGCGCGGGGGTGAGACCGCGCGTAGGCCTTCTTCAGACGTTGCGACTCTACCCGAGTGTATGTCTGGGTCGTGCTTATGGATGCGTGGCCGAGCATCTCCTGGATCGAACGCAGATCGGCTCCGCCTTCCAGCAGGTGCGTCGCGAAGGAGTGCCGGAGGGTGTGCGGAGAGACCCCGGCCTGCACCGACGCGTGTCGCAGCGCCACCGTCAGGCGGCGCCTGACGTCCGAGGTGCTCAGCCGCTTCCCGGATTTCGAGACGAAGAGCGCCGCTTCGGTCTCACGCTGCAGCAGCATCGGCCGCCCCCGGTCCAGCCACGCCTGCAGCGCGCGCCAGGCCGGCTCTCCGGCGGGCACGAACCGGCTTCGTCCGCCCTTTCCTTCCACGCGCAGCTGCTCGGAATCCACGTCGAGGCTGCGCAGATCGAGGTCCACGAGCTCCTCGGCCCGCAGCCCGGCCGAGTAGGCCAGCTCGAACATCGCGCGGTCGCGCAGCTCGAGCGGGGTCGAGCCGGGCATCCGGTCGAGCAGGTCTGACACCTCGCCGGGCTTGAGCACGGTCGGCAGATAGGACTGCCGTTTGGGCGTGGCCACGAGATCGGCGGGACTTGCCTGCAATACCCCGGCGCGCACGAGGTCCGCATAGAACGAGCGGATCGATGCCAGCTTGCGCGCCACGGTCGACCGCGACATGCCGCGTTCGGAGAGCACTCCGGCGAAGCGGCGCAACGCGCGGTGATCGAGATCTTCGGGCCGCAGGCCAGAAGCACCCGCCCAGGCAGCGAGCTGACTGAGATCGAGCGCATAGGCCCGCCTGGTCTTCTCGGCGAGCCCCTGGCGGCGCATGCTCTCCTCGAACCGCCGCAGCGGTTGAGCCCAACTAGGCTTCAACTCGGGCATGTCGGGCGCGGTCTTCTTCATCAACACTCAGGACGGCCGTGTAGCCGTTCGCAGGCAGCTGGCCGCAGCCGGGCTGGTCGATCCCGAGGACGACGAGCCGGTCAAGCCCTGGCATCCGATCCCGGGATCGTGGGACGCCTCCACCATGTGGTACGCGGTGATGCGCAAGAAGATCAGGGGCGTGTTCATCGGCATGCTCTGCATTCGGCACCTGAACCGCCAAGCCTCCCTCGAGGCCCAAGGCTGGGTCGAGGTACCGGTCGAGGCGATCCGCGTCGAGTAGCTGCTCAGCCGATGTAGATCGGGGCCTGCACCGGCACCTGCGGGTACAGCTCGATGACATCGGGAATCGCCATTCGCACGCAGCCGTGCGAGGCCGCGTGACCAAGCGATGCGACCTCATCGGTGCCGTGGATGCCGGCGCCGTCGAAGATGCCCATCCAGCGCGCCTTGATCGGATTGTCGGGTGAGCCGGCCGGG
>JBBRYL010000158.1:0-4056 GCA_038237685.1 Solirubrobacterales bacterium | reverse complement strand
TGGGTCGTCAAGCCGTCCAACGCGAGCTACCTCCTCGCGGGCAACTCGGGCCTGCCCGCGCCATTCTGGAAGGCCTTCGGCAACGGCACGCAACAGACGACGATCACTGCGCCTTCGCTCTACCCGTTCACCGAGCAGTACGCCCTGTACTCAGGCAACTGCGCCAACGCCGACCCGCGGACGGCCCCCAACGCCGGAAGCGCCACCCTACAGGCCGCTCCGCGCGGGGGCACAGTCGGGCCGGTCACCGTTCGCCAGCCCGCGATCAACGTGCAGGCCGTCAAGACCCTCGCCGGAGGCGTCGGCCAGAACAACGTGAGGATCAAGGCGTACACCAGGACGGCGGGCTGCTCGGGCACCTACGACTTCGGCCTCACCACCTCGAAGGGGCAGGTCGTCGACACCACTACGACACCACCGCGGACGACCGGCGTTCCCTACGGCCTGTACGACGTGTGCCTGGAGCGCAACAACCGCAGCGTGACGCTCACCAACCAGCAGGCCTACGGACCTCAGGGGACGACGTTTGTGAAGGTCGTAGTTCCCACGAGCGGGAGCACCTCGACATGCCCGTGATCCTCTCCCGCCTGGGCGCCCGGCTCGCCGACGAGCGCGGCTTCACGCTCGTGGAGGTGCTCGTCGCCAGTGTCCTGGGCATGATCGTCCTCGGTGGCGCGTTCACCGTGCTGCAGGTCGCCGCTACGCAGGGGGAGCGGGTCCAGCAGCGCGTCGACACTGTCCAGCGCGGGCGGATCACCATGGAGCAGATCACCCGGCAGCTGCGCTCGCAGACGTGCTTGGGCCCGGGCTTCCCCGCCCTCACGCAAGCGGACTCCAACTCGGTGACCTTCTACGCCGACCTCGGCGCCGGCGACTTCACCCCCGTGCGCCGCAGGCTGATCTACAGCGGCGGCGCCATCGTCGAGGAGACCTATCCCTGGATCTCCGGCACGCTGCCCGCCAATGCCGTCTTTGCCCCGGCGCCGAGCGGCAGGCGCACGCTCATCACCAACGTCACCCAGAACGTCGCCTCAGACGGTACGGCCACGCCGATCTTCCGCTACTTCGCCTTCAGCACGACCGACCCTATCCGGCCGAGCATCGACCTGGGGGCCCTCTCGCCTCCCCCGAACCGGTCGCTCTCGACGTTCAACATGGCGCGCACGGTCCAGATCGACGTGAGCTTCGTCGCCCAGCCGCTCAAGGGCGATCCCAACGACCGCGTGCGAACGGTGCTCGAGAACAGCGTCTTCGTGCGGACCAGCGATCCCGGCGACCCGGAGCGCAGCCCCCAATGCATCTGATCCGACGCTTGCTGGAGCGCGCTCGCGACGAACGCGGGAACACGATGGCGGCCGTCATGGGCGTGATGCTCGTCGGCGGGCTGCTCGCGGCCGCGGCGATCGCCTCGCCCGCCAAGGACGTTGGCCTGTCGCGCTTCGACCAAGACTACAAGGATGCCCTGGCCGCCGCCGAAGCGGGGGCCGCAGACTACATGTACCACCTCAACCGCGACAACGGCTACTGGGCCAAGTGCACGAACGTCGCCAACCCCAACGCGGTCAACCAGCCCTACACCGGGGGACCGACACGGTGGCGCACCGTGCCCGGCACCACGAGCAAGCCCGGCGCTCCCGCCAACAGCTACTCGATCGAGCTCGTGCCCGCCAACGGGTACACCACGTGCGTCGACGGCCGGGCCCAGCAGTCCATGATCGACGACAACACCTTGATGTTCCGCATCAGGGTCACCGGTCGGGCGCGCAACGCGAAGCGCACGATCAACGTCACCTTCAAGCGCAAGAACTTCCTGGACTATCTCTACTTCACCGACCTCGAGACCACCGACCCCGCCTGGTACGCGGTCAACACCGGGGGACTGTCGACCGACCCAGACCTCGTCACCTGGGCGTCGGCCAACTGCGCGAAGTACTGGCGGCTGGACAGGGGGAGCATGCGCTACAGCGGCACGATCACCGACAGCAACGGCAACGTAACCCCCCTGGCCAACATCGCCTGCGGCGAGATTCAGTTCGCCCCCGGTGACGTCATCGCCGGCCCGCTGCACACCAACGACGAGATCCTCACCTGCGGCTCGCCGACCTTCGGCCGCAGCCCTCAGGACCGAGTCGAGGTCTCGGGCACCGGCCCGCCCTCCGCCCCGACACCGGGCTGGCGCACGTCGTGCGGCGGCACCCCGAACTTCGTGGGAACCTGGTCGCCCAACTCGGGCGTGCTCACCCTGCCGCCGTCCAACAGCTCGCTCAAGAAGCTCGTCGACCCTGCCTATCTGTTCACGGGCGCCACCTCGCTGCGCTTCGCGGGCAACAATGTGAAGGTCACCAACGCCGCGGCGGGCCTGACCGACGCGAACATGACCATCCCGGAGAACGGCGTCATCTTCGTCCAGAATGGCGCCTGCGGGCAGGGCTATCTGCCGCTCAACCCCTACGGCAACGCGCCGGGGTGCGCGGACGTCAAGGTCAGCGGCAACTACTCCTCGGACGTCACGATCGCGAGCGACAAGGACATCATCGTCGACGGCGACCTCAAGCGCGACGGCGACGCCATGGCGGGCCTCATCCCCAACAACTTCGTCCGCGTCTACCACCCGGTCGTCCGCGACCCCAACGACCCCACCTCGTGCACCAACGCCCCGGGAACCATGCAAAACGTCCAGATCGACGCGGCCATCCTCGCGCTACGTGACTCCTTCACGGTCGACAACTACTACTGCGGCGCTGCGCTCGGGACCCTCACTGTCAACGGCGCGATCGCCCAGAAGTTCCGCGGGCCGGTCGGGAGGGGCAACGGCGTGACGTCGGTCAACGGCTACACAAAGCGCTACTCCTATGACGACCGCCTGCGCTTCCGCTCGCCGCCGAACTTCCTCGATCCGGTCCAGACCGCGTGGCGCATCGCGCGCCACACCGAGCAGTCGCCCGCCTCGACGATCCCCGCCGGGCCGTGAGGGGAGCGGGCGGAGGCCGTCGCCGGCTGGTGAGGCGAAGTCTCGCCTCGAAGATCCGCGGCCGGACCGTGAAGTAGCGTCCCGCGGCGTGCTGCTCGCGCTCGCCGCCGTCGCGGGGCTCGCCGGCCTGCTCGTCGGCTCCTTCCTCAACGTCGTCATTCACCGCCTGCCGCGCGGCGAGTCGCTCGTCACCCCACGCTCGCGCTGCCCGGCGTGCGGCGCGCCGGTGCGACCGCGAGACAACGTGCCGGTGCTCTCGTGGCTGGCCCTGCGCGGGCGCTGCCACTCCTGCGGTGCGCCGATCTCGCGGCGCTACCCGCTGGTAGAGGCGCTCACCGCCGCGCTCTACGTCGCGGTCGTGCTCGTGGAAGGCGCCGACCGCGACGTGTGGCTGGGGCTCGCGCTGGTCACCGTCTTGGTCCCCGTCGCCTTCATCGATCTCGACCACCGGATCATCCCCAACCGGATCGTCGGCCCGGGGGCTGTCCTCGGGATCGCTCTCGGCGTCGCCCTGCGCCCCGACGACCTCGTCTCCCACCTCGTGGCCGGCGCCGCCGCCGGGGGCTTCTTCCTGCTCGCGGCGCTCGCCTACCCGCGCGGCATGGGGATGGGAGACGTCAAGCTGGCCGCACTGCTCGGTCTCTATCTCGGGCGGGCCGTCGGGCCCGCGCTGCTGGTGGCGCTGCTGGCCGGAAGCATCGTCGGGATCGCGATCATCGTCCGCCAAGGAGCACTGGAGGGCCGCAAGACCGCGGTGCCCTTCGGCCCCTTCCTGGCGCTGGGCGGCGTAGTCGGTTTGCTGGCCGGCGACCAGGTCGTCGACCGGTACCTCGACACCTTCGTCTGACCCCTGGACGGATAGGCATTCGCCCTCCAGGGGGCTCAAGGGCCCGCACCATTCGACCGATGACTAGGCCGTCGGCGAAACAGCCCCGCGAGGCCGACAGGCCCTCCACCCAATGGCAAGACGAGCGACATCACGACGAGGAGTCGTCGGACTCGAGATCGAGCCCAGCCACCTGGCTGCGGCCGAGGTCCGCGCCGGCTCGATGGCGGTCGAGCGCGCCGCCACCACGACGCTCGGC
>JBBRYL010000157.1:0-4109 GCA_038237685.1 Solirubrobacterales bacterium | reverse complement strand
CCTCGAAGCTCCACCGACGCCCCGCCAGGTCGGCCGCGCCGGTCCCCGGTGCGAAGCGCAGCTCCCCCCGGGGGCTCCACACCACGGCCTCCTCCCCGGCGCGCCGGATCACGAGGTCCACCCCCTCGATCTGCTGCGCCAGGCGCGCGGCGCGGCGAGTCAGACGTTCGCGATGGTCCTCGTCGAGCGCGTAGAGCATCCCCGAGCGCCAGCCCGGGCACACGGCGAGGTGGGCCAGCTCCGGCCGCGGGTCGCTGGGCGCCAGCACTCGCAGGTCCGCGAAGCCCGTCCGCAGGGAGACGCGGTGCTCGATCGCGCTGTGCGAGTGATCGGCCATCACGATGATCGCGTGCTCCTCGAGGAAGGCGTCGATCCCGCCGGCTGCGGTCACCAGGCGCCCGAGCTGCGCGTCGGCAAGGGTCAGCGAGTCGACCTGCCCGCTGGGCCCCGCGCGGTGGGAGTGGGTGTCGTTGTCGGGCAGGGAGAGCAGGAGGAAGTCGAACAGGTCGTGCTCGACCAGGAAGGCACCCACGCAGCCCGCGTGCTGGTCGCGGGCGCCCGGGAGCCCGAGCAGGGAGCGGCAACCCGTCTCACGGCTGGCGAACAGATCGGCGTAGAAGAGCTCGCGCGGGCCCCACGTGGCGTGGCGGAACAGGGTGGCGGCGACCAGGCGGCCCAGCGCGCTATCGCCCAAGGCCTCGTGGCGGTGGCGGCCGCGATACATGAGGAAGGTCGTCCCCGCCGTGCGCACTCCGGCGTCGTCGAGCGACTCAAAGATGGTGGGGGTCCCACGCGAGAGGTGGCCCAGGTTCAGGTTGTAGATGGTGTCGGTGAGCGAGCGTCCGATCCCGTAGGAGCGCGTGGCCTGAAGGCTCGAGCCGTACTGGACGTAGCGTGCCTCCGAGCGCAGGTACCAGTTCATCCCCGGGATGCGATGCTCATCGGGGCCGGTGCCGGTGACGATGCTCGCCGTGCACACCGGCGTGACCGATGGGAAGGCGGCCACGCAGTCGTCGATGTAGACGCCGCGCGCCATGAGCTCGGCCAGCGTGGGCGCGGTGCCCTCGGCGATCCCCTGCTCAAGCGCTGCAGGAGCCAATCCGTCGATGACGGCGAGCACGAGCTTGGGCGACGCCATCAGGTCACGGCGATGGTGCCCGCGCCGGCGCCACTCACCGGAGCACCCGCAGGCCGGCGTACTTCTCTCCGGCCCGGCGGCGTCGGCGCGCGATGATCCACACGGCGAAGCCGAGCGCCAGGATCGACAGCGGGGGCAGCGCGATCGCCATGGCCGCGATCAGCAGCGAGGTGCCGTCGGCGTACGCGGGCAGCGCCGCCCGCGCCGACGGGTCGAGGCGCGCCGCCGCTCCCGAGAAGATCCCACGGGCGGCGATCTGACCCAGTGCTGCGCAGGCGAGGCCGCCGAGGAGGCCGGGCCAGGCGGGCTCGCCGACGTCGGCGAGCGAGCCGGCGAACAGCAGTGCCCCGATGCCGATGCCGATGCCGGCCACCGCGGCGCCGAGCGGCCCGGGCTCGAACGCGGCGGTGCGGCGCCGGCGCTCGACCAGTACCACGACGACCACGCCCGCGAGCACGGCGAGCAGGAACGCAGGCGCTTCGAGGAAGGAGTAGTCGGTGTGGCCGAAGTCGATCCAGAAGACGTTCGCGGTCGCCAGCGCACCCGCAAGCAGGGCGGGGAGAAAGGGGCGTACGCCGCAGGCGACGGCCAGGCCGATGCCCTGAGCGATGGCGAAAGCGAGGTCCACGGTGCGCTAGCTTGAGAGGCCGCATGACGATAGACGACCGACCGAGGAATCCGGGCGTCAGCGGCGAACGAAGGGCCATGGACGAGCCCCGGCGCGAAGGGGCGGGGAGCGAGCGACGACGCTCCGCGCCCACGCGGGGCGAGCCGACACGCCGCGACCTCGAGCGCTACGCCGGCCTGTTCGCCCAGCGGACGAAGGTCATGAAGTCCTCGGCCATGCGCGACCTCATGGCGATCACCGAGCGCGATGAGGTGATCTCGCTGGCCGGCGGGCTGCCCGACACCTCCACCTTCCCTCCCGCGAGCTTCGCCGCGCTCATGGAGCAGGTCGCAAGCCAGTCGTGTGCGCGCGCGCTTCAGTATGGGCCCACCGAGGGCCTGGAATCGGTCAAGCAGTGCGTAACCGAGGTGATGGCCGAGGAGGGCATGGCCGGTGTAGATCCCGATGACGTGCTGGTGACGACCGGCGGCCAGCAGGTCATCGACCTCATGTGCAAGACGCTGATCGACCCCGGCGACGTGATCGTGGCCGAGGCGCCGACGTACCCAGGGGCGGTGCCGGCGTTCTGCGCCTACGAGGCGGACGTTGTGCAGATCGAGATGGACGGGGAAGGCATGCGCGTCGACGAGCTCGAGGCGACCCTCGACCGCCTCCAGCGCGACGGTCGCCGCCCGAAGTTCATCTACACGGTGCCCAGCTTCCAGAATCCGGCCGGCGTCACGTTGTCGCTGGCGCGGCGCGAGCGCCTGGTGGCGCTGGCGCGCGAGCGCGAGCTGCTGGTCTTAGAGGACAACCCCTATGGGCTCCTGCGCTACGAAGGCGAGCCCGTCCCCACCCTGCGCTCGATCGACGGCGGCGAGTTCGTCGTCTATCTGGGCACCTTCTCCAAGATCCTCTCGCCCGGCATCCGCCTGGGCTGGACCGTCGCCCCCCGCCCGGTCTTGGAGAAGATGAACCTCGGCAAGCAATCCGTGGACCTCTGCTCGTCGTCGATGACCCAGCACTTCGTGGCGGCCTACTTCGAGGCGGGGCGCTGGCGGGAGTACCTGCGCTCGCTCTCGGAGATCTACCGTCGGCGCCGCGACACGATGCTCGACGCCCTGGCCGAGCACCTTCCGCGCGAGGCGGAGTGGACGCACCCGCAGGGCGGCCTGTTCATCTGGGTGACGCTTCCGGACTACATCGACACCACCGACCTCCTGGCGCGCGCACTTTCGGCCGAGAACGTGGCCTTCGTCCCCGGGCGCGCCGCCTACCTCGATGGGCGCGGCGGCTCGTCGATGCGGCTGAACTTCTCCGGCGTCGGGGAGGACGATATTCGCGAGGGGGTGCGCCGCATCGGCAAGGTCGTGCGCGAGCAGGTCGGCTTGTACGGCACGCTGACGGGTGTTTCGCCGGTTTCTCCGGCGCGTTGCGACCCGGCACCTGCGGCGCCCGACCCGGCGCTGGCCAAGGTGCTTCGACTCCCCGAGCGGGGGCAAGCCCAGCAGGCCGATCGGCGCACCGGCGCCGACCCAATAGGGTGACCCGCGTCGCGGTCCTCAAGGGCGGCCGCTCGCTCGAGCGTCAGGTGTCCCTGCGCTCGGGAGCCCGCGTCGCCGATGCCCTCGCCCACCTCGGCCACGACGTGGTGTCGATCGACGTGGGTGCCGACCTCGTGCAGCGTCTGCGCGACGCCGCCCCCGAGGTCGCCTTCGTGGCGCTGCACGGACCCTTCGGCGAGGACGGCACCGTTCAGGAGCTGCTCGAGGTCGTCGGCGTGCCCTACACCGCGTCCGGCGTCTCGGCCTGCATCCGCTGCTCGGACAAGGTGCTGGCCAAGCACGCGATGCGCGATGCCCAGATCCCCACCCCAGACTTCTTCGCCTTCAACGAGACTGCGTTTCGCGAGCTGGGCGCAGCCGGCGCGCTTCCGGAGATCGAGGAGCGGCTGGCCTTTCCCATCGTCGTGAAGCCGGCGAGCCAGGGCTCGGCCCTGGGGATCAAGTTCGCGCGCACCGCCGCCGACGTGCCGACAGCGCTCGTCGCCGCCTTTTCCTACGGCGACAAGGTGCTGCTCGAGCGCTACGTAGCCGGCCGCGACCTCGCCGTGTCTGTGCTCGAGGGCGACGACGGGCCGAGCGCCCTGCCGGTGGTGGAGGCGGTCCCGCGGGACCGGGAATTCTACGACTTCGAGGCACGCTACGAGATCGGGCGCACGAACTTCGTCTGTCCAGCCGAGCTCGCCGGCGGCGTGGCCCAGCGCGCGCAGGAGCTCGCGGTCGAGGCCTACCGCCTGCTCGGGTGCTACGGCTTCGGTCGCATCGACCTCATGCTCGACGAGACGGGTGCGCTCCACGTGCT
>JBBRYL010000156.1:0-4185 GCA_038237685.1 Solirubrobacterales bacterium | reverse complement strand
GAGCTCGACGGAGAGGGCCACGGCCCTCTCAGGCTGGCTCGAGCGCTACAACTTCAGGCGAAGACACGGCGCCCTTGGTCAGCGACCGCCGATTCAGCGATTGCGGGAGCGGACCGGGAACAACGTGGCTGGCATCTACACCTAGTCGGCCAGCTCCACGCGCTCCATCACGACCGGCTCCTCCGGACGGTCACCGGCCCCGGTGGCCGTGCCCTCGATCGAGTCGACCGCGTCCATCCCGCTGGTGATCTCGCCGAAGACCGTGTGCTTGCCGTCGAGCCAGCCTGCCTCGCCGATCGTGACGATGAAGAACTGGCTGCCGTTGGTGTTCGGGCCGGCGTTGGCCATCGCCAAAGCGCCGCGAACGACCTTGTGCTGGTTGAACTCGTCCTCGAACTGATAGCCGGGGCCGCCGGTGCCGCTGCCCTCGGGGCAGCCGCCCTGGATCATGAAGTCCTTGATCACGCGGTGAAAGGTGAGGCCGTCGTAGAAGCCATCGCCCGACAGCTTGCGGAAGTTCTCCACCGTCTTTGGCGCGTCCTCGTCGAAGAACTGGACCTCGATCGGTCCGTGATTGGTGTGCAGGGTGGCTTGACTCATGACCTTCTCATCGCTTGGCGACCTCCAGCCGGAGCGTTACGCCCCGGACTTCGTTTCCACTGACCTTGTCCACGACCTCGCCGGCGCGTTCGGCCGGCACCTCCAGGAAGCTGAAGCGCTCGAGCACCCTCACGTTGCGCACGTCCTCGCCGTCCAGGTGCGAGTTGTCCACGATCGCGCCGACAACGTCGGCGGGACGGAACCCCTGCTTGCGCCCGGCTCCCAAGAAGATCTTGGCGCGCTCATCGTCGTCGTCACGGCGGGGCTTGCTATGGCGCCGGCGTCGGGGCGGACGCGGCTCATCCTCATCTGCGGCGGCACCGTTCGAGGCCCCCTCGGGCTCGGGCTTCGCCTCATCGGGGTCCGCGCCGTTGCCGGTCGCGCGCCGGCCGCTACCGCGCCTGCGCCGCGTCCTTCGCGGACGATCGCTCTCGTCGTCCTTGACCTCGGAGACCTCGGAGACCTCGGACTCCGGCGTCTCGGTTGCGGGCTCGGGCGTGGCCTCGGGCCGCTGCCCGGTCGTGCCCCTCTTGGTATCGCCTTCCGATCCCCACACCGGGATCTTCGACCCGGCGTGGCGCTCGATGGCCTCGAGATCGCTGCGCTGCTTGGGCGTGATGAAGGTGATGGCACGGCCCTTGTCACCCGCGCGTCCGGTGCGGCCGATGCGGTGCACGTAGACGTCGGGCGAATTCGGGATGTCGTAGTTGATGATGTGCGAGACGCCCCGGATGTCGAGCCCGCGGGCCGCGACGTCGGTGGCCACGAGGAACTTCTCGCGGCCGTCCTTGAACGCGATCATCACACCGTCGCGCGCCCCCTGGGACATGTCGCCGTGCAGCGTCTTGACACGCAGGCCGGCGTCGCCGAGGCGGCGAGCCAGGCGGTCGACACCGATCTTGGTGCGCACGAAGATGATCGCCTGCTTGGGGTTCTCGGCCTTCAGAACCTCGGCGAGCCTGTCCTGCTTCTCCTTGTCGCCGACCTCGAGGTAGGACTGCGCCACCAGGTCGATGGTGAGCGTGGCCGCCTTGACCTTGATGGTCTCGGGGTCATACATCCGCTTCTCGGCGAGCTTCTTGATCTCCGGCGGCATCGTGGCCGAGAACAGCGCGGTCTGGCGGCCCGACGGGCAGCGCCCGAGGATCTTCTCGACGTCCTCGAGAAAGCCGAGGTCGAGCATCTCGTCGGCCTCGTCGAGCACGACGTAGCGCGCGGAGTCGAGGAACAGGTGGTGGCGCCCGATCATGTCCATCACGCGACCGACGGTCCCGACGACCACATGGGCGTGGTCCTTCAGACGGGCGGCCTGCTCGCGGATCGGTGCGCCGCCGAATACGGCCACGACGTTGATCCCGCGCTGCTCGCCATAGGCGCGCAGCGCCTGGGTGACCTGGATGCACAGCTCACGCGTGGGCGTGAGCACCAGTGCCTGGATCTCGTTGTCGGAGGTGTCCACGTACTCGAGCATCGGCAGCCCGAATGCGGCCGTCTTGCCCGTGCCGGTCTGGGCCTGGCCGATCACGTCGCGGCCCTGCAGCAGCAGGGGGATCGTCTCTTCTTGGATAGGTGTGGGCTGTTTGTAGCCGAGGTGCTCAAGGGCATCCAAGACCGGCTTGGACAGCCCGAGCTCTGCGAAAGTCGTCATCTAGGAGTCGAGGTTAACGGCCGGGGTCCAGCAGCAGCTTCCCGGAGGTGCGCCTTTCCGCCATGTCTACATGCGCGCGTGCTACCTCAGTCATCGGGTAGGTCTCGCCGAGCTGGGGCACGATCTGGCCGCGGGCGGCCCGTTCGAAGAGGTCCCGCAGCGGCTCCTCGGTCATCTCGCGCCGGTCCAGGCAGTGGTAGAGCCAGAAGCCGACGATCGCGCGGCTGGTCTTCAGCAGCGCCGCGTTGGACGTGCGCACCTTCTCGCGCGTGGAGTTCCCATACGCCACCAGGCGGCCAAACGGGGCAAGGGCCTGGAGGCTCTGCTCGAACAGCCGGCCGCCGGCGGTCTCGAGCACCACATCCACCGGGCGGCCGCCGTTTGCCTCCATCAGCGCGGTGGTCAGGTCGTCGGTGTCGGGGTCGACCGCGGCGTGCGCGCCGGCGGCAACGGCCTGCTCGCGCCGCGCCTCGGAACCCGCCGTGGCGATCACCCGCCCGGCGCCAAACGCAAGCGCCAGCTGCACCGCGAGCCCACCTACCCCGCCGGCCGCCGAGTGCACCACGACGGTCTCACCCTCGGCCAGGTGCGCGCTGGTGCGCAGCAGGTGCCAGGCGGTGAGCCCCTGGATGAGCAGCGCGAGCGCGGCGTCGTGATCGAGGCCGTCGGGCACCCGGTAGGTCTGCGCTGGCGGAGCCGCAGCCAGCTCGGCGTAGCCCCCGGTGGCCAGCAGCGATACCACGCGCTCGCCCCGCTCGAACCCGTGGGCCGACTCCACGACCTCGCCCGCGACCTCCCCGCCGAGCACGAACGGCAGCTCCCGCTTGGCGACGTACTGGTCCTCACGCTGATGGGTATCCCCGAAGTTCACGCCGGCGCGAGCGACGCGAACTAGCACCTCATTCTCGGCAGGCTCGGGATCCGGAACCTCTGAGACACCAAGCACCTCGGGGCCACCGAACTCGGTGAGCTGCACGGCGCGCATAGTTCTGGAGGCTAGCCCGCCACTGGCCACCCGGAGAGGCTCGCGCGGAGATCCTTCATCAGCAGCACGAGGTGCAGCGGGTCGGTGGGGGACTCGACGAACCCCCAAACCGCTCGTAAGACGATCGAGCGGCCTCGGGCGTGGCGCGCCAGGCGGTGGCACAGGCGCGGATAGCGTGGCATCATGTGCTCATGGATGCCACCTTGACGCTCGGCAAGCAGGGCCGCCTCGTGATACCGGCGGATGTCCGGACCGCGCTTGGCCTTGCGGCCGGGATCGCCTACGTCTGCACGTCGCCGGCCAGACACTCGTACTCGAGCGACCGCAAGACGCCGCGGAGGAGCTGCGGGGCCTCGCGTCGAACGTCCCGCCGACTCGGTCCCTCGTAGACGAACTGCTGGCGGAACGTCGTCTGGCTGCAGCCGCCGAATGACCGTCTTGGACGCGTCTGCCGTCCTTGCCCTCGTCCATGACGAACCCGGCGCGGAGGTCGTCGTCGACGAGCTGCGCTCCGCGAGCCTCGGTGCCGCGAACCTGGCCGAGGTCATTGCCAAGCTCGTTGACGCGAGCACCGACGTCAACAGGGTCCGTGCGCTTCTCACGGCGGCCGGGGTCACAATCGAGCCCGTGCGCGAGGAAGACGCCGAGCTGGCCGGCGCGATGCGCGCTCTCGCCGGTGGACGAACACTCTCGCTGGGCGACCGCTGCTGCCTGGCGCTCACCGTGCGCAGCACGCCTTCAGAAGTACTGACCGCCGACCGCGGGTGGGCCGAGCTCGACCTGCCGATCCGTGTGCGCCTGCTCCGGTAGACGATCCCTCAGCGGATACGGTTGAGTCGATGATGAAGCGGCGAGAGAGCGAGCACCTCGAGCGTTGCGACGCGGGCGCGGCAGCCGCGTTGCCCGTGGCCTGCACGCTGGGCCCTGACGACGGGGCGGCGCGGATGGACCG
>JBBRYL010000155.1:0-4195 GCA_038237685.1 Solirubrobacterales bacterium | reverse complement strand
CCCAGCCGATGGCCGGTACCACTTGAAGTCGCGCAGAGGACAGGCAACCGGCGCCTGCCGCGATCGCGCCATGAACCCGCTCTTTTCACCAGCCGGATCTCGAACACGTCCATCGCGATCTCCCCCGCCCCGCCGAGCAGCGTCTAGAGCGCGGGGGGCGGCCAGGCTGGCTCAGAGAAGCTGGCCTGGCCCGCGAGCCGGATAGCCTGCTCCAGGTAGAACACGTTGCCGGCAGGGCCCCCCTCAGGACCACACTGGGGGTTGCCGGCCTTCCCGTTCGAGGAGAGGCCCGGCCGCGAGATCCAGAGAAACGCGTCGGCATAGCTGGATCCGGTCCGGGTGGTGGGCTGCGTGCCCAGCCCGGCGTTGCGGGGGTTGCAGGTGGTCGCGACCGACCCGTACTTGCCCCACTTGCTCTTTGGCAGGGAACCGTTGGCGTTCTCAGCGGTGTTGAGCACGTAGTGCTTGCCGAGGGCGCGCGCGAGGGCGTCGCCGTAGCGGCGCTCGTTCTCGGTGCGGTTGAAGTGGGTGGAGTTGAGCGCGAAGCCGCGCACGTACTGCACGCCCGCACGCCGGAGATAGCCGGCAGCGGCGCTGCGCTTGAGCCACGATGAGGAGCCAGCATCGATATACACGTTCATCCCCGGGGTCGAGCCCAGCCGCTGCGCAGCATAGGCAAGCAGCGCCAGGCGACTGGGCACCTCACTGCGGTTCAAGCACGAGCGGCGCGCGCCCATCAAGCCGATCGCGTCGGGCTCCAAGATGATCGTCATCTGACGGTTCAAAGCCTTCACCCAACGGCCCTTGGGGAACGGCTTGCCCATCCAGTACTGATAGCGCTCACCCTCATTGAAGCGGGGAAGAGCGCCGGGAGCAGGCAGCGACAGCCCTGTGGACAGTGAGGAGTCCGAAGGCAGTAGGGAGTTGGGCACGTAGGTCAGCTGCGACATGCGGATGAACTCGTCGATCCATGCCTTGTACTCCTCACCGACGCCCCGCATGCCCCGACACGAGCCGTTGACGAGGCGACGGATGGCGACCACGGGGTAGTCGCCGACATAGGCGTCACGCACGCCGCGGGCCAGGGGAGTCGAGCACGAAGGTCCGCCGTACTGCGGGTCATCGACGTTCGCAAAGAAGCGCTCCACGGGGCGGGTAGGCAACTCTTCGATTCCGGCGAACCACTTCGTCCCCGGGACCTCGGCGATCTTGCGGAGCGCGGTCTCCGCGCCCGGGTTGTGACGCGCCGCGTACCAAGAGTCATACCTCGCGGCCGAAGACTCGTTGCTGGCCCCACAGTCCATGAAGATCCGCTTTCCGCGCAGCGGATTCGTAGCGTCCGACTCATTCGCGACCGCGGACGTCGTGACGACCGCCATCAGCAGCACGCACGCTGTCAACAGGAAGAGGGCGCGCCGCGCAAAAGCGTCGCAGATCCGTGGGCGGTTGATTCGGGTCATGGTTCGTGGAGAGGCGCCGCCGGGAGAGGTCGTCCCGGCTCTTCACCACATCGGCGAGACCGGAGTCATTCCCTTAGAGCGACCCGGTGCCGGCGGACATTTGTCCGAGCCGGGTAGATCCGTCGCTCCGCGTCCCACCCGTCCCAAGCGTCCCCCCTAATGCACGATCCCATCCGCGCGATGCGGCGCGTCGGCCGGAACAGCAATCCGGTCACGTACACGCCCGTGAGGAGCATCCCGACCGCCGTGAGGTAGATGTCGGTGTTCTGGGCTTCGCGCTGGCCGCCTGTTCCCGCTTCTCCAGTTCGCTTAGCACGCCCTTCCTTCGGCTAAGCGAGCGGGTAGGGTCTCCGCATGAGTCAGCCCACGCCGCTTGGCGCCAGCTGGCGCGGTCTGGCGGCCGGCGCGATCGGCACCGCGGCCATGGATCTGTTGCAGTTCTACCGTTACAGGCGCGGGGGTGGGCAGACGGGCTTCGTCGAGCAAGAGTTCACCCCTGGGCTGTCGTCCTTCGAGGAGGCTCCCGCCCCGGCCAAGATCGGCAAGCGGGTGGTGGAAGGGGTCTTCCAGCACGAGGTGCCAGACCGGCGCGCCGGTCTGGTCAACAACGTGATGCACTGGTCCTACGGGATCGGCTGGGGCATGCCCTACGCGATCGTCGTGGGGTCAATCGGCTCCCTGCCCACCGTGCGCTCGGGCGCGGCCTTCGGCTCGATCGTCTGGGCCAGCGACTACGTGCTCCTTCCTCTGGCCAAGTTGTACGAGCCGATCTGGAAGTACGACGCAAAGACGCTGGCCGACGATCTCACCTCTCACGTCGCCTACGGGGTCGCGACCGCAATCGCCTTCCGCCTTCTATCGCCCGATTGATTCCCCGTCTCCGGGGTAGGCCCGCCGGGTGCTCTTTTTCTCCAACCGCCTCGGCTGCGCGGGATCACTTCTGGTGTCGGCCATTGCGACCATCGTCCTGCTCCTCGTGACAGGCGTGATCCACATCAACTGAGGGGACTCCTATGCCACGGATCCGGACGGGGACCGGGAGACGGACGGTAGTACCGTTTGGCATCGCCGCGCGCCCCATCCCCGCCACCGACTGGAGACACCCCTATGCCGACCGCGAGGCCCGTGAGCTTGCCGACGACCATCGGAAGAGGGGCGATCTCCGGCCTCGCCGGAGGCATGGTGATGACGGCGTTCCAGCGTCTCGTCGAGATGCCGCTGACCGGCCGAGACGAGAGCTACGCACCCGCCGATCTGATCACGAAGCTGTTCCCGGTCGCCCCCAAGCGCAAGCAGGACCGGCGCCGTCTCAACTATGCGGCCCACTTTGGGGTGGGCGTCGCCTGGGGGGTGGGCCACGGGCTCATCGCCAGGCGCGCCAAGCTGCGCGGGCAGGCGGCCGTGGCGGCCGTATTCGGCGCCATCTACGGCGGCGACGTGATCGCCAACACGGCGCTCGGCCTCACCAAGCCCTGGCAGTGGTCCGGCCAAGACCTCGCGGTCGACGTCATCGACAAGCTGGTCCTCGCCGAGGTGGCGGGCGTGGTGTTCGACCGCCTCGGTGGCGGCGGCGAGCTGCGGGAGGCCCAGCCCGAATTCACCGGCGACGGGCTGATCCCGGATTAGGCCCGAGGTTCCGATACCCGCACCCGGTACGACCCGGCTACGCTCCTTGACCGAGCCGAGGCCGCATAGGTAGTCGCCCTCAGCATCCTGGAAGTTGAGCCACACTCGACTCCCCGAACGGGCCTCGGCGACCAGGATCCGCGCCGCGATCCAGCTTGCGCTCACAGAGCCCGAGCTGCAGGCGGGGGCACGTCGCATGCAGGCCGCCTTCGCTCGCGACGGGGCTCCCGCGGTCGTGGCCATCCCTCGAAGACGATGACTGGGGACGCCCCCAGTGCCCAGTCGAACGCGTAGGCAAGCCGGGCTCGAGCGCCTCGCGCACGGCAGCGCCCACTTGCCGACGTCCAGGAAGCGGTGCCAGTTGAAGCCGCGGACGCGCGAGAGCGTGACCAGGTTGCCCCACCAGCAGCGCCGCGGACGGAGCGCCAGCAGGATGATCGCCGGCGTAAGCCACGTGCTGGGGCAGATGCGCCGACAGGTAGATGTCGCCGGCCACGATCAGTGCAAGCGAGAGCATCCCGACCTCGGTCACCGGCGGGAAGCTGCGCCTCGGTCACCCCGACGCCACCTTGGTCATGATCACGTACGTCGCGACCATCCGGATGCTCAAACCATGCGCGCATGACCTCCTCGACACCGGCCGGATCGTCCGCCTCCCAGACTCGCTTCGGCGTCATCGCCGCGGAAGTCGATGGTGGGGTGCAGCAGGCCACAAACGCGCGGGAAAATCTCTGGCGACAATCGCGTCGACGAACGCAACGGCGATGCTCGTCCCCACAGCGTTCATGGCCGGAGTGTCGCCGCTCCTGCGAGCAAGGTCATTACGACCACGGGCCCTCCTCACCGTCTTCGCTCGTGGACGCATGAGACAAGTAGTCGGTACTACGGCGGAACCCCGATGACCTGATCGTTTCGCACCGGGCCCGCGCCTCCCAGCACTACCAAGCGATTGTCAACCGGCCTGCAGGTCTAGGTGTAGTTCCTAAGCACGTTGTTCATCCGGCCCTCCTTGGAGGCTGGGGGTGTCTAACGCCACCCAGATCCAAGGAGTCACCGGATGAAGCTGCACGCTAATGCCCCGCTCGGCCCGAAGGGCAGGGCGATCATGG
>JBBRYL010000154.1:0-4291 GCA_038237685.1 Solirubrobacterales bacterium | reverse complement strand
GGCGGCGGGGACGCCGACAAGAACCGGCTATGCCCACCGAACGCGTACCCGAGCACCATCGGCGACTGGCCACGTATGAACTGCCGCACCTGGAAGACGGAGAGGCGGTGGGTGAGCGAGCCCGAGGTCTCCGCATGGGTCTCGCGAAGCAGGCTCAATCTGCTCGGTGCGCTCCCCGACCACTTCGCCGAGCCAGCGGTGCAAGAGGCCGTTCAGCGATACGTGGGCCACGTCGGTGAGGCAGTCAAGCGCCTGACCCAACTCGATCGTGAATTGGACGCCAGCCGTTCCGGGACCACGACACAAAGCGCTCCCGCGGGTTCGCGCGAGCCATGAGCGAAAGCGCAAGCGCCCCCGACTCGGCGTCTTGACCGCCGCGGGTGCCGAGCGCCTGCGCGCGACCCACCCGGGCCACCTCTGGGCGGTGGACTTTCAGTACGATGCCACCACAGACGGCCGCGAACTCAAGTTTCTCAACATCGTCGACGAGCTCACCCGCGAGGCGCTGGCGATCGCGGTCAAGCGCACGATCGACGCCGACGAGACGGCATAGTGCTCGAGCGGCTCGTCGCCGAGCGCGGGGCTCCCGAGAACCTCCGGGCCGACAACGGCCCCGAGCTGACGGCCCGCGTGCTGCGCGAATGGTGTGAGGCCCGATCCACGGCCACCGCCTACATCGATCCTGGAGCGCCCTGGCAGAACGCCTGGGTGGAGTCACTGAACGCCCGCTTCCGTGACGAGGTCCTCGACGTCGAGGAGTTCTCGAATCTGGCTGGGGCCCAGTTCCTCGCCAGAGCCTGGCGAAGCGCCTACAACGAACACCATCCCCACTCGGCGCTTGGCATGATGTCGCCGAAGGAACAAACGGATCAGTCAACCCCGAACTCCCAGAATGGGTGGACCGATGAAAGGGGTCCGGTCACGTACGCTTGGGCGCGTGCAATCCCAACCCGCGTCGGACCGCCGGCGCCTGCGAAGGAGCGAACATGTCACTACAAGCAGGCACCCACCACATCGGGCCCGAGAATGGGTCTCTGCGGATCAGGACCGGGCGCGCGGGCGCGGCCGCCAAGGCGGGCCATGATCTGCTCCTGGAGGCAACGAGCTGGAGCGGGACCGTCGAGATCGGCGATGACCCGTCCGTGCGCCTGACGGTCGAGCCCGGCTCGCTCGAGGTCCTCGAGGCCACCGGCGGCGTGAAGGCCCTGACCGACAAGGAAAAGGCCAGCATCAAGGAGGGCATCACGGGCAAGGTCCTCGGCTCGTCGCAGATCAGCTTCGTATCCACGCGCGTGCAGGTCGGCGACGACACGCTGAGCGTCACGGGCGATCTGAGCATCGCGGGACGCAGCGACTCGGTCAGCGCGCCTCTGAGCGTCGGCGCCGACGGCGCCATCAGCGGCTCGATCACCGTCAGTCAGAGCGACTTCGGGATCAAGCAGTACAAGGCGCTCATGGGCGCGCTCAAGGTCGCTGACGACGTGCAGGTAGAGGTCAAGGCGACGCTGCCGACCGCGTGAGGGTTCTCGTCATGGGAGCGAGTGGGTTCGTCGTCTGCGCCCAGCTGCTCGAGCGCGAGCATAAGGTGGCGGCGCTCGTGCGGCGCCCCGGTCCGGAGCCCGCCGGCTGTCAGGCGGTGCGTGGGGACCTGTCAGAGTCATTTGGTTGGCCTGCCGGTGTCGGGTGCCGACTGCCAGGTCGAGCTGGCCAGCGCTGGGCGACACGGTTGCCTTGGGTGTCTGGTGTCGGCTTGAGTTCGCGTGGCTGCGTGCCGATAGGGACTGGGTGGGAGGGAAGCGGCCGCGCGCATTCGATCTGTTTGGGGACCCAACAACCGCAGTCGTGACCTGAGCAACCGCCAGACTGGCGCGTTCGTCGTGGGGGCGGTCGCCGTCGTTGTGCCGGTGGTTGCGGTGGCGACCTTCGATCGTAGTTTCGGGGAGCTGTACCGCATCCACTTCGTGGCAGTGAGCGCCACTACGGCCGTCGCGACTCTGGCCGCACTGGTCCTCACGTCGTTTGGGGCGCGTCGCGACGACGCTCGTGCGGTGGTGGTCGGCACCGCGTTCTCGGCTATGGCTGCGCTGCTGCTGTTGCATGGGCTCGCGACGCCCGAGGTGGTCCTGCCCGAGGAGCACAACGGGCTGATCGCGTTTGCCGGCGGCGCGACGCTTCCAGTCGGAGCGGTCGTGCTTTGTCTTGTGGGTAGCCCGCGGCTGCGCGCCCCGGGCGCGGTTCGGCGACTGCTTTGGCTTCAGAGCGCGCTCATCATCGCGATCCTGGTCGTGGGTGTCATCGGCTTGACCGTCCCGAGCCTCGTGCCGGCTGAGCCATCGGCTAACAGTCCGCCGGCGCTCTTGTTGCTCGCCGTCTCTTTGTCTTTCTCTTTGGCGTCCTCGCCTGGCGGGCGCGTCGTACGTTCGTCCTCACCTTCGCCGCTGCGCGCCGTCACGACCGCTGGCAGGTGATCTGGCGGCGGCTGAGCTGGTGGCCGAGGAGGCGGCGCTGCTCGGGCCACAAGTACGCGCGCTAATGCTGCGCCTTGCGATTAAGGACACCTCGACCGAAGAGCACACCCGACGCGTGGCGCTGCTCGCCGTTCGTATCGGGGAGGCGTTACAGCTCCCGGCGACCCGCCTGCGTCGGCTTGCGATCGGCGGGCTCCTGCATGAAACATCGGCAGGGATTGCATGTGACTGTTCTTCCTCGAAGCCGCGCCGTTAGCGGCAGCTTGACGCGAAGATCGCGACCGGTCATTGGCAGTGTTGGCTTTCGTGCCGCTCCACCCGGCGTGAGCGCCTCGAGCAGGAAGGACCCTCCCGGGCCTCGCAGCGCTTACCTGTGATCGTCTCTTGGCGCAGGTAGGCTTTGTGCCACCCGTTACAGCAGCGCGAAAGGATCGATGAGCGAGCGCCCATTGGAGGGTCCGTCGGGCAAGCCGCCGACGTCAGTACCCGCGGCTCGTGACCGCGAATGGGATTCGCGCCGGCGCGACACGGACGCCACGAGCCGTGAGGAGGTTGCCGACCGACGCGATGCGTCTTCGTCCCGTCGTGACGAGGCGTCGTCCGAGCGCGACCGATCCTCCTCGCTGCGCGACGACTCATCGTGGCTGCGCGACGGCACTGCGGCCGAACACGACCGGGAGGCCGCTGACCTCGACGAGCGGGAGGACCTGGCCGATCGGCACACGCTGCGGGTCGCGGAGCTGCGCGGCCGCGGACGTGCCGGTCGAACGCGCGCGGCCGCCGACCGGGATCTGGCCGGCCAGGATCGCGAACACGCGAAGGACGACCGCGAGCATGCAGGCAGCGACCGCGAACGGGCCGGCCGGGACCGTGACAGTGCCGGCGCCGACCGCGCGCACGCCCAAAACGACCGGGACCATGCCGGCGCCGACCGCGGCCACGCCGGCGAGGACCGTGAGCGGGCCGGAGCCGACGAGCTCACCGGCGCAAGGCGGCGCGGTGTCGGGCTCGAGGAGCTGGAACACGAGATGGAACGCGCCCGCCGCGAGAGCGCGGGCCGGCTCGTCGCCGCCTTCGTCGACGTCGACGGACTCAAGGCAGTAAACGACGCCGACGGCCACGCCGCCGGGGATGCCCTGCTTCGCACCGTCGCGGCCACCTTCAGACGCTACATGCGCCCCTACGACCTGCTCGTGCGAATCGGCGGCGACGAATTCCTGTGTGTGCTGCCCCGGGTCTCGCTGGTCGAGGCACAGACGCGCTTCGATGCTCTGCGCTCGGACCTGTCGGACTCCGGAAGCTCGGTCAGCATTGGCTACGCTGAACTACGCGACAGTGATTCCGCGGAGGGCCTCGTCGATCGAGCCGACGAGGCCCTGCTCACCACCCGCAGGACCTAGCCGCAGACGGTAGGTGCCCGATCCCTCGGGCAGACACGTTCTCTCGTCGTGCATGGACCCACCAGTGGGCACCGCCGGCCGCCAGCGCGTGGCTGGCAGAACGAGGAGCCCGCGCCCGTGCGCCGTCGCGGAGGTCGTGCGGCTAAGAGCGAACTGGGCTGCGAAAGCGCTCGTAGTCGGCCTGCGTACCGACCTTGGACGCCTTCGCCGAGGGCAAGGGCGACGGCCACCACGGCAAGCACAACCTGATGCGGTGAAGCGTTCGTCTAGGTCCAGGCAAGGCATCTGTCGGCCGGAGGGGATAGGACGGCGGTCCGGAGGCAGCGCTTCATCGCGCTATGGTCGTTCGTAGTTCCGACTCGCGCGCCAGCTTCCCTCTGCTTCCGCGGGACTCGATTACAGAGGATGGGCAATCATATGGCG
>JBBRYL010000153.1:0-4355 GCA_038237685.1 Solirubrobacterales bacterium | reverse complement strand
GATCGCCGATGCGATCGGCTTTCCGCTGCTGGTCAAGGCGTCGGCCGGGGGTGGCGGCAAGGGCATGCGCCTCGTGGAGGCGGCGGCCGGAGTCGAAGCGGGTGTCGCGGCCGCGCGACGCGAGGCCGCGGGCGCCTTCGGCGACGACACGGTGTTCCTCGAGCGCTTCGCCCCGAGCTCGCGCCATGTGGAGATCCAGATCATGGGCGACTCTCACGGCACCGTGGCCGCCCTCGGCGAGCGTGACTGCTCGGTTCAGCGCCGCCACCAGAAGGTGATCGAGGAGTCCCCTTCACCGGCTGTGGACGAGGATCTCCGCGCGCGGATGAGCGAGGCCGCCGTGGCGGCCGGCGAGGCCATCGATTACGTGGGCGCCGGCACCGTGGAGTTCCTCCTCACGCCCGAGGGCGAGTTCTTCTTCCTCGAGGTCAACACCCGGCTGCAGGTCGAGCACCCTGTGACCGAGCTGGTCACCGGCCTCGACCTGGTGGAGCTACAGCTGGCGGTGGCCGAGGGCCAGGCACTTCCACCCGAGGCCGTGACCCCGACACTGCGTGGCCACGCCGTTGAGGCACGCCTGTACGCAGAGGACGCCGCCAATGACTTCCTGCCGGTGACGGGCACGCTCACGCGGTTCGAGATCCCTGGCGGTGTACGCGTGGACACCGGCGTGCAGAGCGGCACCGAGATCAGCCCTTTCTATGACCCGATGGTGGCCAAGGTCGTGGCGCACGGCCCGACACGCGCCGCCGCCGTTCGCACGCTGGCCGACGCGCTTGCGCGCGCAGAGCTGCACGGCACCACCACCAACCGCGACTTCCTGGTCGGGGTGCTGCGCCATCCCGAGTTCGCCGAGGGCCGCGCCGACACCTCGTTTCTGGACCGCCACGCCCCGGCGCAGCTGGCCCGGTCCGCGGTGGCCGGCGCCGCCGAGAGCCTGGCCGCCGCGGCCGCCGCGCTGGCCCAGCAGGCGGCCAACCGCGCCGGCGCGCGGGTCTTGGCCTCGCTGCCAAGCGGCTGGCGCAACGTGGCCTGGGCCCCACACGAGGTGTCCTTCTCCACCGCCGATGACCGCCAGATCACGGTGGCCTACGCCTTCGATCGCACCGGTGCGCTGGCTTCGCTGGCCGTGGACGGCGATTTCCTCGACGCACCGGCCCTTCACCACTGCACGCCCGCCCTGGTGGACCTCGAGACCGCGGGCGTCCGCCGCTGCTACGCGGTACATGCCGAGTCTCTCGACGAGGATGGCGGACCGGTGCACGTGAACATCGACGCCGGCCAGGCGTCGCTTCATCGCCTGTCGCGCCACCCGCGCATCGAGGATGCCGCGCATGCCGGCTCACTGGAGTCGCCGATGCCGGGCTCGGTCTGGAAGGTGATGGCCGCCGCGGGCGACCACGTCGCAAAGGGCCAGCCGCTGCTGGTGATCGAGGCGATGAAGATGGAGCACGAGATCGTCGCGCCCGTGGCCGGCCCGCTCGAGGAGGTGCGGGTGGCCGAGGGCGACCAGGTGGAGGCCGGGTCGATCCTGGCCGTGATCGGCGAGGAGTCGCCGGAGGAGGACGCGTGAGCACGAAGGTTCTCTACGACGTGGCAGACGGCGTGGCCACGGTCACGCTCGACGATCCCGAGACACGCAACGCGCTCGGCAACGAGATCCTCGACGAGCTGATCGAGGCGTTCGAGATGGCCCGCGACGACGCGGGCGTCCGTTGCGTGGTGCTCACCTCCTCGCACGAGAAGGTCTTCTCGGCCGGGGGCAACCTCGATGGCTTCGCCGCCGACGTTTCGCTGGTGGGCAAGCACCTCGGCACCGAGCGCTTCCCGGCGCTCTTTCGGCTGATCGGTGAGCTTGGCAAGCCGACCGTCTGCAAGGCCAACGGCCACGTGTTGGCGGGCGCGCTCGGGGTGGCGCTCGCCTGCGACCTGATCGTGGCCTCCGAGGACGCCACCTTCGGCACACCCGAGATCAACGTGGGGGTGTTCCCGTTCATGATCATGGCGCTGATCTACCGAAACGTGCCGCGCAAGAAGACCACGGAGATGCTGCTGCTCGGCGAGCGGCTGAGCGCGGCAGAGGCGCTCGACGCCGGCATCGTGAACAAGGTCGTGGCGGCCGCCGAGCTCGACGCGGCGGTCGACGATTGGGCGGCCAAGCTGGCATCCAAGTCGCCGCTGCTGATGAAGCTGGGCAAGGACGCGATGTTCCGCCAGCAGGACATGGCCTTCATGGATGCGCTCGACTACCTGCGTGGAAACCTGTCGCTTGCCCTCTCGACCGAGGACGTGGTCGAGGGCGTGACCGCGTTCATGGAGAAGCGCGATCCCCAGTGGAAGGGCCGTTGACGGCCTCGAGAATATTCAGGGACGGGCTACTGGACGGCCAGGTGGCCGTGGTCAGCGGCGCCGGCTCGGGGCTGGGCCGCGAGACCGCGCTGGAGCTCACCCGGCTGGGTGCCACGGTCGTGGGCTGCGGGCGCCGGATCGAGCCGTTGCAGGAGACGGCCACTCAGGCGCCCGGCGGCAGGTTCGACGCCGTGGCCTGTGACATCCGCGAAGAGGACCAGGTCGAGGCGCTGGTCGACGAGGCGCTTGAGCGTCATGGCAAGATCGACCTGCTGGTGAACAACGCCGGCGGCCAGTATCTGACCCCGGCCGAGGACATCACCCCGAAGGGGTTTCGCACCGTGATGCGCCTGAACGTCGAGGGAACTTGGCTGATGACCCACGCGGTTGCCACCAAGGCGATGATCCCGTCAGGCGCCGGCGGCAAGATCGTGTCGGTCACGCTGTCGCCCCACAACGGGATGCCGGGGATGGCCCATTCCTCGGCGGCGCGCGCGGCGGTCGAAAACATGACCAAGGTGCTCGCGATCGAGTGGTCGCGCTTCGGCATCCTGGTCAACGCGATCGCTCCCGGCCAGTTCGGCACCGACACGTTCAGGTCCAAGTACCCCAAGGCGATCGTTGATGGCGCCGCCGCGACCATCCCCCTGCAGCGGCTCGGGGAGCCTGAGGAGATCGCCTGGCTGGTGGCCCACCTGGCCTCGCCCGCCGGTGATTTCACGAGCGGCTCGGTGATCACGGTCGATGGCGCCCGCGACAACTGGTTCGGCCCGTGGCCGCCGGCGGCGATCGCTTCCGAGGGTGGCAGTGTCGTGGCCGAGGAGCGACGCCCGAAGTGAAATCCACCGGCCGTGTCACGCCGGCCGACTACGCGCTGATCCTCGCGCAGATGCCGAACTTCTGGGGCGAGCGGGATCTGGGCTATGCGCACCACCCATTTCTGGTGCACGAGCTTGCGGACACATCCGTGGCGCTGCGCGAGCACGGTGAGCTGCTCGGCTACCTCTTCGGGTTCGTCGTGCCCGATACGAGCGTCGGCTACATCCACCTGATCGGCGTACGCCAGGACCATCGCCGCGAGGGTTTGGCCACCCGGCTGTTCGAGGAGTTCGCGCGCCTCGCGCTCGCTCACGGAGCGACGTCGCTGAAGGCCATCACGATGCCCACCAACGAGTTGTCGATCGGATTTCACCGTTCGATGGGCATGGCGGTCGAGTTGGTGGCCGACTACGCGGGGCCGGGGCACGACCGCATCGTGTTCGCCCGCGAGCTGGAGAGCGCGGGTCCCGGGATCGTGCTCGACCACGCCAAGGTGGCCGCCCCTCCTGACAGCGAAGCCGAGGCGCGCCGCTTTTACGGCGAGCTGCTCGGATTTCGCGAATTGGCCCGCCCGGGGGCGTTGGGCGGGAGCGGAGTCTGGTTCGCGCTCGGGACACAGGAGCTGCACGTCGGCATCGAGCCCGAAGGGCACACCCCGGCCGCCAAGGCCCACCCTGGGCTGCGCATGAGCTCGCACCACCTCGACGAGGTGGCGGCGCGGCTGGAAGCGGCCGGCGAGGTGGTGCGCTGGGACGACCGGCTGGGCGACCGTCGCAACTTCTACACCGACGACCCGTGGGGAAACCGCGTGGAGCTGCTGGCCAAGTGACCGCCGTGACCTGTGAATGGTGGCGGCGCACCCGCCACAGTGCGTAGGCGCCGGGCACCGGCTATTGCGGAGGGCGGTGGTAGGAATGAGCAGTGAGCATCGTGATCGTCGCAGTGGCCGTCCTGATCGGCGCCGCGCTCCAATCGGCCACCGGCTTCGGCTTCGCGCTGGTCAGCGCGCCGGCGCTGTTCGCCGTGCTGGAGCCGGGTGCGGCACTCACGATCCTCGTGATCCTGTCGGTGGCGTTGAGCATCCTCGTGCTCACCGCCGAACGCAGGGGCCGTCGGATCATCGGTGGTGATGTGCTGCGCCTGACGGCATGGAGCGTGCCCGGCCTCATAGGCGGTGTCGTGCTGCT
>JBBRYL010000152.1:0-4579 GCA_038237685.1 Solirubrobacterales bacterium | reverse complement strand
GACGAGAAACTCCGAAAGCGTCTGGCCAAGCTGCTCCGCCGCGTGGCGCAGCAGAGCATCGTCGGCCGGGGCGACACGGAAGTTAACTCGCTCTGTCTTGGGAGAAGTCACGACGGGTACGCACAGTGTACGTACATCGAGTGGAGGACCAAAGTCACGGACGACCCATGCTCCACTGGATCCGCCGCCCAGCGGATCTCGAAGGCGAGCACCTCGTATAGCGGCTCCGGCGCTATGAGAAGCTGCCCGGGCTCGCTGAGTTTAGGTCGGCATCGACAGCTGGAGTTGGCTTTCGGCCAGCTTGAACGGGTCGTCAGTTTCGCGGGGGGCGCGGTCGACTCGTACTTTCCCGTATTCCGCGCGAAGCTCAGGCTGCGCCACGTAGTAGCGGCCGCGCTTCTCACCGATAGGCTCAAAAAGGCCGGCATTCACGATGGCGCGCAGATCGCGACTCGCGGTCAAGTCGCTCAACTCCTCGCCATCGGTGGCGACGACCACATGCCTATAAGAGGCGTTGCGCAGGCGTAAGCCGTAAGCCGCTTCGACTAGCCCACCGGCCGTACGCTCCGGCAGGCCGTGCTTTGTCGCTAGGTGACAGCAAGCGACGTAAAGCCGTTCGGTCTCATGTATCCGGCGTAGCTGTGTGCGTGCTTGGTGATAGTGCGCGGTCAGACAGAAGCGCACCCACGGACGCGCGTCGCGCTGGGGGTTCCATTTCCCCCGACCGACTTCACCGAGGATGTCGTAGTACGCGCTTGTGTTGCGCCCTAGGAATTCCTCGATGCTCGAAAAGACCGGGGCAACGATCTGCTCGCGCGCGAGTGCCAAGGTCTGGAGGGCGCGAGCCATTCGCCCGTTCCCGTCGCTGAACGGGTGGACCATCACAAGGTTGAGATGAGCCATCGCTGCGCGGACCAGCACGGGGGCTTTGCTCATTTCGAGTTCTTCGATCGTCGCGGCGATTAGCTCCGGGATCCGGTCGGAGTCGGGTCCTTCGTAGACGATCTCGCCCGTCTGCGCCCGTTTGACGTAGATCGAGCCTGGACGCCAGCGGCCGGGGTTCTTGTCGAGGCGATGCTTAAGCATCATGAAGTGAAGGGACTTGAGGAGGCCTTCATCCACGCCGACGCCGTCAGGGTCATGCGAGACCTGTAGGACGTACGTCATGGCGTCCCGGTAGCCGGCCAAGGCGAGCCGCGTCTCCTGATCAGCCGACAGAGTTGGTTCGTCGTCAACCGCCGCCACGACATCGTCGAGGCTGGCGTCATACCCCTCGATGCTGTTAGAAGCTTGGACCGCCCGTGCAAAAGCCATGCGGCGTAGGTGGCCCGCCCAGCGTCGCGGCTTCTCAGCCGCGCGAAACCGCAACCGCTCTCGCTGTTCGGAGATCATCTTGAGAACCTCAGCCTCGGTGGGCTCTAGCTCTGGCGTCGTGTAAATGGTCGGCGCCATGATGGAAAGATTCTATCAATCCATCAGCGGACAGGACAGGCGGATTGATAGAAAGTTTCCATCTTTCCATCACCCAAGCTCTCTACCTACATGCGCGGCTGATCGAGGCCAAGCAAAGCGGCGCCACGAGCGCTCAGGCGTCGCGCAGCAGCGCGGACACGACCTCCCGGGCCTCTGACCCCGGGCCGCGGCAATCTGCTCGAGCCGCTGCGCATCCTCCCCTTCCACGCTGACCACGATCGTGACCTTGGTGCCGGAGCCTGCCTCGACGACTTGGACGTCGCGCGGATCGATCATATGCACTGGCGCCCGAGCCCAAGCGCGAAGGGGTACGTCCAGCTGCTCTCGGCCGCTTCGCGAGCGATCAAGCGTGTGGACAGAAGGGCGGAGATCGTGACCCCGCGCTGGCGGGCTTTGAAGCGGCGGTACGAGGACGCTGGGGCGCCGCGCTCTGGACGACCGGTCTTCGCTTGCATCGAGTCCGCCGGGAGGCTCCCGATCACCCGAGCCATCGAACCTGGTCGCACAGTGCGGTCTCCCCGGGGTGCTTTGTGAGGAGATCGTCGAGGATGCGGAGGTAAGTCCCGATCGTCTGCGCGCCTCGCGGAAGGGTGCGGTCGTCGGTGAACAGCAGACCGAAATGCTGGCGGCCCTCCGCCGCCCACCGGACCGCGAGGGGCGCGAAGTGCCGGACGTTGTTGGTGAGCAGGGCCCGCCGGTCCTCGGTCGCTCTCTCGAGAAGCGGCTCGTCAGCGATTGCTTTCAGGCCAAGGTCGGTGACCGTGAGGACGTCGTGTCCGTCGCCCCTCAGCCGCTCGGCGATCAGGCCGCTGTAGTGCTCATCGAGCAGCAGCTTCACCGAGAACGTCCTGCCGCCGACGAGCGCGCTCCCGCTCGCGCGCAGCAACCTCGGCTTCCTCGGCCCATTCCTGGTCCACCTCTTCCTTGAAGTCGGCGTAGTAGTCGACGCACGCGCGGACCTGTTGCTCGGAGATACCGAGATAGCGCGCCGCTTGGACTACGTCGTTCCCGCTCGCCCGAAGCGTCTCGAGAACCTGGAAGATGTACAGGCGCGTGCCTACGAGCGCAGGGCTGTGGCCGCCAGCGGCACCCTCGCGGAAGAAGACGAGGGGGTGCTCCTCAGTCCGAAGCGCCTGGTCTAGCAGCCGCGAAACGAGCGCGTTCCGGCTCTCACCGGTGGCCAGAGCCCGCTCGTCGAGCATCGCCAGCGTAAGGGCCGGGACGCGAAACGAGCGCTGCCTTGTCTCAGCGTCACCTTCGCGGCGCGCTGACCTAGCCACAGCTGCCCCACCTGTAGGTCATTGTGTCACACATGATACCGATACTACCGCGCCGTCTGGGTGGACACCGACAGCCCTTGGACGGTGGTCATCACGCCCCGGGAATTCTTCGAGGCCGGCAGGACGCTAGCGTCCAGCTCACCGATCCCCTGTTCGAACAGTGGCTCGAGGCAAAGGGCGCCTGGTAGCCGCACGCCGCGATGGAAGTCCCCCGACGTCCTCATACAGGAGGAGCGGCCCATCGATCGCGAGGCCGCACGGCGGCGGGACCGTCTTCGAATCATGGCTGGGGCCAAGTGAAGCCCTGACGCGCGAAGTGCTGGTCGAAGGCAAGCGCGTCGGCGATGCCCTGCTCGCGCATGAAGGCGAAGCTGACCCAATCGACGAAGGACACCGAGCGCGAGTCGGAGGCAAGCAGGGCCGTGAGGGCTGCGTGGTGGAGGTCGGCGCCCACCCACCCCACCTCGATCACCCCGAGAAGGTCGTTGCACAGGCGCCGTAGCGCGGCGGCGCCGAGACGACTCTGGGTGAGCGCCACGCTCTCGACCACCACGTAGCTGTGGGTCATCAGCCGACTACCGCGCAGCTCACCGAAAGCGCGAGCTGCCCGCTGGTGATGGGCGTCGTCGCGATCGAGCAGCGCGAACAGCGCCGAGGTATCAACGAACGTCGCCAGCGTAGACCTCGGCGAGGTCGCGGTCGTGCTCGCCGCTGAGGTCTGACCGCCCCGAGGCAGCGCAACCAACAGCGCCCAGCGCGCGCTCCCAGGCGAAATCCTCGACGCCCCGGGAAGCCATCTCATCGACCGCTTCGCGGATGAGGCTCGCCATCGACCGGCCGGCGGCGGCAGATATCCGCCGCAGCGCCGAGATCTGATCCTCGGTCAGCTGGATCTGTGTACGCACCATGGTGTCATCGTAGCGCGTACGTGATGTAACGGAACTTCTGACCGCGCGAGTCTAGGTCACCCCCGGAAGGCAGTGGCGAACAGAGCTACGGGCTATCGAACTTCATCGTCCGCGCCCTCCAGCAGGCTGAAACCCGTCCGAAGCTCAGCGCAAGGAGCTGGCCAAGGCGCAGGTCGAAGTGGATTCCTTCCCCGAGCTTGATGAAGTCAAGATTCGTCTGCTGGCTGGTCCGAATTTACTGCGCGCGTGATTAGCGCAAGCGCGCGCCGTACGGGGACAGCAGGTCCGCCTCTGCCAGGTCTGGCGAGATCGGTATTCCTTCCCGTTTGCACAAGGCCATAAGCAAACCCAGGTCGTGGCTGAACGGGAAGTCGACCGCGCGCGCCGCCAGCACTGCCTTGAGCGCCTTCTCGACGGCCTGTTGGGCGTGGAAGCCGACGATCGCATTAGAGACACCAGCCACCTCGAGGAGTGCGCTGGCTGCCGCCTGGTCGTCCGTGGCGCGCCGCAGCAGCTGCTGAGCGAGATCGAGTTGACTGGCCATCAGGAGGCGAGCACCTGACCGTCGGCGAGCGCTGCGTGAACCAGACTTCCCCGCACGTCGCGCCACTCATCGACATGGTGCTCGCTGACGACGACGATGTCCATCGGAACCAGCAGATCACCGAGCACCCGCCTGAGCCGCACGGCTTCCAGCGCACCGTTCTCTACGTCGGGCTCGATGACGAGGAAGTCAAGATCGCTGTGCTGTCTGGCATCCCCCCGTGCATGGGAGCCGTAGAGGATCACGCGAGAGTTCGGTGCGGCGTCATGCAGGCGCCTCGCCGCCTCTCGGATCAGGCCCTGGTCGATCATGACCTGAAAGGTACCGGCGCGCCGCGGCGCGTCGGCGACCTGCTACGACCCGCGGCCGAAATT
>JBBRYL010000151.1:0-4602 GCA_038237685.1 Solirubrobacterales bacterium | reverse complement strand
CTTGCGGCCGACCGTCACGACCTTCTGGTCGCCCTTGTGGGCGAGCATGTCCTGGAGCCCGAAGCGGATGGTGTTGGTGTTGAGCGAGCCGGCCAGGCCGCGGTCCGTGGTGAACAGCACCACGAGGCGCGTGCCTCCCTCCCGGCGCGCCAGGAGCGGGTGCTCATCGCCGCTGAGCACGGACGCGACGTCGGCCAGCACCTCGTCCAGCTTCTCGCTGTAGGCCCGCGCCTGGAGTGCCGCATCCTGGACGCGCTTCAGCTTCGAGGCAGCCACGAACTGCATCGCGCGGGTGATCTGCTTGATGTTGCGGACCGAGCCGATGCGGCGTCGGATCTCGCGCTGGCTGGGCACGAGCGGGTCGCTGCCTCCTGTTTGAGAGTCCTGTTGGAAGGTTCGGCGAAGGCTGCTAGTCCTTGACCGCGAACGTCTCCTTGAAGGCGACGGTCGCGTCCTTGAGAGCCGCGACGATGTCGTCGGAGAGCTCCTTCTTCTCGCCGAGCGTCTTGAGCACGTCCGGCCGCTCCGACTCGAGGAAGAGGTAGAACTGGGATTCGAAGTCCTTGATGCGCGGCGTCGGGATCTCGTCGAGGTAGCCGTTGGTGACGACCCACAGGATCGCCACCTGCTTCTCCACGGGGAGCGGCTGGTACTGCGGCTGCTTGGTGACCTCGGAGATCTTCTCGCCGCGGTTCAGCTGGTCGCGGGTGGCCTTGTCCAGGTCCGACGCGAACTGCGCGAACGCGGCCAGCTCGCGGTACTGCGCGAGGTCCAGCTTGAGCGGCGCGGCGACCTTCTTCATGGCCTTGGTCTGGGCCGCGGACCCCACGCGCGATACCGAGATGCCCACGTTGAGGGCAGGCCGCTGGCCGGCGTTGAAGAGGTCCGACTCCAGGTAGATCTGGCCGTCGGTGATGGAGATGACGTTGGTCGGGATGTAGGCGGACACGTCGTTGGCCTGTGTCTCGATGACCGGCAACGCGGTCAGCGATCCGCCGCCGTTGTCATCGTTGAGCCGCGCGGCCCGCTCGAGGAGGCGGCTGTGGAGGTAGAACACGTCGCCCGGGTAGGCCTCGCGGCCGGGCGGGCGACGCAGCAGCAGCGCCATCTCGCGATAGGCCCAGGCGTGCTTGGTGAGGTCGTCGTAGACGCACAGCGCGTCCTTGACGAGCACCCCATCCAGCTCCACGCCGTTCTCCATGACCTCCTCGCCGATCGCCGCGCCGGCATATGGTGCGAGGTACTGGACGGGCGCGGGATCCTCGGCGCCCGCCACGACCACGATCGTGTGCTCCATCGCGCCGTGCTGCTCCAGCACCGCCACCGTCTTGGCGACCGTGGAAAGCTTTTGGCCGATGGCCACGTAGATGCAGACGAGGCCCTTGCCCTTCTGGTTGATGATCGTGTCGATGGCCACGGCGGTCTTGCCCGTCTGGCGGTCGCCGATGATCAGCTCGCGCTGCCCGCGACCGATCGGGATCAGCGCGTCGATCGCCTTGATGCCCGTCTGGACCGGCGTGTCGACCGACTTGCGCGTGATCACGCCGGGCGCCACGCGCTCGACCGGGCGGAACTTCGTCGACTTGATGGGCCCCTTGTCGTCGAGCGGACGCCCGAGCGGGTCCACCACGCGCCCGATCAGCTCGACGCCGACCGGCACCTCGACCACGGAGCCCGTCGTCTTGACGGTGTCGCCTTCCTTGATGTGCGTGTAGTCGCCCAGGATCACGGCGCCGACGGTCTCCTCCTCGAGGTTGAGGGCCATGCCCTTGACCCCGCCGGGGAACTCGAGCAGCTCCGAGGCCAGTGCGCCGGCCAGCCCGTAGACCTGGGCGATGCCGTCGCCGACCTCCACCACGGTGCCGACGGAGCGGGTCTCGACCCCGACGTCGAACTTGTCGATGGCGGACTTGATGATCGTCGTGATGTCGTCAGAACGGATGGCCATGAAGGGATCCTCTCCTGGGGCTAGAGCGCGCCCGCGGCGAGCTGGTTGCGGAGGCGTTCCAGGCGACCCCGGACGCTGCCGTCGATGAGCTGGTCGCCCAGCTGGATGATCACGCCGCCGAGGATCGACGGGTCGACCCTGGTCGAGACCTCAACCTTGCCGCTGGTGAGCTCTCCGATGCGGCTGCGGATCGCGGCGAGCTCATCCTTTTCAAGTTCGGTCGCACTGATGACGGTCGCCTCGACGATGCCCTCGCGGCGGTCGTAGAGGCGGCGATACTCGCTCGCCACCCTTGGCAGCAGCTCGATGCGGCCGCGCCGGACGAGCAGCAGGACCAGGTTGCCCGCCTTCTCCGAGACGCGCTTGCCCAGGACCTGGTTCACGACATCCGCTCGATCGTCGAAGGCAATGGCGGGGTTGGCAAGGAGGTGCGCGGCCTCGCCTTCCCCGAGGGACGTCGCGGCCGTCTCGAGGTCCTTGAGCCACCCCTCGAGCGTGCCGTCGCGGTCGGCAATCTCGAATGCGGCCTCGGCGTACCGGCGCGCGCTGCTGCGGACGCGCATCAGTTGCGATCCCCGCCGGACGGAGGCGTGGCGGCGACTTCGGCCAGGAATTCCTCGACGAGGCGCCGCTCACGCTGGCCTGTCATGGTCTCGCCGACGACCTTCCCGGCCGCCAGCAGGGCCAGGTCGGCGACCTGCGCTCGAACCTCGTTCAGCGCGCGCTGGCGCTCCGCGTCGATCTCGGCGAGGGCCTCCGAGCGCAGGCGCTCGAGCTCCGCACGGGTCTCGGCGAGCTCCCGCTGGTGCGTGTCGTCGGCCAGCTTCTGGGCACGGGCCAGGATGTCCGCCGACTCGCGGCGGGCCTCCGCCAGGACCGCCTGACGCTGATCGGCCGCTGCCTCACGGTCACGGCGCGCGGCGTCGGCGTCCTTGAGGCCCTGCTCGATGCGGGCACGCCGCGCCTCCAGGTTGCCGGCCAGGTTCTGGAATCCGAAGTACCAGGCCAGCAGGGCGAACACGATGAACGTGGACGCCGAGATGAGGATCCAGAAGAAGTTGATGGTCACGCGCCACCTTCCGATTCCGCACCGCTGGTTCGGGGCGAGTCCGCCGGGCCGCCTTCGACTGGCAGGGTCATCACGGAGGCTCTTCCCCTTGCCGGACTACTTGATGAAGATGGAGAGCAGGCCGACAACCACCGCGAGCACGCCGAGGCCTTCGGCGAATGCCGCGAGGATGATGGCAAGTCCACGGATCTGGCCCGCGGCGTCCGGGTTCCGACCGATCGCGCCTGCTGCCAGGCCGGCCAGGATGCCGATGCCGATGCCCGGTCCGATGACCCCCATGGCCGCAAGGCCCGCGCCGATGTGTTCCATGTCGCGATTTCCTCCTCATGGCCCGGGTCGAACGCCCGGGTCCGCTTGCTACCTCGAGTGGGTGGAGTCAGTGCGCCGCTGTCGGTGAGGGCTGCTGGCCCTCGATGGTCGCGACGACGTCTTCGCCGATTTCGCCCTCCTCTTCGTGATGGCTCTCGATGGCGAGGACGATGAACATCAGCGTCAACACGCTGAAGATGAGCGCCTGGATGAAGTTGAGCATGAACTCCAGGGCCAGCAGTGCAACCGGGAGCAGCACGAGGGTAAGCGACGTCAGGACGCCCAGCGCCACCTCGCCGCCGTAGATGTTGCCGAAGAGACGCATCGAGAGCGTGAGTGGCTTGACGAACTCGAGCATCAGCTCGATCAGCCCGACGAACATCGCGATCACACCGGCTCCGATGCCGTGCTTGAACTCGTAGATCGGAAAGAACTTGCCGAGGTAGCCGCGCACGCCCAGGCGGCGGAACCCTTCGAATTCGAAGATCGAGAAGGCCACCAGGGCGAGGCCGATGGTCACGTTCACGTCGCTGGTCGGCGCACGGAGGAACTCGACCCGGCCGACGGGCGGTATCAGGCCCGCCCAGTTCGAGAAGAGGATCAGCAGGAAGAACGTGGCGAAGATCGGGATGTAGCGGCGCGCCGGCGGCCCACCGAGTGAGACCCCGAAGCTCTCGAGCGATTCCCAGGCCCACTCGGCGACGTTCTGAAGCCGGGTGGGGACCCCGGGCCCGCCCCGCGTCATGGCGAAGATCGCGATGAGCAGGATGCCGCCGACGATCCACATGGTGAGGAGCGTGGAGCTGATGCTCGGATGCGAGGTGATGACCAGCCCCGCGGTCGACGGCGCCTCAGCCGGCGTTGCGAGGTCGATGACGACGTGCGGTGCAGGGAATTCGAGGGTGCCCTCGATGTAGCAGACGGGGAAGGCGCACGGCTCTCCGGGCTTGCCTTCGGCGGGGAAGGGAGGCGTCAGGATGAAGGCGATCGCGTCGATGACCACCACGATGGCGATCAAGAGGATCACGAGGCCACGAGGCGAAAGGCGCCGCCCGGCGAGTTCCGGCGACTTCGCCGGGCTCTCCGTCACCTTCTCCGCAGTGGCCTGATCGCTCGACACGCTCACTCCCAAGACACAACCGCGTTCGCAGTTTCGCGGTCGCTGTTCAGTCGCAGTTCTAGTCGTTGAGTCTGGTCAGGAACCGGGTGATCAGGCGGTAGTCCGCCACCGCCCCTGCCAGCGCGCCGAGGAGGAACCCGACGAGAACGAACAGCG
>JBBRYL010000150.1:0-4629 GCA_038237685.1 Solirubrobacterales bacterium | reverse complement strand
CGAGCATGTGCGCCCCGCTGGCGCGATGAGTCTGGGAGATGCTGATCGCGCCCAGCGCGAACATGCCGTTGGCGAGAACCGCGCCGCTGATGCAGCCGGCGACCTGCGCCGGGATGTAGGCCAGCGCATCACGCGCCGTGAGGCCGCCGAAGTGCGCGTCGACCAGCGAGACCACGGGGTTGAAGTGCCCGCCGGAGATCGGCCCGAACATCAGGATGATCGCGAACAGCCCGGCCGCCGTCGCCGCCGCGTTCTCCAACAATGCCAGTCCGGTGTCGGTCGGCGAGAGCTTGGCCGCCGCGATGCCCGACCCGATGACCAGGGCCGCGAGGAAGGCCGAGCCGAGGAACTCGGCGAGCAGCCGACGGGAGAGCGATGCGGTCACGCGCGCATCGTATCCATTGACAGATATCGACTCAATAGATAGAATCTAATAGATGGCTGTCAATCTGGAACTTTCCCCGAAGACGAAACGCCCGGCTGGCGAACCCTGCTGCGAGCCAGTCGTCTACCCCGATGTCGACCGCGCCCAGGCCGAGCGGATGGCCGCCGTCGCCAAGGCTCTCGGCGATCCGGTCCGCCTGACGCTGCTCGACGTGCTGCGCAAGCACGCCGGGAAGGTCTGCGTCTGCGAGCTCGTGCCACTGTTCAATCTGTCGCAGCCGACGATCTCCCACCACCTCAAGGTCCTGCGGGCCGCCGGCCTGGTCGACTCCGAACGCCAGGGGTTGTGGGCCTACTACTACGTGATCCCGGGGCACCTGCAGGAGCTAACGACATGGCTGGGCTGACCGAAGGATGCTGCGGACCTGGAACGCAGGCCAGCGCCTACGACTCGGCGACCGCATCAGCGCGACCCTCCGGGAAGGAGCCGAGAAACTCGTCGGCATCGCCCTGATCGCCGTCGGCGTCTTCCTCCTCATCGAACAGATCCTCGCTAAGCGCGCCAAGCGCTCTGCTCGTCCACGCAGATCATGCCGGCGCTCCCCGAGCAGTAGTCACCGCCCCCAGCTCGCCAGCCCTACGCGCGCTCCAGAAGGCCGGTGGCGCGCAGTAGCCGGGCGGCGCCGGTGCCAATTGGGTGCCAGAACCCCTCGCTATCGCTGCCGTGCAGCAGGAAGTAGCACCGGGAACTGCCGCTGTCCGTCGTATGCGGCGGAGGGCCGGCCGAGGCGCAGCATCAGAGCGCCTGGCCGGATCGGTGCGGCTCACAGCGCCAGCCGCCGCTGCCGCTCAGCCCTCTGGGCCCACCACCTCGACGGGCTTGTCGATCGCGGCCGCGAGGACATCGGAGTTGCGCTGGGCCAACGACATGGCCACGCTCGGGTCCGAGCCGGGGTCGCCGCTGGTCACGGCGCGCAGGATCACGCAGCTCTCGCGGTCCTCGAGCTCGACGCCGGCGACGGACCCGTCGCGGCTGCGCTCGAGCTGCTCCGCCAGGCGGATTACGCCGGACAGCACCATTAGGCGATCGGCGTCGCCCTTGCGCTTGAGGTCCCCAAGCGCGGAGGGGTCGGGGTCTCCCTTGCGGTGCCAGCGGGCGATCAGGGCGACCAGCTCCAGCTCGCGGGGATCGAAGCCGGGCAGTCCAGCGCTCTCGATCAGGTAGTGAGAGTGGCGATGGTGATCGTCGTAGTCGATCGTCATTCCGATGTCGTGCAGCATGCAGGCCGCCCAGAGCAGCTCTCGCTCGGCGTCGCCCAGGTCGTGCAGCCCGGCCTCCTGGAGCGCGTCGAACATCTGGAGGGAGAGGTGCGCCACGTGCTCCACGTGCACGTCGTCAGTGCGAAATCGATGGGCCAGGTTGATCACGGACTCGCGCCGCAGGTCTTCGAGCAGGGGCGGTTCGCGGCCCTCCAGCAGGCGCTCGAAGAAGACCCCCTCGCGCAGGCCCGCGTGCGTGACCTCCAGCGCGTCGAACCCGCCGTGCTCCATCGCCGCGGCGACCACGACCGCGCCACCCAGGATCACGTCGCCGCGGTCAGGCTTGATGCCCCCCACCGAGCCCCGCTTGGCCACCGACTTTGAGGCCAGCAGATCGATCAGCTCCTCGAGCCGCTCGCGCGTCAGCACGAACCCCTGCACGTCGACGTCGGGCAGGTCGAGCGTCTTCTGAGCCGCGGTCGCGAGGTTTCGGATCGTGCCCCCGATCCCGGCCAGGTGCCGACTCTCACCGCCCCCCCACCACTCCAGCTCGGCGAGGGTGCGACCCACGTGCTTGCGCAGTTTCTTGATCTGCTTCCCGGACGTCTTCTTGCCCGGGAGGAAAGCCTCGCTGACCCGCACCGATCCGAGGGGGATGGACTCGGCCTGCTCCAGCCGCCGGTCTGCGATTCGCATCAGCTGCACGCTGCCGCCGCCCACGTCGATGCCGAAGCCCTCGGTCAGCGTCAGCGAGTTGGCGATCGCCAGGTAGCCATACCAAGCCTCCTCGGCGCCGCTGACCACACGCACCTTGAGCCCCGTGCGTTCTTGGACCGCGTCGAGCAGCTCGTCCCGGTTGGCGGCGTCGCGGATCGCGCTCGTGGCCACGGCGTCTATGTCCTCCACGCCGGAGGCACGCAAAAACGACGAGAAGACGGCGGCTGTGTGGAGAGCGCGGTCCATCGGCTCCGCCTGCAGAACTCCCGCGTCACCCATTCCCGCGCTTACGCGAGTGGGCTCCCGGATCTCGTCTGCGAGGCTCCACCAGCTGCCCGGCTCGTACTGGAACACCACCAAGCGAAAGGAGTTCGAGCCCATGTCGATCACAGCCAGCCGTTCCATCGTCACACCAATCATCGCGCAGCGGCGCGTGATCGAGGCGGGCGTGAGGACGAGGCACTCGCGCAGGAGGACGGCAACCCGCACATTGGCGTCGACCGCGTCTCGCGGGACCTCGACAGCCAGAGTCACGCCAGCGGCCAGCTGGACAGGCTCCTCTCGCGACCCGCCATCGCTTGGCGCCGGAAGCGATAGCGCGGGCCGTTTGGCGAAGGGCTCTGATTTTCGGGAGAAGCGGGGGCGTTGCTCGTCCCTCAGCGCCCGATCGCCGCGTATCTCTCAACCGGGCGTCTAGTGTGACGAGGGCGCGGCATCCTGCGATGCACTAAGGCGAGGACGGTATCCTCGCCGCCGGGCGATTGGGCCGAGGATCGCGCCCAGAGCGCGGACAACCGGCCAGGGTGGGCTGACGGGCCGGAGCTCCTTGCTGAACTCGGGGACCATGACGGCTAGTTGCATCGGCTTCGGCATCCCCCGCTTATCGATTTGCTTCCGCTCGGCGAGGACGGCGAAAGTCTCGAAGAACGAGGCGATGTCAAGCGCCGGGCGGAACCACTGGATCGAGTGCGCGTCCTCTGCCCCGTTGTTCCAGAAGCGGTGCGGAGTGTTCGCCGGGACCTGGATCGTCTCGCCCGGCCCAAGCCGTCGCTCTTTTCCTTCTACCTCGAAGACGAGCGAACCCGAGATGACCTCCGCCCCGCTTTCTTGAACAGGGTGAACGTGGGCTGGCTCGCGCTCTCCGGTTGGCAGGTTCACGGTGTCGATCCGAAGGGCCTCCTCGCGCAGCTCGACGAACGTCATCCGTTGGCCGGTGCGGACATTCTCGATGGATTGACCCTCCCATGCCACTTGAAAGCGCAGGCTATCCGACGCGGGGGTGGCGCCTGAATGCATCGACCCGGCCTAAGCATCGCGGCCACGCAGGCGCTTGCAATCCCTTCGCGCCCGTGGCTGTTGCACAAAGCCGCCTGAGAAACGCCGCAGCCCGCTCGCGGAAGCGCGTACCAGAGCAGCTGTCCCCAACGACATCGCGGCGGATGGGCCCTTCGCGAAAGATGCGATGGCCGTTCTCGGAGCCCACCCTTAGAAGCGATCCAGTGGCCTCGCCGGGGGTTTATGCAACAGCCACCGCCGAATCCGATAGCGAGCTCAGGGTCCGCAGAGACTTCTGCTCCTCGTCCATTCCGGGCGTCTCGCCGACGCCGAGGCAGACCACCGCTCTCGCGCGGGAGGAGGGGCCTCAAGCAACGGCGTCGGGGATCTGGAGACTTCCGCATTTTCTCGAAGCAGCAGCGGCGAGCTGACTATGCTCGTCCTTCGAGGGCGTCGACCGAAAGGGGTTCCCTTGCCCCACATCAGTCCGTCCGGGCTGCCCGGCGCCACCGCGTCGAGTGGCGGCATATCGCCGGTCCTCGCGGAGCGCGAGGCGAGCACCAACCAGCCTCCCGAGCAGGAGGCCGTCGAGCTGCGCCGCAGGGCCGACGGCAAGGGCGATGTGGTTCTGGCCACTCGCCCGTTCGCGGCCGGTGAAACCGTCATGGTCGGCTTCCTGATCGGGGCGCTGACGGGCAACGACTCGCACGCGACGCAGGTGGGTCCCGGCCGCTGGGCGCGCCACGGCGGCCTGGGACCGAAAGTCAACCACTCCTGCGACCCCAACTGCGGTGTGCACCTCAACGACGGGCAGGCCTTCGACTTCGTCGCCCGCCGACCGATCGGCGCCGGGCAGGAGCTGACGTTCGACTACGCCATGCGCAACTTCACGATCGACCACTTCCCGGCCGTGTGCCTGTGCGGCGCCGCGCGGTGCCGCGGCTCGGTCACCGGCTGGAAGGACCTGCCCGCCGCGCGCAAGGCCGACTACGG
>JBBRYL010000149.1:0-4682 GCA_038237685.1 Solirubrobacterales bacterium | reverse complement strand
CGGATCGCCGAGACGATGGCGTGGTTCTCAGACAACGACGTGGCGTTCGTGTGCGTGGACGCCCCGCCGGGCGATGCCACCTCGATCATGCCGTCGGTCGACGCCGTGACCAACGACGATCTGGCCTACATCCGCCTCCACGGGCGCGACACCGAGGGGTACCTGCACGGCAAGTCGGTTGCCGAGCGCTTCGGGTGGGTGTACGGCGAGCCGGAGCTCGAGGAGGTCGCGCAACGCGCGCGGCGACTGGCCGAGGAGGCGGGCGAGGTGCACGTGTTCTTCAACAACAACCGTGACGACGACGCCCCGACCGCCGCGCGTCGCTTCCGGGCCCTGCTCGGTCAAGATCCCGGGCCGCCCCCCGACGAGGGCGAGCAGCTCACGCTCGCTTAGCGTCCGGGGCTCGCGAGGACGCGGCTCGCTCGAGCCTCTCGTGGCGGTCATCTCCGAGCGCCGAGCGCGGCGACGGGCCCAACCGCGCCAGGCTGTAACGCCGCACCCGCGGCCCCGCGGCGGCCGTTCCGTCCGGGTCGTTGCGGGGAACCAGCAGATAGCGGTTTACGTGTCCTGGCCTGGCCATGCATCCAACGATGGCCTGCAGGCAGGCGTATTTGCTTGGCCAGGTGGCTGAAGATCAGAGCAGGCGGCTAGCCCGGAGGTCCGCCCTCAGGCGCGGGGCAGCTCGAACCAGACGCGCTGGTATCCGGAGGAGCCGTCGTCGACGACGCCCCAGTCACTGCTCAGGCGATCGACCAGGAACAGGCCCCATCCGGTGTCGTGATCGTCTGGGTCGGACGGGCGCGGCTCGAAGCCGCCGCCCGGGTTGGCGAGCTCCACGTGCACGCGGCTGGTGGCCACGAGCACTGTCAGCTCAAGTCGCGGGGCCTGAGCGTGGCGGACGGCGTTGGTGATCAGCTCGGTGACCAGCAGGCGCACGCTCTCCATGAGCGGTGGATCGAGGTCGGACCGCAGCGCGCTGAGCTTCGAGCGTGCGTTGGACGCGGCGCTCGGCCCACCCGATATCTGGATCCGGAGAGCCTCGCTGTCGCGCGAGCCGCTGCGCCCGAAGGCCGAGTGTTTCAATGCGCCTTCCATTCGTACCCACGGACCCATCTCCCCACAATTCCTGCAAACCAAGCCTTCTTGGCGGAAAACACGCATTTGGGGCGGTCCACCCAACAACCGTCCGTCACGCTCCCCAAAGTGCACTGCTGCGATGCCAGATAGCGACCCGAAAGGTGTGCGGCGGATCAGGGCCGCTAATCCGTCGCCCCTGACGCTCGACGGCACCAACACCTACCTGGCTGCCGGGTGGGTGGTCGATCCCGGCCCCGACGAAGCGCACCACCGCGACGCCATCCTCGCGGCCGCCGACGGAGCGATCGAGGGCATCGCGCTGACCCACGACCACCTCGATCACACCGAGGGCGCGGCCACGCTCGCCGCCGCGGCGGGCGGCGTGCCGATAGTGCTCGGGTCCGAGGGCGACGGCGTCGGCCCCTTCGACGTGATCGCCACGCCGGGCCACGCGCCAGAGCACGTCTGCCTGTTGCTTGGAAAGGTTGCCTTCGTCGGCGACACGGTGATGGGGCAGGGGAGCGTGTTCGTCGCGCCAGGCGAAGGATCCCTGATCGCCTATCTCGACTCGCTGCGCAGGCTGCGGGAGCTGGAGCTCGACGTGATCTGCCCCGGCCACGGACCCTACGTCGAGGACCCCGCCGCCAAGCTGGACGAGTACCTGCACCATCGGGGCGAACGCGAGCGGATGCTGGTCGACGCGCTGGCCGACGGCGCTCGCGACGAGGCCGCACTGCTCGACCATGCCTGGTCAGACGTGCCGCCGCCGCTGCGGCCCGCCGCCGGGGTCACCTTGCGTGCGCACCTGGAGAAGCTGTCCGAGGAGGGGCGGCTGCCAGACGGCGTCGACCCCGAGCTGCTGCCGCCCTTCTCCAGCCACTAGCGGGCAGATAGCCTTAGCCCCTGTGATCTCGACGAACCAGCTCAAGAACGGCAGCCATATCGAGGTCGACGGCGTGATCGTCAAGGTCGTCGATTTTCAGCACGTCAAGCCGGGCAAGGGCCCCGCGTTCGTCCGCACCAAGCTCAAGCGCCAGTCCGATGGCGCCCAGCTCGAGAAGACCTTTCGGGCCGGTGAGAAGTTCCGCCCGATTCGGACCGAGACGCGCAAGATGCAGTACCTCTACGCCGACGGCATCGACGCCCACCTGATGGACCTCGAGAATTTCGACCAGCTGACCGTGCCCCAGGAGCAGGTCGCGGACTCGCTCAAGTGGATCAGGGAGAACGAGGAGGTCGAGCTGCTCTACGTGGACGAGGAGCCCGCCGACCTGCAGGTGCCGAGCTCGGTCGAGATGGAGGTCTCCGAAACGGAACCGGGACTGCGCGGCGACACCGCTTCGGGCGGTGGGGACAAGCCCGCGACGCTCGAGTCCGGCGTGATCGTGCGCGTCCCCCTGTTCGTGAACATCGGCGACCGCGTCAAGGTGGACACGCGCTCGGGCGAATACATGTCGCGGGCGTAGCGGGGCCGCTTGCGCCGCACCGATCAGCGACGCGCTGCCGTGGTGGCGCTCTACCAGGCCGATCTCACCGACCGGCACGCTCCCGAGCTACTGGAGCAGAAGCCGTCGACCGACTTTGCGCGTGAGCTCGTAGAGGGCGTCGAGCGCGACCGCGAGGAGATCGACGCGCTCATCCAACTGCACTCCGAGGGCTGGACGCTTGATCGGATCGCCCCGCTGGAGCGCAACATTCTCAGGGTGTCGCTCCACGAACTGCTCCATCGCGATGACGTGCCGGCGGAGGTGTCGATCGACGAGGCCGTCGAGGCCGCCAAGGAACTGTGCGGCACCGACGCTCCCGGGTTCGTCAACGGAGTTCTCGGAGCCGCCCACCGCGACCGGCTGGCGGCGCCGTGAACGATGAGCTCGAGGAGCTGGTGAGCGAGCTCGAGACGGCGGCCACCCGGCTGCGCGCCGGCGAGCTCGACCCCAAGACCGCCGCCGACCTCGTGGATCGCTGTGCCGAGCTGGCCGGGCGGATCGGCTCCGCGTTGGAGCGGGCCGGCCGCGACGCTGAGCGCGAGGTGCCGAGCGAAGGCCAGGAGCAATTGTTGTGAACGCGACCGAGACCTATCCGGTCGAGCTCCAGCACCGCGTGGACGAGTACCTCACGGGGCTGAGCCTCGGTAGCGAGCCCGGGGTCGAGACCCTGCGCGAGGCGATGGGGTATTCGCTGCTGGCCGGGGGCAAGCGTATCCGCCCCGTCCTGGCGCTCGCGACCGCCGAGGCGCTGGGCCGCCCGTCCGATGACGTGCTGCCCTTCGCCGCGGCCATCGAGATGATCCACACCTACTCGCTGATCCACGACGACCTGCCGGCCATGGACGACGACGAGCTGCGCCGTGGCAAGCCGACCTGCCACGTGGCCTACGGCGAGGACGTTGCCATCCTGGCCGGAGACGGCCTGTTCGCCGAGGCCTTCCGGCTGGCCTGCTCGACCCAGCGGTCTGAACCCACCGCCCTGCTCGCCGCGATGTGCGAGCTGACCGCCGCCGCAGGCGTCGACGGCATGGTCGGGGGCCAGTATCTCGACGTGACCGCGCCGGGTGCCCTCGAGCCCGCGCGGCTGCGGCGGTTGCACGAGCTGAAGACCGGGCGGCTGATCGCCGCCTCCATCACGTGCGTCCTCTCTCTGTACGCCCTCCCGGCGCCTGCCAGACTCGGGTACGAACGGTTTGCCTACGAGCTTGGCGTGTTGTTCCAGATCGTCGACGACATCCTCGACGTGACGGGCGACGACTCGGCCCTTGGCAAGACGAGCGGCTCCGACGAGCGGCACGGCAAGAGCACCTACGTGACGGTGTACGGGCTCGAGCGTGCGCGCGAGCTGGCGTTCCAATCCCACAGCGAGGCGGTGTCGGCGCTTGCCGACTCCGACGGCGACACCCAGATCCTCGAGCGGGTGGCCGACCACATCCTCACCCGTCAGAATTGAGCGAGCCAATCGATGCCAAAGCTTCTTGACAAGATCGACGGACCCGAAGACCTAAAGGGTCTGGACGATGTCCAGCTCACCCAGGTGGCGCAGGAGGTGCGCGAGTTCATCATCGACACGATCGGCGAGGTCGGCGGCCACTTCGGAGCCAACCTCGGCACGTGCGAGATCGCGGTGGCCCTGCACAGCCTGCTCGAGTCGCCGCGCGACAAGACGCTGTGGGACGTCGGGCACCAGGCCTACCCGCACAAGATCCTCACCGGACGTCGCGACGAGCTGGCCACTATCCGCAAGTACGAGGGCCTGGCCCCGTTCTGCTCGATCGAGGAGTCCGAGCACGACATCATGGGCGCGGGTCACGCGTCGACGTCGGTGTCCTACGCCGTTGGCCTGAAGGAAGCCATGCGCCAGGGGCGCGAGCCCGACGGCAAGGTAGTGGCGGTCATCGGCGATGGCGCGCTCACCGGCGGTGTGGCCTACGAGGCGCTGCACCACGCGGGCGGCCTCGGCGTGCCGATCGTGATCGTGCTCAACGACAACGGCATGTCGATCGCCCCGAATGTCGGTGCGCTGTCGCGCTACTTCAACCGCATCCGGATGAACCCGAAGCTGTTCCACGCACGCGAGAGCGCGGAGTCGTCGCTCACGCGGCTGCCCGCGGGCAT
>JBBRYL010000148.1:0-4824 GCA_038237685.1 Solirubrobacterales bacterium | reverse complement strand
CGAGGAAGCTGCACGCGGAGATCGCGCGGCTATCTCGGCCACAGGTCATCCCGTAGTTCCGAGGCCAAGCCAGTTCGCGTCACCCCGATCTCACGGATGCCGTTCAGGCGCGCGCGCCGTAGAACCCTGTCCTAGCCCTAGCCCGTCCTAGCCCCGGATTACGCTGCCACCTCCTGTGCCTGTTAGCAAAGACGCATATGTCAGCTTCCGTGGAACACGTAGGCGCGATTTCGGCACGCCCACTGCCGCCGCGCCCCTGATCTTCGTCGACTTGGCACTTGACAACGTTGAGGCGTTGCGGAGCATCCCACCCAGCTTCGCCAACCAGCGACGCGGTCTGCTTCTGATTCGGAGTCCCGTTCTCGAGGCGCCCACGGAACAGTTCTTGTCTGCGCTCTCGACGCTCCACGAGCGATGGGAGATCGATCTGCCCGTCGGCCACCTGAGCCAGCCGGTCGGCGCCCCCCCGAAGATCGTCCCTCTCGACGACGGCGCGTTGGAGGACGACGATCTCGCAGGCTATCTCCGCAGGGCCCGAGCGGTCGAACTTGAGGCACTTCTCGAGTTCGGCCAGGCGATCTGGCGGCCGTCGAACTATCACTATCGCCTAATCACCGGCGAGCACGCGGGGGCATACATCAAGCTCGGCGACGCTATTCGAGAGCCGAGGGACGCCGATGTAATAGCGGGCTGGCTACATGAACACGTGGGCGGGGACGTCGGCCTGCTGATCGACACCGGCACCGTGACCCCTGTCGCTCAGTCTTTGCAACTCGCGGTCGCTCGTGCCGGCGGCACCCTCGGCGGAATAGGCGTGCTCAACCTCGATCCCCGGACGGGCACAGACCTGGATGCCGCCGTCGATATCGCGAGCGGCGACAGCGGACGGGTGGTCGTCGTTGTGTCCGTGTCGAGCTCGGGATCGCTATTGGAACGCCTTGAGGGCGTTCTGGCTCGCAAGGGCTCGAGTTTGGACGTCGCAAGAATCGCGGTCCTTGTTAGTAAGACCACTCAGCTCCGAACGCAAGGTCCGACCGAGGTGTGGACCCCCCTTCCTGGACATTCGCCCTTGGTTGAGCTGGGCGCTCGGGACGAGATCGGCTGCCAGCTCTGTCGTCAGCCGGGGAGATCGACACTAATCCCTATCAATCCCTTCTCGTTCGACGGCATGCTGCCGAGCCAATTACGTCCCGTCGTGCCGGACACCCGCGATCCCGTCGCCAATCGCCCACTTTGGGAAGCGGCCAAGCGCACGAGCGCTGTCGCGGTAGAGGCTGCCGCGCACACGGCCATGCGACGCCATCGCTCGAAGAAAATTCCCATGGGCATCGTGATGGATGTTGGAAAGCTGATCGGTGACGCCGAGTTGCGTTCACGCCTGGCTGAGCGCGTCCGCGAGGTTCAATCGACCGAAGGGATGTCGACATCAACGAATCTCGTGCTGGTCGCTCACCATGAGCTCGACGCGCTACGGACGCATTGGGAAGAGCTACGGCCGGTCATAGCGCCGCACGCTTGTGAGCCGCTGCCGTTCCGGATCGACGGCGACTTTTCTCAGGAACTCTGCGACGCCGTCAAGCAGGCAACCGACATCCTCGTGTTCGGCCTGGGCACGGTGACCGGCGCCTCGCTGCAGCGGGCCCTTGTTGGAGTCCAGGACGCCCGCAAAGGCCTTGACGACTTCGAGATCCACGCGTTTGTGGTGCACGCGCGGCCGGCGACCGCCCGGGAGTGGGAGACCATCTTGAATTCGTACGGTTGCAGCGGCCGGATGCCGCACCTCCATTACGCTTGGAAGAGCGTCCTGCCTGACCGGTCGCCGCTTCGGGAAGAAGCGGCGTTGCTCCGGCAGCTCGATCTCGCCGACGACTCCCCCTTGGACGACCACGCCAAGGCGTTCGTGGCAGAGCGATTGGAACTGTGCGACCGGGTCGTTGAGGACGAGGACTTGGAAAGAGTGGCGAGCACCGGCGAACAGAGCGCGCCCGCCGACCAGAACGACAACGACGGTCCACGCATCCTGTGGGGCTCGAGCGGCGAGGAAGACAGGCTAACGCCCAACTCCCTGTACGGGCGGGGCCTCGACGCCGTGACGACGTACGTGGCTGTTGGATCAGCGATGACAGCGGCGCTGGGTCGGCGTCCGCCAGGCGTCCCAGAACTGCGGGTCTTTGAGATCGCTGCGCTCAGTCGGTCCTACTACGACCCAATCATCCTCAGCTGCTTCTTTCGATGGATGCGCCCGCACGAGACGTTCTGGGGATGGACAGCTGCTGAGGCGACGACCACCATGATGCACATATTGGACCGCGCCGAAGGGAAGCACCGAAAGCTGCTCGTGCCCGAGATGCTTCTCGCAGCCGCGCAAGGAAAGCTCACAGCCGAAGCTGTCATTGTCGTCACAGAGGTCGCCAGCACACTCCTGCGTGACGACGGGTTCGCCGATGTCTGGCCGGCACTACGGGTCGGGCTTCAGCTTGTGAGCGACGCGCCGGATCCGCTCTCGACCGAGGGCCTGCACGCGCCAGCCTAGCCCTGTCTCCACTACGCGAGTCCGCTCGGAAGGCTTACGTCGACCACGGTTCCGTGCAAGCGAAACTCGGCCGAGCCTTCGACATCCACCGAACCGCATTCCGCCACCAAGCGCACGGCGTCCGTTGCGATCGACACACGCCCGCCGTGATCAGCGATGCTTTGCACGACCCGGTGTAGGCCGATCCCGCGACCGGCGTCCCAGCCGGGGATCTCGCCGGCGACAAGCCGGCGCAGTCGCTCGGCGGGCGCCATCTCTTCCGGAACCTTTTGGTGGATTGACTCCTCGATACCGACGCCGGTGTCCATAACGCTGAAGCGGACGCGATCACGCGGCTCGAGCGACACCCTCACGAGGCAGTCCGGGCGCCGACCGGATCCTCCCGACGCGTGCTCTTGCACGTTGCCCACGAGCTCATCGAGCGCCAGTCCTATCGCTTCGACAACGTTCCGCGCCGGCGGCGCGGCCGATTCCGTCAGCCGGCGCATTAACCACCGCCGGACCAGAAAGACGATGTCCGGATGACCATCGAGGCCGCTTGAGAGCTGTGGGTTGACGAAGGTCGCGTGATGCGGTCCAAACGCACCTGTGGTCGGCGGATCGCTAGGTGCGAAAAGAGCCTCCGTCGTTGCTCGAGATCCAGACGTCCACAGGGTTCCAAGGCTATGCCGATCCAGCCGCCGAGCAAGACCGTGGAACTCGGTGTGGCCCGCGGGGCGACGCCAAAGGGCAGTTGCCACGCCGAAGCGCAACAGACCATCGACGGCCTGTTCGTCTACAGCGTCGACGATGAGGCGCTTACCGCTGAGCGACCCCATGAGTGCGGCCGCAAGGAGCGCGGGCTTATCGCTGTCGTCGGGCCAGTGATTGTCGAATCGCAGCCTGAGGGGCTCGTCGATCCGCATCCACTCGGCGAGCGTGGACTCGATCGCTTCGAGCGCGTCGTCGTCGAAGTCCACGTCACGCATCCGCGACGTTCCCAGCCCAGGCCAGGCGCGCAGAGAACCCGGGGCTAACGAAGTGCATGGGAGCGCAGGTACGAGAAGCAGGCCGCCGGCGGCGAGGGGGCAACACTAACGGGAGAACACCGCCGACTGCTTCCGCATGGCTGGCTTGCTTGGGCTTCGTCACGCCTATCGTCCTCCCTCCAGTTTACGTCGCTATCGACAGAAACACCGCTGGAGCATGCCGCTCGGTTCGGACGGAGCGATCCGCGTCGGCGCGCAGGCGTAGCATCGAGGAGACTGGGCCTTGTCCATGTGGGCAGACTATGGTCCTGGTGGCCGCTCTTACCCAGGTCGACACAGACCCTACGCAGGTTTGTGTCGATTTTGACACTATCTGTCGCTATGCCGGGTGGCCGACCACCGAAAGGTGCAACGTCCGCCGAGAGAAGCAGGACGGCCGTCGTCGGCGCGGTCGCCGCGCGTGCCAGCCTCTACGCCGACGCAGACCGGATGACGTTCTTCGATCAGGAGGGTCTCCACGCGGCGTCGACGCAGGTGAAGGATGCCCTTCGACGCCGCATGCGGCAGTCCCGTGAGCCGTTCGATGACGACCCTGCCGAGCGCGACTGGATCTGGGAGACCTACGACGTTGACGCAGCAAAGCTCGAGCTCGACGTAGTCGTTGCCTGGCTCCCACGGCCGGCGCAGCCCGGGAGCAGGCCACACCAAGGTGAGCTTCTAGCTGCGCTCCGAGACACGCCAGGCGTGGTCCGTCTTCAGGACTGCATGGATGACACCATCGTCGTAACGGCCGTTGCGACGAGTCCCACGGATCGGCGGCGGTTGCAAACGTGTGTGCGAGAGCTCTGTCCGGAGGCGTTGTGGGCGGAGGTTCGTGGCGACGACCCGGAGCAAGCACGCCGCGGTTGGCTCCGCACGGCGAAGGTCGTCGCAAAGCGGGAGGGCCGGCTTAGGACGTGAGTCCAGGGCGTCGGGAGCAGCAGCGTGCCCCAGCACGACGTCCAGTCCCACGGAGTCCGGCGTGAAGACCCACCATGCCGCGTGAGACGCCGTCATGTCGGCCCTCTTCCGAGAGGCCGGCAACTCGGCCATGGCCCGACGATGTCGCGTACCGGACCGAACCGCACGCTTGCGGGGGCCACAAGCGGAGTGGTGGCGGTGTGACAGTTGCACACCCGTGCATCTAGTCTGTGCTGGCTCCGCGGTCACAGTCGGGCGCCTTGGATGGGAGACCAGCGAGGGTCCGCGCTTTGGTCGTCCTGTCGGTCGGTGGCGGGCAGCGAAGTGTCGTCGGTGGACGGAATGGGGTGAGGCCGTCGAGGT
>JBBRYL010000147.1:0-4854 GCA_038237685.1 Solirubrobacterales bacterium | reverse complement strand
CGAACGGGCGGTCGCACGTCAGGGTGTGGCCGAGGACGAGGTTGGTGAGGCGCGCGACGAGCGCTTGAAGACCGAGCCCAAGGGCCGCGAGCGCGGCGCGCTCGAAAAGCAGTTCGACGACGCCGCCAAGCGCGCCGGCCGGCGCGCGCGCACCGAGGTGCTCGACCTCGGCCTGACCCTGGCCGCGCTCGGCTTTCGCGATCTGATCTGCCTGGCCGAGGGCGTGCCCGAGGTTGCGCTCGACGCCCAGCGTGCCACCCGCTTGGCGGGCGAGGGTGCGCCGCGTGACGCTCGTCGACTGCGCCGGGCGGCCGAGCGCTGCGAGGAAGTGCGGATGTCGCTGCAGCGCAACGTGAGCGAGGACCTCGCGCTCGAGGCGCTGGGCTACCGCCTGGCACAGCTGGTCGGCCGCTAGCGGCGCGCGGCGTTAGCCGCCGAGCTGGACGGCCCGACGGCGTGGCCCGCGGGGTCGCGGGCGATGGCGATCCGGCGGGGACCGTCGGATGTCGGTGCCTGGAGCGTCGCGCCGCCGCGTGCGTCCAAGCCCGTCAAGGACTAGGTGCGCGGGACGTAGCGGTTGTGCAGCATCAGGTCGTTGCCGTCTGGATCGGTGAAGAGGGCCATGTGACAGACGCCGGTGTCGAAGGTCTCGCCTGCGAACTCGACGCCCTTTGCCTCGAGCTCTGCCCGCGCGGCTGCGACGTCGTCCACGTGGATCGCCGGGTGGGCGTTCTTGGACGGCGCGAACTCCATTCCGAGCCGCGCCGGCTCCCAGATGCCAAAGCACGTGTCGCCCATCCAGAACTCGAACTCGGCGTGCTCGTCGGGACGCAGGCCGAGCGTGTCGACGTAGAACGCCCGCGTGCGCGCCGAGTCGGTTGACGGAACGCCGATGAAATCGAGGTGATGGGCCATGGGCCGATGCTAGCCCGGAACGGCGACCCTTGACAAACGGACGGTAACGATATATCTTAAGTACATCACAACATATAGGAGACACACATGAAGCATTCACACCAACACTCACACCGATGCGGACCTCGCCACGACGCCGGGTTCGCCGAATTCGATCCAAGGGAGGCACCGGGCATGGGTGGACATCGCGGTCGCGGAGGCCGAGGCGACTACCGCCGCGGCGGACCGCCCGGCTATGGCTTCGCACCTCGTGGACGCCGCGCCCGCCGTGGAGCCGTCCGCGCAGCCGTGCTCGTCCTGCTTGGGGAGGAGCCGCGCAATGGGTACACGCTGATGCAGGAGATCGAGAAGCGCAGCGAGGGCACCTGGCGTCCGAGCCCCGGATCCATGTACCCCGCGCTCGCGCTTCTCGAGGACGAGGGACTGATCAAGTCAACCGGCTCCGAGGACCAGCGCGCGTTCGAGCTGACCGACGCCGGCCGAAAGGCCGCCGCCGAACGCGGCGAGGACGCACGTGACCCATGGGAGGCCGCCGGCGACGACGTCGGCGACGAGGCCTTCGAGCTCGCTCGCGTCATGCGCCAGGTGGGCATGGCCGCCGGCCAGCTGTCCCAGGTGGGCAGCCCCGAGCAGGTCAAGCAGGCCAACGAGATCCTGGCCGCCACCCGGCGATCGCTCTACGGGATCCTCGCCGAGGACCCGGCAGACCGCGAAGCCGACGACGACGCCTCCTGACGAGGCGCCCGACGGCAACAGATGCAGCACCCGAAGACCGCGACTCAACGCGGTCTTCGGGGTTAGGGCGCGTAATGCATCGGTTCGGCAAATCCAGCGGGGCGCGCGAACTTCGGTACGGTCGCGGCATGCGCCGCCCGCTCCTGCTCTGCGCCCTCGCCCTCGCGATCCTCGGCGCGACCGCCGTCCCGGCGTCGGCGGCGCCGATGAACTGCCCGTCGACCTTCCAGGTCGAGCAGAACGACGCGATCGGCAAGGTCGAGCTTCCGGCGGGGGCCTACGTGATCAAGGTGTCCGACCCCGCGCGACTCACGTGCGTGCAGGCTGCGCAGGACTTCGCCGAGTTCCTGAGCGATTACGACGGCCTGCTTCGTCGGCCGTGGACGGTGGCCACCGGTGCCGCCGTCTTCACCCGCGGCACTGACTCCAACACGGGCTTCAGCGTACGCCGGGTTGGCCTCACGCCCGCCCCGACCAACCCGCCCACGCCGGTGGTCAACCCCACCTCGAACGCCTGCCCCGGTTTCTTCTCTGTGAAGCACGACGACCACATCGGCTCGCTCTCGATCCCTGAGGACCAGTACCGCGTGACCCGTCTGGACGCGCGCAGGCTGTCGTGCTCAGCTGCCTTCAAGCAGTTCACGCGCTTCCTTCAGGACTTCGACGGCAAGCTGACATCTCCCTGGATCGCGAACAACATCAGCGCCAGCTTCCGGCGCGGCAAGGACTCGACAGTCGGCTTCCGGATCAAGCCCGCCGTCGGACGCGAGCCCTCGCCGAGCAAGGGCGGCCAGTTCCCGGCCAAGGGCCAGCCCAGCGAGTGCCCCAGAACCTTCCGAGTGTTCAACCCCGACCACGTCAACTCGCTTCAGCTGCCCGCGGGGCAGTATCTGACCTTCGCCCTCAAGGGCAGCGGCCTCACTTGTCGTCAGGTCTCCTCGCTGTTCACCCGCTTCCTCGGCGCGCGTGGCCAGGTCGCCCCCAAGCCGTGGAAGGTGGACGGCGGCACCGGCGTCTTCACCAACGGCAAGCGTCCGGGCTTCCGCGTCAAGCCGGCGCGGCCGACCGGCTCGACGGCGCGGTAGCCAAACGCGCGCGACCCGCCCGCCGGCGTCTCGACCACGGCGACGGCGCCACGGCACGTGGCCATCCGCCACGGGCGCAGCGCCGACACCACGCGGATTGGCGCGCCGTTGGCGTCGAGGAACACCACGTCGATCGGGAACCGCATCCACGCGGTGTGCACCGAATCGCATCGCGGGATGAGCAGTGCGCAGCCGGCCGGCAGGCAGCGGACGCCGGCTAGCCCGAACAGGCGCTGGCCGAAGCTGTGCGCGACGAACAGCCGCCCGCCGCCGGGCAACGGGCGCTGACCCAGACGGGCCAGACGCGGGGGAGGGGTGCCCTGGGCGCGCGGGCGGCTGTCGGCGCTCACGCCATATGGGTCCCGATGGGTCGGGTCGCCGCCCCCCTCGGTGCAACGCAACGCTGCCACTCAAATGCTCGCCGATGTCACGCATCGCCTTCGGAGTTTGCGCGGCGCCCACGACCCCGGCTGAACCATCCCGGCCGACGGGCAATTCCCCAACAGGGCCCTAGACTGCGGAGCCGTCTGCGCCGACGTAGCTCAGCTGGTAGAGCACCACTCTCGTAAAGTGGGGGTCCGGGGTTCGAATCCCCGCGTCGGCTTCCGCGCCCCTAGGCCCCCCGGCTCTCAACGACCTCGGTCATCTTCGCCACGGCGAAGCCCCAGGCTTCGGTGGGTGTGACCTTTGGCGGGAGCGAGACCTCCTCCGGGTTGGTGACCACGTCGAGCAGCACGGGGCCCTGACCGCCGAATGCCTCGGCCACCGCAGCGTCGAGCTGGTCGGGCTCCTCCACGCGCGCCGCGCGCATGCCCATGGCGCGCGCCACCGCCGCCAGGTCAGGGTTCTCGAGGATGGTCCCGAACTCGGGCAGCCCGCCCTGCTCCTGCTCGAGCTTGACCATGCCGAGCCGTCCGTTATCGAACACGACGAAGCGAGCGGGGAGGTTGTAGGCCACGGCGGTGAGGAGGTCGCCGAGCAGCATCGTCAACCCGCCGTCGCCGCAGAAGGCGATGACCTGGCGCTCGCGGTCGAGGGCCTGGGCGCCGAGGGCGTGGGGCATGGCGTTTGCCATCGACCCGAGGTTGTAGGAGCCGATCAGGCGGCGGCTGCCGCGGAAGTCGACGAAGCGCGACAGCCACACCGTGGACATCCCGGTGTCGGAGGTGAAGATGGCGTCGTCATCGGCGTGGGCGTTCACCGTCGCGGCGAGCATCTCGGGCCGGATCCGCTTGTCGGGGTTGTCGAACTTCGACCTCACGCGATCGACCAATCCGCCCTCGCGGCTTGGGTCTGCCAGCTCGAGCTGGCTGTCGTGCCATGAGCGAAACGCGTCGCGCGACTCGTCCAGGTGCTTGCGGTCGGTCTTTGGGCCAAGCCCCTCCAGCAGCGCGCCGAGCGCCAGCGCGGAGTCGCCGACCACGCCGAGATCGACTTGCGTGCGGCGGCCGATGTGCTCGCCGCGGTCGTCTAGCTGCACCACGGTCTTTCCCTCCGGATACCAGTCGGAGTAGGGGAAGTCGGTTCCGACCATCAGGAGCAGCTCGGCGGCGTCGAGCGCCTTGCGCGCGGCCGGATTGCCGATCAGGCCGGTGTGGCCGACCTGGAACTCGTTGTCGCGTTCGAGGCCCTCCTTGGCCTTGAGCGTGAGGACCATCGGCGCCGAGAGGCGATCGGCCACGGCGAGCAGCTCGCTCCGCGCTTGGCGCGCCCCGATGCCGGCCAGGATCGCCACGCTGTCCGCGGCGTCGATCAGCTCACGGGCGCGCGCTAGGACCGCGGGATCGGGCGGCACGGCTCCCGGCCGGGCCACGGCCTGCGGGGCGCGCGTGCCCTTGGGCATGTCCATGCCGCCGACGTCGCCGGGCAGCGTGAGCACCGCCACCCCGCGGCGATGCAGCGCGCCCTGCAGCGCCTGCTCCAGCAGCCCGGGCATCTGGCTGGGGCTCGTGACCGTGCGGCAGAACACCGAGACGTCCTGGAACAGCTGATCGTTGTCGATCTCCTGGAAGAAGTCGCTGCCAAGCTCCGGCAGCGGGACCTGGCCACACAGGGCGAGCACCGGGGCGTGGGACTTCTTGGCGTCGTAGAGGCCGTTGAGCAGGTGGATCGAGCCGGG
>JBBRYL010000146.1:0-5003 GCA_038237685.1 Solirubrobacterales bacterium | reverse complement strand
GCATGTGGTCAAAGACCGTTCGCAGACGAACGTCTGCCGATGCCAGCGCGCCGTCCCTGTCGTCGGTCAGCCACTGCATCCAGGACGTCAGCGCCGGGGCGACGACGTAGATCTCCTCCGCCTCATCGACGAAGGGCCGAAGCGCTTCGGGCACCTCGTTGGCCTCGGCCAAGTCCTCGTTGGTCAGGACCAGCACACGTTTCGCCATCGGACTCCTCCTCTGTTGAGCATGGGTCAGCGCCGCTTCTCCGCGCTTGGCAATCCGGACCGCAGAACCTGCGCGAGCACGACCGCGTCGTTGTGCTCGGTGTCCCCGGCGGAGTAGACAAGCGTGAGCGTGCCGTCCCGCGCGTGGCGCCGGAGCGCTGTCAAGCGCGGGCGCTGTTCGCGCAGCTCTCCCATGTAGCGGCGACGGAACTCTGCAAATCGGCTGGGCTCATGTCCGAACCATCGCCGCAGCTCAGTACTCGGGGACAACTCACACGCCCACTCGTCCAGCTTGATCCGTTCGCGCGAGACCCCGCGCGGCCACAGCCGGTCGACCAGCACGCGATAGCCATCCGAGGCGTCTGGCGGCTCGTAGGCGCGCTTTAGGTGGACGTCCATCGGCTGGTCTTCCCTAGATCGACTGGCGGTAGCCGAAGAACTCGTGGTCTTGGTTGTAGCCGCCGTAGCCGCCGCCGATGTCTGCGAAGTCGGCGACGAACTCGACGCCCTTGATCCACTTGACCTGCTTGAAGCCGAGCTGGGTCTCGTTGCGCAGCCGCAGTGGGGCGCCGTGGCCGAAGGAAAGCGGCTCTCCGTTCATGTCGTAGGCCAGCATCGTCAGGTGGTAGCTCATCTGCTCGATCGGGTGGGCGTCGTAGTAGACGCCCTCGTCGGGGCCGTCGCCGAGCGAGTAGAAGACCACCCAGCCCGCCTCGTCCTGGGGCTTGACCAGGTCCATGATCGTCTGCATCGAGACCCCGCCCCACTTCGCGACGCCCGACCAGCCCTGGATGCAGAAGTGCTGGGTGATCTGCTCGTGGTGCTCGAGCGCCCGCAGCTGTACGAGGTCGAGCTCGACAGGGTTGTCCACCAGACCGTTGATCCGCAGCCGGTAGTCGGCGAACCCCCCGTCCTGGAGCGCTTTGTACTCATCCGAGTCCGGGTACTTTCCGTTGTGCCAGAAGTACGGGGAGATGTCTTTTTCGGTGTACTCACCCGGGGTGGAGTCCACGTGCTCGAACAGGCGCTGAAACGGCCCGATCAGCGCGAAGCCGACGCGCTGCACCATGCGCGGGTAGCGCAGCGTTACCGGGGTGGCGGCGACCCAGCCGACGATCACCACGACCATCGACGCCGCAAAGAGCCAGAAGGCGACCCAGCCGTGTGTGTTCTGCCCGGTGTAGATGTGGTTGAGGTTGCGCAGGAAGTCGGTGGTGAACACGAAGAAGACGTGGCCCGCGATGAACACCAGAAACCACACCAGCACGAGGAAGTGCAACGAGCGCGCCGTCTGGATGCTGAGCACCTTGCTGAGCCGCTTGAAGCGGGTCGACAGCGCAGGCGACATGCCAAGGCCCGCGATCAGCGCGAGCGGCGCCGCGACGAACACCGTGATGAAGTAGGCCAACAGCTGAAGGCTGTTGTACGCCACCCACCCGTTCTCCATCGGCCAGTCAAGCGACGCGTACTGGATCGCCACCGACAGAGCGTTAGGGAACACCTCCCAGCTGGTGGGCACCAGGCGCTCCCAGCGGGTGGTCGCGAACAGCAGCACGTAGAAGACCAGGCCGTTTGCCAGCCACAGCGTCGCGGTGCCCAGATGCCACCAACGGGCAAGACCGATCGAGTGCCGGAGCCCCGGGAGGCCGACCTGGCCGGGCAGGCTGATCGAGTCGTTCTTGGCGGTCCAGAGCGGGTCGGTCGGCACCGGCTTCTGGATCCGGAACCAGTCCTTGCCCGGGGTGCTGTGCCGGGTCCAGTACAGCCGCGGGTGGTCGCTGAGGATCTGCACCCCCGACCTGATGATGAAGATCATCAGGAACAGGTTGAAGAAGTGCTGCACCCCGACCCAGATCGGAAAGCCGGCGTTGCGTTCCGCGTCGGCTCCCCCCACCGTGCCCGGGTTGTGCGCGATGAAGCGTTGCACCGACTCGGTCGTACGCAGGCCCTTGGCAGCGGCCACCGCTGAGATCAGGACGACGAACCCGATCGGCAACAGCCACAAGAGGTTGAACCACCGCTCGCGCCCGATCCGCACACGCGGAGCGATCCCTCCCGCGGGCGGCACCGAGCCGGCCCACGTGGCCGGGTCGACCACATTCTCACCGGTCGTCAGCTCCGACCGGTAGCCCGGCACAGGGGGCCGATCGGCAGCGTCAGCCACAGAGAGCCTCAAACCGAGTCACACGGACCTGATCTCCCCGGATCGCGAGCACTGCTTCTCCTTCACTCACCTTCGTGCTCGGCCTGATCCAGCGCCGCGGCCACCCTAGCCAGAGGCCCCGCGGGCAGTGTGTTCTCGATCAGTGGGAATAGCTGCCTCTCTTCCAGCCGGATGTGATCGGCGAGCTGTAGCCCAAGCTCTTGCAGCGCTTGAAGCGGTTGGTCGAGGTTCTCGTCAAGCTCGAGGGCCCGCCCCCGGATGGTCAGATGGTCGAGAAGGACCCGCACGACGAGCGGGTGATGGGGATCGCCGTAGCGCGCAAATGCAGGGAGCAGGATCTCCTCTTCGCTGCGGAAGTGGTGCCGACCGTGGTTGCGCCAGTAGTCGAGAAACGCGACAGTCGCCTCAGGCGCTGTGTCGACGGACGTGCGTCGGAGCCTCTGAGCGACAGCCAGACCCTCGTGGTGATCCCTTGAGAGTCGTTGCAACGCTGGCGTACGTTTCATGTCGGCGGGAGGGGGTTTGGCGCCGGTGCCGTCAGCGGGTGGGAAAGAGCGAAGGTCCTCGAGCCCCCTGGGCTTGTCGGCTTGGCGTTCACGCGGCTTTGTCTTCGGTGGGCGCGCCGGTCACGCCGGCCACTTCGATCACGCACCCGGCTTCGTCAGGGTCCTGCGGAATGAAGCTGGTCATCTTCGCCCTGGGGTCGAGTACGTCAATCAGTCCACTAGTGATGCCGCGATGCAGCGTGCAGATGACCTCTTGGTTCTCCCTGGCGGCGTCGCGGTAGGGGCAGTTGCCCAAGGTGTAGGTCAGCGTCCTGCCGTTTGTCTTGGTATCGGGCCGAAAGCCGAGGGCGGACAGCGTGCTGTGCATCGCGGCTTCGACGGATGTGCCAGTTGGGGCCATGTCCCTCCCGATTTGCCGCCCCATCGACTCCACGTCCCTGAGCCGGCTGGGGCGGGGCGGGATGGCCCGTGCCAGCCACCTGGCCAGGTCGGCGTGTGCATGTGGAGGGTCTCCGGCCTTCGGTGCGATTGACCACGCATCACGAGGACGGCCGCGTGGTCGCAGTTCGCGCGTGCGGGTGACCAGCCCGGCCTCGCGAAGCCGATCGAGATGACGCCGTACCCCGTTGACGTGGAGTCCGACCTCCTCCGCGAGCTCTTCGGTGCTGGCCGGTCGCATCAACTCACCGAGCAGCGCAAATAGCTTTGCGCGCGCGGGTTGCGCCAACGCATCGTGATGCCCGAGGGTAAGTGGCCGCACTCACGACAGTTTTGCACAGTTTGAGTATTAGAAATGGAGCGACTGGTAGGCGGCATCTGTTCGACAGCGGTCACGCTACGACCGGTCGAACGGGTATCGCTCGAGCCTCCCGCGCCAGTCGGGCCGGACGCGAGATCACTGCGCCGCTGATAGCCAGGAAAATCAGCCGCGCTCGACAGGCGCAGGACATGAGCGACAGGCGAACCCTTCGCTGGCGACCCGCTCGACACGGCCCCCCGTCAGAACAACAGCGTCGTGAAGAGTGGCCATCAAGACGGCCTCGTTCTCCCGCGAGAGCCGCTGTTTGGTGGCGCCTTGATCGCTCGGCCTCTGTGGACCGTTGCGCGGAGCGTTCGACGCGCACTGTCCCGCCAGCCGGTAACAGCTGGCGCTTAGTACCTGCAACGCTTGCTCGAGGGTTCCGAGCGTGGCGGGGATCACTTCGAGCACGCCGTCGCTTCCGGCCGCCCTCTCGATCGCTCGAGCGGCCTGCAGCAGGTCGCAGGCCGCGTCGTATACCTCGTGGGTCGGATCTCGTGAAGCCATGGCCGTACGGTCGTGCTCCAGAGACGTCGTGACCATGGGCATCGGTATGCATCTCTGGACTCCAGAGATGCGTGCTTATACCCATCCCCCTAAAGGCCCTGGTGGTCCACCGTGGACCTGATGATCGACTCGTCACCAACCACGCTTGCGTTTCCCACCGGCTTCGCGCCGCCGGTTACGCCCAGCTACGAGGTGCGTGCGACCGAGCAGCCGACCCTGGCGATGACCGCCCACGGCGTGGCGGCTCTGCGGCGAGACCTCGAGCGCCTGCGCCACGAGCGAGATCAGGAGGTCGCGCAGCGCCTGCGTGCAACACGAACGTCGGGCGACAACGACGAGTACCTGGCGGTCAAGGACGACGAGCTCGTTCTGTCTGCCCGTATCGCGAGCCTTGAAGAGCTACTTCATCGCGCCACCGTCGCCGATGCCGCGATCGATGGACACGGAATCGTTGACATCGGCTCGAGCGTGTCGGTCGAGTTCATGGCATCAGGCGCGACAGCCTGCTATCGCATCGTCGGGGCGCGCGAGCCACTGGGAGCGGGCGCCGCCTCCGCGGCATCGCCGCTCGGCCGCGCGCTGGTCGGGCAAGCGCCTGGCGCGCTGGTGCAGTTCGAGCTGCCCAATGGCCACCCACAGCACCTGCGTATTGTCGCGACCAGGGCATCGACTCCGCATACCGACTAGATGGTTGATTCCACGCGGTTAGGCGCAGTAGTTGACGAGTGCGCGGCTGGGGCGGCCGAGGCGGTGGTTGAGGGCGATGCAGGCTGCGAGGCAGAGGAAGCGCTGGGCGATGCGTTCTCTGAGTCCGGCGAGG
>JBBRYL010000145.1:0-5116 GCA_038237685.1 Solirubrobacterales bacterium | reverse complement strand
GGCTCCCCCTCGTCGCGGCGCCATTCAAGCGCGAGGCGCAACGCCTCACCGACGTTGGCCTTGGCTTCGTCAAGCGTCCGCCCCTGGCTGATCGCCTCGGGTACCTCGGCGATCTGAGCGCAGTACCAGCCGTCCTCACCAGGGGTAAGCACCGCCGTGTAGGTCAGCCTGCTCGGTATCACTGCCATCGCGTCGATCCTAGCCGTGCAATCTGCCCGCCGCAGTGGCTCGCTGGTCGTTCGGAGAGCGGCGGACCCCACCTGGGTCAGGCCGATTCGCTGCCCCATGGACGACCCAGTACGGGGTCCGGGCCGTAGTTCATCTGGCCACAGAGGATCGGCGCGTTACTGGTCGGAGTAGCGGCCGTACAGGCGTTTGTGTGCTCGCTCGTAGACGCTGCGCGTGGCGGCTTGCTGCGGGTGACGCTCGCCGAAGGCCACCAGGGCCAGATATCGACCAAGCTCGTCGCGTCCCGGGCCGAGCACAAACGCAAACGGCCGCTCTGAAGGTGGTCTGCTTGAGATCGGCACTTAGGCCTTGACCAGCCCTCCGAGCCTCGTTCCATCCGGTCCCTCTGGATCGCACGGCATCAGCGTGGATAGGCCGATCCCAACCCGCTCGAGGGCCGGTCGCTCGCGCTCAGCGGCCACCCGCGCGGCCGAACCCTGTCCATACCGCTCGATCTCCTCGGCCCACACTCCGGCACCGATCCGAACGCCGACGCGCAACTCGCCACGCCCGCTTGTGCTCACGACTCAGCCCTCGCCGTCGGAAGGCAGATGACCGAACTGCTCGTCGAACTCCTCCGCAGTGAGCGCTCGGCCGCCGTGCTCGGCATGGATCTCCTCGACCGTCTCGGTGATCGCCGGCTCCAGCGCCACGCCCCCCACCTTGTCCGGGATCACGTCATAGCGGCGACCGTCTGCCTCGACCACGTCGCCCACGATCAGTTTCTTCGGTGCAACTGCCATGGATCGCATCCTAGCCTCCGTCCTGGCGCCCGATCGGGCGGCCGTCCGTCGTTTGGGGCAGCACGACCGACCCGGCTTGCGCCGGGCCCGTTCTGTCTCTTGTTGGTGGCGCGGCCACCGCCCCCCGAGGTAGCCGCCACACCCGTAGCCGATCACGCCGCCGTGGGCGGCTCGGGCTCGCCGTCGGCGCCGACATGGATCCAGCGCATCAGCTCGCGCCGGCTGAACATTCTCCTCGAGACCGCCGGGTCGACACGGCCTCCGACGATCGTCGCGGCCTCCTGTCCGAGCTGGCCCCCGCGGGCGAGCACCAGCGTCTCGGCCGCCCTCAACGCCGAGGCGTGCCGAAGGTATGGGCGCGCGATCCGCACCGTCCCCTCCCCATCGTGCCCGACACGCTGCAGCGCCAGCTGCCCATAGCCACGCGGCAGCTCCTCGCAGTGCACCTCGATCCACTCGCCCTTGAGCGCATAGGTCCCGATCACAGCCACGTCGACCACCCCCCGGTCTGGTCGGCAAGCGACCGCGCGACGTGGTCGGCGACCTCGTCGTTGGGAGGCCGCTGGCCCGTGCGTTCCTCTGCGATCAGCACCCTGATAGCCCCGGCCGGCAGCGGCCGGGCGCTCAGTCCAAGCAGCCGCCCGTAGGCGAGCTCCTCGATCTCGAGCACGTCGTCGTGGTCTCGGGGCAGCTCGTACTGCCCTCCTGAATGCTGTGCGACCGCCACCCGGAATGTGTCGGGGGCGTCCGCGGTAACCTGCACGTCGATGGCGTCCATATCGCCATCTCCTTTCTTACGGCGCAGCGGGAGCCGCGTCGGTTGATGGGAAGGAGCCCGCAGCGCGGTTTCAGCCGCGAGGCGAGCAAGGACAAGGCCCCGATTACCCGTCGGGGTCTTGCCGTTTTCAGAGGGCGCGTCTGATCAGAACGCCAGCCACGAGGCACCCTCTAAGAGGGCTGGCGGGTGCTACGAGAAGTTGGTGACCCGGAGCGGAGCGGCTTAGGCTCAGGGTCGATGGATGTCAGCCTCGACCACGTCGTGATCCACGTCTCCGACTGGAGCCGTTCGAACGCGTTTTACCGCGACGTCCTAGATGCCGAGCTGATCGAGACGGAGGACGACGGCCGGGCTCGCCGCTACCGCTTTGGTGAAAGCCAGCTCAACGTGCACGGACCCGGAGTCGACGCGAGCCCGGTCGCACGGCGCCCCGTGGAGCCGGGCAACTCTGACCTGTGCTTCGCGTGGCCTGGGCCGATCGCGGAGGCGCTGGCTCACCTGGGCAGCCACGGCGTGCCGGTGGAGCTTGGTCCCATCGCGCGCCACGGCGCACGCGGCCCGGGCACCAGCATCTGCTTCCGCGACCCAGACGGCTGATTGCTCGAGTTCGTCTCCTACGCCACCTGAACGGCGGTCAGGTTGGTCGGTGTTACGGAGAGCGGAGCGCAAGCCGCATCCGGACGCTGTCAATCCCGTCGCCATGCCCGTTTGCCGATTTCGACTGCACGACGAATCCCAGTCGCTCGAAAAAGCCCTGACTGTGCTGGCTGGTGTCGACCCAGACCTCGTGTACACCAGATTGACCGCGGATCTCATCGAGGCGCTTGGCAAACAGGAGCGAGCCGAGCCCGCGACGATGGATGTCGCTGGCGATCATCCCCCACACGAGATGTGCGACGCCACTGGCCTGGTCGATCCTGTAACCGCCGCAACCCACGATCCGGTCGCCGTCGCGCTCGACGACGAAGTACGGGGACGTGCGATTGGCGAGCCACTCGCCGAACCCGTTCACCTCACGCTGGAGGAAGTAGCGCGGCACGTTGGTTCGCATGACTGCCAGACAGCCGGCACGGTCGGTGTCGCGATAGCGGCGAAGCGCAACGTCCTTCACGCGGCACGACGCTAGCTCAAACGAAAGGCGCTCCGGGGTGGCCAGGGGGCCAGCCACCACAGAGCGTGAGATGAAAATAACGCAGTTCTCTTAAGCGAGGCTGAGAACGCGCCCGACAGCGCCCAGACGTAAGGTCCGGTGATGTCCCCCCGACGGAATCTCTCCCTGATAGCCGCGGCCCTGTGCGCTACCGCGCTAGCCACGACAGCTCCCACTGCCCGGGCCGGTGCCCTGCACTCCTGCGAGCCGGTCGTGAACCCCTACGCGGGCTCACGCTACGAGGGCGTCGACCTGAGCCACATCCTGGCGCGCAACGTCTCGTGCCAGACAGCCCGGCGGGTCGCACGCGGCGCACACCTCAAGGCGATCGGCCTGACCCCTCCACCCAGCGGGATCCGCCACTTCACCTGGCACGGCTGGATGGTCACGGGCAACATCCGTGGCAGCGTCGACCGGTACCTGGCGACCCAGCCCGGTGGCAGGCGCGTGCGTTGGCGCTTCTAGACGAGGTCCTGGTCCCGTTCGATCTCAGGCGACGACGAAGCGCGAGTCCACTCGACTTGATGTGAAGTCGGGTGCTCGTGGTGACGGGCTTGCTCACACGCTCTGCTCCCTGGTCGAACGTAGTACTGGCAGGCCTGAGCAGCGGCGACTGACGATCGGTTGCTCCGGGGCATCCCGATGACGATCGATCCACTGAGACGGGACCACTGAGAGTAGTACCTAGCTTGCTGACAGCACGTCTTCGACGGAATGAGGCGATCAGTGGGGAGCGAGCAAGCGCGCAGCAGGCCAAGGGGTCCGGGTCCACCAATGGTGGGGCGAAGCTGCTGTGGATCCCTGAGGGAAAGGTATGAGCGGGCAGAGCCCGGGGTGAATCAGCTTGGAAAGTGCTCTAGGTAGAGACATCCACGCTAGCGCGGCACGGCACGGAATCAAGGCCTGCGACCGCACCTGTCGGGAGAGGTGGGATGAACTACTACAAGTCTCCGCTTGCGTTCAACGGCGAGCCCGCTCATAGAGCGGAGCTGGTGCCGTCGTAGGCCGGTGCTTCAACGCAATCATCGGCGCCGATCTCGGAGTCGACGCGCCCCAGATAGCTCCTTGAGCGCAAGAATCAACGGTTTGGCGCATGGGTTGCCGGCGTGGCCCACCACCCTTTCAAGGGCGCGGCTCGCTGGCGTTGTTCCAGCGCTCCCGGCTCATGCCGTGATCGCGGGCACAGGAGTCGTGGCCCCCTGGACGCTTGGCAATGACCTGATAGAGGCCGCTCAGACCGGCAGCCCTGAATTCATCGCCTCGAGGCCACGTCGTGCGACCCTTCAGTAGCGGCCGAAGGGCGCCCTCGACTGCCGCGGTAGTCCAGCGGTTGGGAGCCCGGTAATAGCCGTCAGTGGACGGACCCTTGAGACCGAGCTTCGCTGCGAGCTGCAACCTTGTCCCCGCCCTGTTGATCGCCTCGTACAGGCCGAGTTGGTCGGCTCGCTCGAACTCCGGCTTGGTGGGCCACGTGGTTCGCCCGTAACAAAGCTCGGCCAGCGCCGTGTCGATCCGTTCCGCTGTCCATCGATCCCAGCGCCGTCGCTGCCTCGGTGAGAGCGCGACGCCACACTCGGCCGCCCACTGCTGCGGACTACCGAACACGACCGCTGCATGACGCAGTGCACCATGACCCATGGCCCGGAACTCGTGCTCTGTCGGCCACCGATCCCAGCCTTCGAGCGCGCCGGGAAGCTCGCGGCGGACGCGTTCGGTCGACCAAGCCGTCATCGCGTCACGGCGGGTCGCATAGGGGATGTCGAACGCCTTGGCCCAGGTGGCGATGGCGGCGTGGCGGCGCAGGTTCGCGTAGGCCACGGCCAACCCTGCGGCCTGGAACTCGCTGAAGCGCGGCCATGCCGCTCGCCCCGACAGAAAGGGCGTCACTGCCCGGCGGGCGGTGGCGCGCGACCAGTCGAAACTGCCCTTCAACGGGACAGCGCGTGCCTGATCGGCGGGATCGAATGCCACCGGCTCAGGCATCACCAGCGTCGCCGCTGGAGGTAGCCCCGGCGGAGCCGTCCTTTGCGGCATCGCCCAGACCCGGTGTCTGGGCGCGGCGCGACCGGCGAAGACGAACGCTATTTCGATCGTGGCGGCGATCACCGTGCGTCTGGCCTGAAGGCCCATGGTCGGCCAGTCACGCCTGAGATCGTCGATGGATGGTGGGAGCGCGGCGGCCGCCCCGCGTGCCGCGGCCAGCGCGATCAGTGCCTG
>JBBRYL010000144.1:0-5148 GCA_038237685.1 Solirubrobacterales bacterium | reverse complement strand
GTCGGCCTCTCGCCGCTGGCGTGGCTTGGTGACATCGTCGCTCGGCGACGGCGCCACCCCTGAGTTGGTCGGCATCTATGCGTACCTATGCATGGGTCCTAGACAAATGATCAGCGCCGTGCGAGCGTCGCCCGAGCACCCGCCGAAACGCACTGATATAGCGATGTCGCACCTATTACCAGACGGGAAGAGCGGTCGGTCACTCGCGCACTGTACCGAGTTTCGGCGCACTGTAGTAGGCCTCCAACGTGAAGCGCTCACCACGCTGGTCGAACGCAACTTTGAAGCTTCCGAAGAAGTCCTCACGGCCGAGCAGGGCGAATGGGAGCAACTCGTTGAAGGCCGCCGCGAGGCGGATATAGCGACCGAGCATCACGGCCTCGATCCCAGCGGGCAGGACATGGTTCTTGGCGGCCCCGCCGGCCGTGTTGCACGACTCGGCCGTGCAGTCGCAGCCCAGATCGATTCCCAAGGGCTCGGCCCACGCCGCGGGAAAGGAGCTGTTGTCCGCACCGCTGTCGATCAGACCGTAGTGCGTCGGGGACAGCTTGCCGTTCTCTCCAATCAGCCTGAACTGCACAAAAGGGCCGAGTATGCCCCCGATGGTGCGGAAGCCGAAGACCTCGCTAGTAGTAACAGGCTGCTGCTTGGTCTTCCGGGACCCGGAAGATGCCGTCGACGTCGTCTTTGCCTTCGATTTCGACAAGCAGGGCCTCGTAGGTGTCCGCGTGGGCCACGACATGGTGATCGAGCACGGCGACCCACTCACCAGCATACTGAGCAAGTTCGCCAGCAAGACGACGCTCTGCTTCCAGATGCTGATTGAGCTCGGCTACGGTCACTGGTGGCTCCTTCGGCGCCAATACCACATTTAGCCTCGATCGTCAAGAGGCGCGAGTTGCGACTCTATTGCGTTCTTCTGTCCGTGGCAAGGATTACGCTTGTTGGTTTCGGCCGTCTTAACGTACGAGAGCGGCCTTCGACTCGGTAGTCGTGTCGGCCAGCCAAAGTCTGACCTGCATTTTGCGAAACCGTACTTGGACGTGAGGACGACCCTGCCGCCCGTCCGACCTCGGTGATCAAGACGTGGGGCAGATGGGACGGGCGTCTGTCGGAGGGTTCGCCTTGGGCACGGCTACCTTCCCGCCGGGCCGACAGTGGCGACGTCACGACACGGCCACCGTCGCAGGCCCGAGCACCCCGGGGCGCGGCTGACCCGGATTGCTCAGGAACACTAAAGTGGGGGCGGGCGTCCGAACCCGAGCGTGGACCGAGTGCTGTTCCGACCTGCGCCCGCTGGTCCAGCCGAAGTACCAGCCAGGCGTTCCGAGACCTGACCGACACGCGCGATGGCAGCCCCTGAGCCCGAGACGACGCCGACGCTTGCGGCTGCCCCGCCGGGCTGGCTAACGCGCCGGGAGCGGCAGCTCGGGGTGGTGAACCTCGCCTTGATCGCCGACTGGCAGCGGTGGGTCCATCGGCGTGTTGAGACGGTGGCCTTCCAGGACACCACCGCGGTCATCCGCCGTGTCAGCATCGACTTCACCCTGCCGGACGTGCCGACCCCTATCCGCGCGGGAGGACAGCCGTTGTACCTCGTGCCGCTGGGATTCCTGCGCAAGCGCAAGCTGACCAACTTCTCCTTGCGGGACGGCCGCAACGGCGTGCTCTCGATGCTGAGCAAGCCGCGCAACGGGTCGATCGCCGCGGCCACCCTTCTCACCCTGGCGCGCGCCGGCGTCGAGAGGTCGTTGGAGCCGCGCCTTCGAGCGGTGGTCCCCCAGGAAGTGGTCGATGACATCTGGGCGATCGCCAACTGGCGTGCGGCGCTCGCCCAAGAGGTGTGGGAGCGCCTAGGCTCACCTCGGATCGACACGGAGGCCTCGCGCGCGTGGCGGCAGGCGCTTGTCCAGCACGACGATTTCATGGCGCTCGCCAGCGACTTCGCCAGGAACTTCCTCGTCATGACTCCAATCGCCGGGGCACCCGGAGTGCGGCGCGTCGTGAAGCTGAGCTACGAGGAGCAGGGTCAGATCCCCACTCCGGGTGTGCTCGCACGCTGGCGCCGCGCCGCGGCACGGCGCGAGGATCGGCGGCAGAGGCGAGAGCAGGCGCAGATCGACCAGGTCCACACCGCCAGCGCACCCGGGGTGGGCCAGCTGCGCGTCACCGCTCGTCTGACAGATCGAGATCGCGTGAGCTCGGCGCCCCTGGCCGGGCTGCGGTTCACCGTCGCCGGCGACAACTGGAGACGTTCGTTTAAGACCCGCAGCGATGGCGTGATGGTGGTTCAGCTGCCCGCAGGCGACTACACAATCCAGGAGCACCCGCCGCCGGGCTACTTGGAGCTCTCCGCCAACCGGCAGGCGGTTTCGGTGGCCGTCGGTACGGATGACGCCCAAGCAGACTTTCTCCACCTTCAGCTCCAAGGGGCCCCCTCCCCGCCCCGCGTCGCCGGTGAGCGACTGACATCGCAGAGCGTCTACGTGAAGGCGACCCGAGCGGTCGGGCTCCGACACAAGCCGATCGCCATCGCCACCGCAGCGCTCGGTCAGGGTCGCGGCTATCACTTCGAGTTTGAGGCGCCCGAGGGCCTTCAAATCACGTGCGGGCGGCTCTTCGAGCATCCACCGTACATGCCAGCTCAGTGGTCCGACCACTACGACGACGACTACAGCGTGGAGCTGAATACCGTCCAGCGCATCCATCTCCACCTCGCCGGCCTGCCCGCCCACACGACGGGGCTCGCCGTTGTCAACATCCGCCCGCGCAGCGCGACGATTGTGCGCGCGGCGCTCTCTACCGCGGCCCTGACAACGGCGCTGCTGGCGGTCGTCGCCTGGCGCTGGAGCGATTTGACCGGGATCACGGGAGCCTTGGCCACGATTCTCCTCATCGTGCCGGGCGGGCTGGGCGCCTACGTCGCCCGGTCGCGGGAGCATCCGTTCACTACAGAGCTGCTAGCAGGCATCCGGCTGGTCGCTCTCTCTACCGGCTTCCTGGCCTTCGTGACCGCGGTACTGCTTATCGTCACCCGGTCCTGGGACCAGACCCACGAGGGATTGAAGGTCGGGCACCCCTGGGAAGGCACGCAGATCACCATCGACATCCTGACCGCCGCGTCCCTGGCGATCTTTATCCTGCTCGCCGTGGCACTTGGCCGGATCAGAAAGCCGCCGGAGCGAAAAACCCTCGCCGACCCTGTCAAGCCGGATGCTGTCAAGCCGGATGTGTACATCAATCCCTAGATACTCGATCCACTTTTTGGGTTGTTGCGGTGGGAGCGGTCTTCTAGACTCAGACTGATGCCCGATAACCACGACAATCAGCCTCCCGCAAGAGAGGCTGAGCTGCGCGCCAAGCTCCGCCAGGCGGACACCATCGTCCCGGAGACCCTGCGGGGGGTGTTCGAGCAGGACGGAGACGCCCCCGCGTACTTCATCGAGTCGGCGGAAGGCGTGACCACGTTCTCGGGCTTCGTTCATCGCGGTCATGACTCCCTCACCCGCCAGTGGGTTGAGAAGGAACTGGCCGACATCGCTGAGGAGCATCCGATCGATCCGGCGCCCGACGCGCTGAGTCGGGAGTCCTCCTAAGCCTGAAGCGTCGCGCGCCGAACACGTTGCGCGATGACAAGTCGGAGGTGGTCGGCCCCCATTGCGAGCGGCTATCGCGGACGTCGGCCGCTGGCTTGAAGACCTGAATGTCGTGAAGCGGCTGGAGGCCTGGGCTGAGGGGACACCTTCGAACAGGTCACCGGCGAACAGAGCCGTCGACCACGGCCGGGTCCAGTACTGCTCGTCGTATGGCCGGTGCTCGCCAGGTCCCATCACTCGCCGCCCGCGCGGGCAACGAACCCTACGGGCGGCGGGGACGGGGGCTCAGTCGATCGAGCGCACGCGCGTCACCGGCACGACGTCCTCGTCCTCACGCAGCGGGGCGAAGCCGCTGAACATGCTCTCGCACATCGCCTCGATGTCCTCCGCGCGAAAGCGCCGCACCCCACTGGGCAGCCGCACTGCGCGCAGGAGCCCACGCTCCTCCCACCGGCGGATCGTGTTCTCGTGCACCCCGAGCGCTCGGGCGGCCTGCCGGACCTGAATCAGCTCTGCCATCAAAGACTCCTTTCGCGTGTACTGAGCCTAGGGCAGAAGCAGCAGAATGGCAATATAGGAGACATATGTGGTGCTTGATGCTGGCGCTGATAACATCATGCGTCGTGCCACGAACCACGTTGGACATCGACGCCACTGTCCTGGACGAGCTTCGTCGCCGCCGGCGCGTAGAGGGAAAATCGCTGGGTCGGCTAGCTTCGGAGCTGCTCGCCTACGCGATCGGTGAAGGAAACGGGGGCAAGATGACCAAACCGGCCCCACTGCGCTGGACCGCCCGGCGGATGGGGCCGCGAGTCGACCTCGAGGATCCCGAGGCGGTCCGGACCGCCCTGGATTACCCGTGAGCAAGGCGGTCGACGCCAACGTCCTGCTCTACGCATCTGACACCGATAGCCCGCTGCACGCAGCCGCGCGCCAAGTCCTAGAGGGCCTGGCGGACGGTCCCGAGCTCGTGTACCTCTTCTGGCCGGTCGCCATGGCCTACCTGCGCGTCGCGACGCACCCGTCCGTCTTTCGCGAGCCGCTCTCGCGAGCCCAGGCCGAGGGCAACCTCGACCAGTTGATCGAGCGGCCACACGTTCGCAGCCCTGGTGAGAGGGACGGCTTCTGGGCCGCGTACCGCGCAGCCGCCGATCCAGCCGCTGCGCGCGGCAATCTCGTCTCCGACGCCCACCTGGTCGCCCTCATGCACCAACACGGGCTGGTGACGATCTTAAGTCGCGACCGCGACTTTCGCCGCTTCGACGGCATTCGCGTAATCGACCCCTTCGCGTGACTGCCACATTCGGCTACGCCGTCAGCGTGACGTCCTGGTCGTCGAAGACGGCATGTATCTCGAGCTTGCCGCCAAGAGCTTGGACGTAGCGCTCGAGGGTCGAGAGGCGGATACGGCATGTGCCCGAGCCATGAACTCTCCGAAGCGCGGCACTGTGAAGTCCACGTAGCCGTAGTCCTCGGTCGCATAGACAAGTCCCTTGTCGAGCAGTCGCTGACGGATCATCGAGACCTCCGAGGTTTTGCGACCGAGCTTCGC
>JBBRYL010000143.1:0-5200 GCA_038237685.1 Solirubrobacterales bacterium | reverse complement strand
TCCCGGTGCCGATCCCGGTGCCGGTCGGCGGGGGCGGAGCCGGAAGGGCAGGATCGGTGCCGCCCGTGCCGATGGTCGCCACCACCCGATCGACCGCTGCGTCTACCCCGATCACGCCCAGCCTGGTCTCCGCGGCGGCGGTGCTGGCGGAGGGAGTGAGCAGCATGAGGCCCGTGAGGCGACCCACGGCAGCGCCGAGCAGCGCCCCATCGATCGGCCGTGCGCCGTCAGCCACGTAGACGACGTTGGCGGGCAGGCCGCGGGTCTTTCCCTCGGTCAGGACTGCCTCTGACGTCGCGTACTGATCGGCGCCGCCCACGCGCTTCACGGTGACGCCCGACATGGCGGCCAAGCTGGCCTCCACCGCGGCGTTGACCGATCCGGTACCGCCGACGATGAGCAGCTTCTTGATTCCCAGTGAGTTGATCGCCTGTGTTGTCGGCGCAGGCACGGTCGGGCGCTCGTCGACATACAGGATGGGCAGCTTGAGCGCTGCGGCCAGTGCCGAGGCCGCAGCGGCCTCGGGGGTCTTGGGGTTGGCGATCACCGCCTCGGGAGAGGCCCCGCCGGGCAGGGGCTTCAGCAGCTCTGCGATCTGACGTGCAATCTCGGCCGGACGGTCCTCGGCAGGGACACCGGAGGCCGGGGCCACCCGCGAAACGTTCTGCCCGTTCCGGGTGCTCGCGAGCACGTCGCCCTCGACTGAGGCGGAGAGGGAAGTGGTATCTCCGATCACGAAGCCACCTTCTGGCTGCATCCGCGTGGCATCTGCCTTGACCACCGCGGGCAACCCGCCCGATGGCGAGAGCAGGAGCGGCCCCCAGTTGGCGCGGGCGAGCACCGCGCCGGCCAGCGCCCCGGCGACGTCGCCCTCGTTGGCCACGACCACCTTGGTGATCGGCTTGGATGGTCCCGCGGCCTCCGCTCCGCCGGGATAGGCGAGGCGCGAGAGCATCACCGAGAGGCCAGGCGGCGTCGCCGTAGCGATCGTGCTCGCCCCGATCGGAGCGGCAGGGTCGAGGCGTGACAGATAGATGTCCTGGATCCCGTTGTCGAGGTTGCCCCCGCGGGAGTCCATCCACGCCCCGACGATGCCCCCATCGGCCAGAGGCGCCGAGACCGGCCCGTAGAAGCTGTAGCTGCCCAGGGCGGCGTCGATGCCGACGTCTCGGTTGAACGTCCGGTCGGTGGCCCGGCGGTTGGCGGAGAACGTCGCGCCGCTGTCGTCGGAGCGCGCGTAGTAGATGTCGCCGAGGCGGGGGCCGCCGCCCGGGTAGGGGTGGCGCCGGTCGAACCAGATGAGGTTAACGCGCCCGCTCGAACTCACGGAGACCTGAGGGAAGGCCTGGACCGCCCCCGAGGGATCGTCGTTGACGCGAGTCGGCGGGTTCGACCAAGTGGCGCCCCCGTCGGTCGAACGCTGCAGGCTTATGTCGTCCGGATCGCCCGTAACCGGCCTGTAGTAGGCGACATACAGCGTGCCGACAGGCGCCGTGACAGACGTCCTCGGATCGATCGCCAGCCGAGGCTGCCCGGCGCTACCCGAAAGCGACACGCCCGTGCTCTGCTGGGTCCAGGTCTGCCCCAGGTTGGTGGACTTCGCGACGACGATGCAGTTGGTCGGGAGGTTGGGTGGGCTAGAGGCCGGATTGGCCGGACACGTCGTTCCGGTAGCGCGATCGACGCTTCGGTAGGCGGCATAGACGGTGCCGTCGGGGCCGACGACCGGCTGGGAGAGCTCACGGACCGTCTCATCCTCGGTCCCCTCAGCAGCCCCCTGAGCGGGAGTGCGCACGTTCAGCCGGCTGCCGACCACCGGGGGAGTCCACGTCGCCCCTGCATCGTCGGAGCGGGCCGCGAGCATCCGGCGCGGACCAAGAGTGGTCGGCAAGACGTGGAGTTGCCAGGCGTTTACGTAGAGGCGGTCCGGTAGGCCCGGTCGCCGCTCGACCGCGATCTGCGGGCGAATGCTGACCGGCTGAGGATTGGTCGACCCTGGGATCGCTACCACCGCGGGCTGGAACGTGCGGCCGCCGTCGGTCGATCGCGCCACCATGCTCTCGTCGCCAGCGCCCCCCTCGGTGGGCGGCACCGTGTCCAGCCGGTTGAACGCGCCGCGATGGGCGGAGAAGGAGATGTAGACGTTCTGGCCCGAGCCAAAGACGATTCCCGTGTTGAAGTGCGCGTAGCCGCCGGCGTCAAAATTCCAGTCGCACGCTGTCGGGCCGTAGGGAGGGTTCTCGCCGGCGTTGCGGGCCGTGAGGTGACCGCCCTTCCAGGTACGGCCGCCGTCGAAGCTCGCGTTGTAGTCGCACTGCAGGTTGACCGGGTCGATCTCGGCTTCGACGATGTGGTTCGAATCCGAAGGATCAACCGCCAAGCCGGGCACGTCGCGCCCCCGGATGGGTGTCTGGGGGGGCACTAGGGCGTTCTCGCCAAAACGTGGCCCAAGTGCGGCCTGGGCATCGGCGCCGGGGATGATCGCGAGCCACATGGCGACAAGCGTCAAGGCGCCGAGCGCCGCGACCCCGGCGACGCGCGTCATCGCTCGCATGGTGCGGGCTCCCTTCTCGGGGGCAGGGCACTTTCTCCCGGCGCGACGCGCCGCAGTGCAGTCCACGTTGTGCGTGTCATCGACAACCGTCCCCCTGCTTCCCCTACGCCCACGCAGCTAGGAACCTGGTGGGCAACTTGCTATGTTGGTGTCAGACTGGCGCACTGGAAAATACCCTACGGAGCAAAACGCCGAGCAGCCCTGTGATTTCGCCGTTTGCGCCCCACTCGAGGAGGGCCTCTTATGCATAACTTCGCGAAGCGTGCCAGGCTCTTGCTGGGCGTGGGCCTATTGGCTGTATCTGTGTCGGCGATCGGGATAGCGCACGCCTGCACGGCACTGACGACGGTGACTGCCAACCCGGGTGCGGCCGTCGCCGGCGACAGCGTGACGATCACTGGCAAGGGCTTCACGCCTCACAGCCAAGGCGACGTAACCACCCGGCCGGCAGAGGTGCGTATGGATGACCAGCGCGGCGCCGTGCTGGCGACAGCTTCGCCCCAGGGCGGGGGTGCTGGCGGGAGCTTCAGCGCGCCGATTACCGTCCCGCAGGTTCCCCCGGGCGACCACGTCATCATCGTCACCCAGCTCGATCCGGCTGGGAAGCCGGTCTACGGGACGCCAGCCCGGCAGGTCTTGACGGTCACTGCGCCCTCCGACTCGGGCCAGTCGGCCGGCCAGCTCGCAGTCCCCCCGCCGGCCGCCGCGCCCGGCAGCCAGCCTGACGCGGGCCAGACGGCCGCAGGCACGACAGACGCCGGCCAATCCTCGGGTACGCCTGCGGCCAAGCCGCCCGGAAGTAAGGCTGCACTGAAGAATGCCGTCGCGAACTGCAAGAAGAACTACAACAGCAAGAAGGCCAAGACTGCGGCCGGCAAGAAGCGCCTCGCGAAGCAACGGGCGGCCTGCATTTCGAAGGCCAAGAGCCGCTACTAGAGCGGGGTAAGAAGCAACGGCAGGACGTCGGGGTGAAACCGGCGGCAGCGCTTGAGCCAGCTCCGCTTGGTCGTTTGAAACCGTCACGGACGAGTCATCCTGTTGGCCACGACCGCTGGGGCTAGATGTTCTGCTGAAGGATTTGGTGCCCCATCTGCCAAACCCTTCAGCCGGTGATCAGCGGCATCTCCATCGCCTTGGCGATCCGTGCGAGCTGACCGACGAAGTAGCCGATCACCAGCGCCTGCGCGCCCGGATGACGCTCGAGGATCGTCGCCACGAGCGCGTCCTTGGCGGCGCTGCGGCTCGCGAGGCCGAAGCGCTCGCGCTCGTCGGCGACCGCGTAGTCCATCCGCGCCTGCGCGGGCAGCGGCACCCGCAGCTCGGTGCACTCGGCGCTCGCGATCCAGCCCGTCTCCTCCAATTCGCGCCAGGCAATGTCGTAGCGCTTGGGGCCGACCAGCGAGAAGACCAGCGGCTCGGCCGGCAGGGCGGAACAGACCCGGCCAGGCGACCGGCCGGCGGAGGTTGCGTGAGACCGAGCGCACACCAGTTAAGTTCATGTGTACTATCAGGTCATAGGAACTATGACCTACTGGTAATAGCGCCTATGACCGACTGCTAGGCTCATTGCATTGCGATCGAGCCCAACCCCTTCGTCTACGACGACCCGCTGCCACCGGACCAGCTCGTCGATCGCGAACCCGAGACCGAGCAGCTGTTGCAGCTCGCAGAGGGAGGGCACAACACGCGGCTCCAAGCGCCGCGGCGCTACGGCAAGACGACCGTGCTGCGCAAGGTCCGAGACGAAGCGGACAAGATCGGCATGAACACCGTCTACGTGGACTGCTACCGGGCAATCACGCTCGCTGAGGTCTCCCGGCGCATCGAGGAGGCCTACCTGGCGGGGCTTGCCGGCGCGCCTCGTCGTGCCGTCGCCGCGGTAACGCGGCGCTGGCACGGGAAGGTCACCGTCTCGCCGGGCGGCGTCGGCGGAGAGCTCGAACCAGTCAAAGGGAGCGACCAGCAGCGGCTCTCCGACATGCTCGACCTACCAAAAAGGGTGTATGAGCGCAGCGGAGCACGAACGCTCGTCGTCTTCGACGAGTTCCAGGACCTCCTGCGGATGAACTCAGACGTCGACGGGCTGTTGCGTTCGAAGATCCAGTTCCACCGCGACGAGGCCAGCTACATCTTCGCCGGATCGGAGCCCGGGATGCTCAACGCGCTTTTCGGCGATCGCAAGCGGCCCCTGTTCGACCAGGCGCGCCCGATCCCGCTCGGCCCGCTGCGAGACGAAGACCTGCTCGAGTTCATCGGCGAGCGCTTCGAGCGAGACGAGCGCGATCCGGGAGAGGCCCTCGACGCCCTACTCGACTTGGCGCGCGGCCATCCTCAGCGCGCGATGCTGTGTGCCCATCATCTCTTTGAGCAGACACCACGCGGGACCGCCGCGGACCTCGAGACATTCGAACGCGTGCTGGCTGCCATTGACCGCGAGACGACCGCCGCCTTCGAGCAGCTGTGGGAGGACCTGGCCGAGAAAGCGAACCAGCGCAAGGTGCTGGCGGCGCTCGCCAGCAGCCGGGAAACCCTTTACAACCGACGCACGCTGGACGGATTCGGGCTGGAGAAGGGGTCTGCGGAAGCTGCCGTCAGGGCTCTTATCGACCGAGGCGAAGTGCAGCGCGCGGAGCCCGGGTTCGTGAT
>JBBRYL010000142.1:0-5212 GCA_038237685.1 Solirubrobacterales bacterium | reverse complement strand
CTGGGGCATGTCGACCTTGCAGTACGGGATGCCGCGCATGTTCAGCGCCCGCTCGTAGTTCCAGCTGTAGTTCTGGTCGACCGTGACGCCGGTGGCCGGCGAGAGCAGTACCGGCGCGCGCGTTGCGCCCGCCACGCCCGCGCTGCACCGCAGGGACGCGTCGAGCTGCGCCTTCGGCACCTCGAGCGTTGGTCCGGGGCGATCGGGCGGAGCGTAGGCGGCATGGGCCGGGGCGGCCATCGCCACCGAGGCAAGCACGGCCAAGATCGCCGCGAACGCTGGCCGTCTACCCCTCACGGGACGACCTTATCTCAGGCGCGCTCGTCGACCTCCGGTAGGGCATCGTCGATGCTCTTGGTCAGGGCCGCCTTGACGATCAGCGCCAGGCCCGGGACGGCCGACCCCAGCCGGATCGTGTAGTCCAGCGTGCTGCCGCCACCGGGACGCTCCGAAAACGTCATCACCCCGAGGTGATCGCGGATCGGGCTGCCCTTTGTGATCGTGTAGACGATCTTCTCGTTGGGTCGGAAGTCGGTGACTGTCTCCTCGAACGGCGGCAGCGGACCGACTTGGAGCTTGCGCACCGAACCGACGCCGTTGCGTTCGGAGTCGCCGTCCTTGAGCCGCGTGACCTTGGCCCCGAACACCTCCGCAAGGTTCGCGTGCTCGGACAGGTGGTTGAAGATCCTGTCGACCGGCTTGGCGAAATCGTGGGTCACGTGGACGTTGTGGGCGCGCATCGCAGGAACCCTACGGGGCCTCCGAGGTAAAGGTTGGGGCAAACCCCCGATACCCCGGTCATGTCCCGCTTTTCCCTGTCTCGAGTACAGGGCCGGACTTCGCCCTGTCGTGCGCAGCCGTGCTGTAGGTACGCGGCCAAGCGCCGGGGGGAAACCGTGTTGAGCTGGCTACGCCGTGGGTGCCGGGAGGCCCAGCATCGTCCGTGCCTCCTGAACGGTTGCTGGCCGCCGGCCCACATCCTCGGTGAGCCGTCGCGCGCGAGCGATCAGCTCCCCGTTTGACGTGGCCATCTGACCGTCGGGCAGGTAGAGGTTGTCCTCGAGCCCAACCCGGATCGATCCGCCGAGCGTGAGTGCCGCGGCCACCAGCATCCACTGGACGCGCGAGATGCCGATCACGCCCCAGTGCGCGCCCGCCGGCACGTTGTCGGCCATCATCGCCAGGTTGCGCGCGGTCGGAGGGATGCCGCCGGTCACGCCCATCACCAGGTCGACGTGCAGCGGCTCGTGGAGCACGCCCATGTCCACGAGCGGGGCCAGCGAGCCCACGTGGCCGACGTCGAAGCACTCGTGCTCGGGCCGGATTCCCAGCTCGTTCATGGCGGTGAGCAGCTCGATGATCTCGTCGAAGCTGTTCTCGAACACCATCTTGAACACGAAGTCCCTGCGCGAGGCCGAATACTTGGCGTAGTTCATCGAGCCCATGTTCAGTGCCGCCACCTCGGGCCGCACGGCGCGTAGGTAGGCGACCCGCTTCTCGACCGAGACCCCGACCGTGCCGGTCGAGAAGTTGATGATCGCTGCGTCGCCGACCTCGGCCACGATTGCGTTCTTGATGTTTTGGAAGTCCTCGATCTCGTACGAGGGCGTGCCATCGGGCCTGCGCGCGTGGATGTGGATGTGCACGCCGCCCTCGTCCACGATGCGGCGCGCCTCGGCCGCGTACTCCTCGGGCGTGTAGGGGATGGCCGGACACTGTTCGCGATTGGCGATGGCGCCCGAGATGGAGCAGGTGATGATCGCGGGGTCGTCCAGGCTCATGCCGGCATACTCTCGCACCGCTCCGGTGCGGCGCCCTGCGCCTGCCGGGAGACCTTCAGAGTTGTGGGTGGGCGCTCAGAACAGCCTGATCAGCACGTTGAGCAACACGGTGAGGACGATCGAGAGAACGATCGACGCCACCAGGCAGCCGGGCGTGAAGCGCACCTTGGTGCGCCTGCCCGGCCGTTTGGTGAAGCGAAAGATCGGTCTCTACCGGTTGTCGCCGTCGCCGCCCGAGCTGTAAGGCTCGCGCACACCCGACTTCGCGATTCCGCGGCTCAGCATGTAGCCGAACGTGAGGATCGTGATGTAGACCCACGCCTTGTCGGCGGTGAAGTAATCCTGGCCCTTGCCATCGGCCTCGATCACGTTCGCGGCAACCAGGATGCCGATGAACACGATCACATAAGCGCCGAACTCGCTGGTCTTGAAGAACTGCTTGGTCTCGGTGGTCAGGCGGCGGGCGGTGTTGCCCGGGCCGCGGTTGCCTCCGGTCGTTCCCAGATCTGCGCCGCGGCTACCCGCGCTCGGTTCGTCTCTTGCTGCCATGGGGAAGCTCCTGTCCTTGGGGGGGGGTGTAGTACGTCACCCGAAGTCACGACCAGCCCGTGTTCCGGCACTGGTGCGGCCCCGCGGGGCTTCCGATGTCTGCAGCAGGCAGCGAAGATCACCGCAACCCGGCCGACCTGACCAATTTGCCCGAATCCGGAAGGTGCCAAACGTTTCGCGGCGATGAGCGTAGGATCGCCCGACCATGCCGGACTCGCGCGATCACCCGATGCAGGCCACCAGTGAGGAGCTCACAGAGCCGGAGTGGCTCGACGGCGTGCAGTCCGAGGCGGGCTCGAGCATCACCGCGCAGGTCTCGAACGCCATGGTCGGTCTGAAGAAGCGGTTCTACGGCCGCGGGCCCGACAAGGCCAAGACCTACATCAACGACAATTACGTCTTCTGTGTTCTCGACGGCGGCCTCACCCAGAACGAGAAGACCCTGGTCGACGCCGGGGAGGAGCGGCTCGTGCGCTCCTACCGGCTCCGCTTCCAGGAGGTCATGACGGAGCAGACCACCGAGGCGGTCGCGCGAATCACCGGCCGCGAGGTGTTGACCTACAACAGCCAGATCCTGTTCGACCCCGCCGTCGCGATCGAGATCTTCGTGCTCGCGCCGAGCGAGGACGAGGCGACCGCAGCCGAGTAGCCGTTGGGGCACTGGCCGATCGGCCAGCCGTTCCCGGCATACTGTCGCGGTGCCCGTTCTGAGCTCGAAGCACGACCCGCGTGGACCGGCGGCTCGGGACGCGCGGAAGGCCATGGAGGCCAAGCTCTCGGAGATCGAGGCGGTGCTCGACGATGTCCGCGCCGGCGGCGGTGAGCGCTATGTCCAGCGCCACCGAGACCGCGGCAAGCTGCTGATCCGCGAGCGGATCGAGCTGCTGCTCGACCGCGACGCCCCCTTCCTCGAGCTTCAGCCCTTCGTCGCTTATGGCACCGACTACAAGACGGGGGGCAGCATGGTGGCCGGCATCGGCCCCATCGAGGGCGTCGAGTGCGTGATCGGCGGCGCCGACCCCACGGTGCGTGGCGGCACCTCCAACCCGCACACCTGGCGCAAGGCGCTGCGGATGATGGAGATCGCGGAGCAGAACCGGATGCCGATGATCCAGCTTGTGGAGTCCGGTGGCGCCGATCTGACCACCCAGGCCGAGGGCTTCATCCCCGGCGGCGAGACCTTCCGCAACATCACCCGACTGTCGAGCCTGGGCATCCCGACCGTCGCGCTGGTGTTCGGCAGCTCCACCGCCGGCGGCGCCTACCTGCCGGGCATGTCGGACTACAACGTGTTCGTGCGCGAGCGGGCAAAGGTGTTCCTGGGCGGACCGCCGCTGGTGAAGATGGCCACCGGGGAGGTGTCCGGCGACGAGGAGCTCGGCGGTGCCGACATGCACTCGCGCGTATCGGGGCTGTCGGAGTACCTGGCCCAGGACGAGCACGACGCACTGCGGCTCGGGCGCGAGATCGTGTCGCGGCTGAACTGGCGAAAGCACGGCTATGGGCCGACGGACGCGGTCGAGGCGCCGGTTCACGACCAAGACGACCTGCTCGGCATCGTGCCGCCCGACCTGAAGGCGCCGTTCGATCCGCGCGAGGTCATCGCCCGGGTGGTGGACGGCTCGCGCTATGACGAGTTCAAGGCGCTCTACGGGCCGTCGCTGAGCACCGGGTGGGCCTCGATCCACGGCTATCCCGTCGGGATCATCGCCAACGTTCAGGGCGTGCTCTTCTCACCGGAGGCTCAAAAGGCGGCGCAGTTCATCCAGCTTGCCAACCAGAAGGACGTGCCTCTGATCTTCATGCACAACACAACGGGCTACATGGTCGGCAAGGAGTACGAGCAGGGCGGGATCATCAAGCACGGCGCGCTGATGATCAACGCGGTCTCGAACTCCAAGGTGCCCCATCTCGGCGTGATCATGGGCGCCTCCTACGGGGCGGGCAACTACGGGATGTCCGGGCGCGCCTATGACCCGCGCTTCCTGTTCTCGTGGCCCAGCGCGCAGTCCGCCGTGATGGGTCCTGCCCAGCTGGCGGGCGTGCTCTCGATCGTCGCCCGCGCCTCGGCCGAGGGGAAGGGCCTCGAGTACGACGAGGACCAGGACTTGAAGATGCGCGAGATGGTTCAGGCCCAGATCGAGTCCGAGCAGACCGCCCTGGCCAACTCCTCGCGCGGCTACGACGACGCCATCATCGATCCGCGCGACACGCGCACGGCGCTCGGCATCGCGCTGAGCGCGGTGCACAACACCTCGGTGAAGGGCGCCGACGGCTACGGCGTCTTCAGGATGTGACGGCGCGATGATCGCGCGTGTCTTGGTTGCCAACCGTGGTGAGATCGCCAGGCGCGTCTTCGCCACGTGCCGCCGTCTCGGCATCTCGACGGTGGCGGTCTACTCCGAGGCCGACGCCGAGGCATTGTTCGTACGCGAGGCCGACGTTGCGGTGCCCATCGGCGCGTCCCCCCCGGCGGAGTCCTACCTGCGCGGCGACGCCGTGCTCGAGGCCGCGCGGGCCGCGGGCGCCGACGCCATCCATCCGGGCTATGGCTTCCTCTCGGAGAACGCGGACTTCGCGCGCGCGGTTGGCGACGCCGGCATCACCTGGATCGGGCCATCGCCCGAGGCGATCACCGAGATGGGCTCGAAGACGGTTGCGCGAGACCGGATGGAGGCCGCCGGCGTACCGGTGCTGCCCGGGCAGCGCCTCGAGGGCGACGAAGGCGACGCGCTGGCGGCGATCGCCGATGCGATCGGCTTTCCGCTGCTGGTCAAGGCGTCGGCCGGGGGTGGCGGCAAGGGCATGCGCCTCGTGGAGGCGGCGGCCGGAGTCGAAGCGGGTGTCGCGGCCGCGCGACGCGAGGCCGCGGGCGCCTTCGG
>JBBRYL010000141.1:0-5238 GCA_038237685.1 Solirubrobacterales bacterium | reverse complement strand
TTCGAGTTCATCCCAGCCGACTACGGCAAGCCGATCGTCGTCTCGGGCTTCGAGCCGCTGGACATCCTGCAGGGCGTCCACATGATCCTCAAGCAGATCGCCGAGGGGCGCTGCGAGGTTGAGAACCAGTACAAGCGCGTCGTGCCCTACGAGGGCAACCAGCGCGCGCTCGAGGTGATGGCCGAGGTCTTCGAGCTGCGCCCGCACTTCGAGTGGCGCGGGCTGGGGTTCATCTCGCACTCGGGCCTCAAGCTCTCCGAGGCCTACGCCGACCTCGACGCCGAGCGCCGCTGGACGGTCCCGGGCGTGCGCGTCGCCGACCCCAAGGCGTGCCAGTGCGGCGAGGTGCTCAAGGGCGTCATCAAGCCGTTCGAGTGCAAGGTCTTCGGCTCGGCCTGCACGCCGGAGCGCCCGATCGGAACGTGCATGGTGTCGAGCGAGGGCGCCTGCGCCGCGTACTACAACTTCGGCCGCTTCGCCCGCGAGAGGGAGGTCGTGTGAGTCACGTCGACCGGACGTCCGAGCTTGCGAGGACGGGAGGGCGAAACGCTCAATCGGCAGTCAGCGAGCGGGAGGAGAAGGTCCTCAAGATCATCGAGACCGCGCGCGGCAAGAAGGCGAAGTTCAAGGACGCCGCGATCACGATGGCCCACGGCGCGGGTGGCAAGGCGACGCAGACGCTGATCGAGGGTCTGTTCGTGCCCGCCTTCGGCTCCGAGGTCGGCGCGGTGATGGCCGACGCCGGCGCGGTCGGCGAGGATCTCGCGATGACCACGGACGCATTCGTGGTCTCGCCGCTGCGCTTCCCCGGCGGCTCGATCGGCGACCTCGCCGTCAACGGCACGGTCAACGACCTCGCCGTGAGCGGCGCCCGCCCGCTCGCGCTGACGCTGGCGATGATCCTCGAGGAGGGCTTGGACTCCGAGACGCTGCGTGCCGAGGTCGAGGCGATCGCCGCCGCCGCCGAGGCCGCGGGCGTCGAGATCGTCGCCGGCGACACCAAGGTCGTCGAGCGCGGGCACGCCGACGGCATGTTCCTGTGCACGACCGGGGTCGGGCGCCGCGACCCGCGCGCCACGCTCTCGCCGCAGAGCCTGCGCCCGGGCGACCGCATCCTCGTCTCGGGCTCGATCGGCGAGCACGGCACCGCGATCATGCTCGCGCGCGGCGAGTTCGAGCTCTCGTCGGACATCGAGTCCGACACCCGCTCGCTGTGGCCAGCGGTCGACGCCCTGCTCGACGCCGCGGGGCCCGAGCTGCGCTGCATGCGCGACGCCACGCGCGGCGGCGTCGCCTCCGTGCTCAACGAGCTCGCGCGCGCCTCGGGCGTGGCGATGATCGTGCGCGAGGCGGCGGTGCCGGTGCACCCGGCCGTCGCCGGCGCGGCGGAGATCCTCGGGATCGACCCGATGTACGTGGCGAACGAGGGCAAGCTCGTCGCCTTCGTGGCCCCCGAGGCGGCGGACGCGGCGCTGGCCGCGCTGCGCTCGGTCGAGGGCTGCGAGCAGGCGGCGGAGATCGGTGAGGTGAAGACGGAGCCACCCGGCATGGTGCTGGTGGAGACCGCCTTCGGTGGCAAGCGCGTGATGGATCAACTCGTCGGAGATCCGCTGCCGCGGATCTGCTGAAGGACTGAGGAGAGGACGGCATGGCCGCAACGGAGTTCGCACCGAAGCAGAACGAGACAGAGGCGGTCACCGCCCACGTGATCTGGATGACGACCGGGCTCTCGTGCGACGGCGACTCCGTCGGGATGACCTCGGCCACGAACCCCTCGCTCGAGGACATCATCACCGGTGCGATCCCCGGCATGCCGAAGGTCGTCGTGCACAACCCGGTGCTCGCCTTCGAGCAGGGCGCCGAGTTCATGCAGGCGTGGTGGGACGCCGAGGCCGGCAAGCTCGACCCGTTCGTGCTGATCCTCGAAGGCTCGCTGCCCAACGAGAAGCTCTCCGGCGACGGCTACTTCGCGGGGATGGGCGACAACCCCGACACCGGCCAGCCGATCACCACCAACGAGTGGATCGATCGCCTCGCCCCCAAGGCCGCCGCGGTCGTCGCGGTCGGGACCTGCGCCACCTACGGCGGCATCCCGGCGATGAAGAACAACCCGACCGGCGCCATGGGGCTCGCCGACTACCTGGGCTGGAAGTGGAAGTCCAAGGCCGGCATCCCGATCGTCAACATCCCCGGCTGCCCGGCGCAGCCCGACAACATCACCGAGACGCTGATGTACCTCGTGTTTGCGCTCGCCGGCCGCGCGCCGGTGCCCGAGCTCGACGACGTCGGCCGCCCGAAGTGGCTGTTCGAGCGCACCGCGCACGAGAGCTGCAACCGCGCCGCGTTCTACGAGATGGGCAACTTCGCCACCGAGTACGGCTCGGATCACCGCTGCCTGGTCAAGCTGGGCTGCAAGGGGCCGGTCGTCAAGTGCAACGTGCCGCTGCGCGGCTGGGTCAACGGCATCGGCGGCTGCCCGAACGTGGGAGGCATCTGCATGGCCTGCACGATGCCGGGCTTCCCCGACAAGTACATGCCGTTCATGGACCCCGACCCGATGGGCGGGGTCTCCTCGACGACTGCGCGCTTCACCTACGGCCCGCTGCTCAAGTGGGGCCGCAACATGAACATCAAGCGGAAGTACGACAAGGAGCCGGAGTGGCGACACAGTCGGGCCGAGCTCACCACTGGCTACCAGAAGCGCTGGTAGAGGAGAGAGGAGCGAGCTATGTCGACAGTTGAGGCAACGCCACAGCCGGGCAAGAAGGTCGACGTCAAGCGGATGTCGTGGGACCCGATCACGCGGATCGTGGGCTCCCTGGGCATCCACGCGGACATCGACTTCGAGAACAAGAAGGTCGAGAAGTGCTACTCGACCTCGATGGTCTTCCGCGGGTTCGACATCTTCATGAAGGGCATCGATCCTCGCGACACGCACTTCCTCACCAGCCGCATCTGCGGCATCTGCGGCGACAACCACTGCACGACGTCGGTGCTGTGCCAGAACATGGCCTACGGCATCTACCCGCCGAAGCTCGGCAACTGCGCCTACAACCTGGCGGAGCAGGCCGACTACATGTTCGACCATGCGATCTACAACGACTGCATGTGCAACGTGGACTTCTGCGAGCAGATGGTCAAGGACACCAACCCGTCCCTGCTCGCGAAGGCGGAGAAGACGCCGTCACCGGGCGGCGACATCCACGGCTACAAGACGATCGCCGACATCATGCGGGCGCTCAACCCGTTCACGGGCGAGTTCTACCTGGAGACGCTCCAGGTGGCCCGCTACACGCGTGAGATGTACTGCCTGTTCGGCGGTCGCCACACGCACCCGTCCACGATCATGCCGGGCGGCGTCAGCGCCGACATCACGCACCAGACCTGCACGGACTACTACGTGCGGCTCATGCGCTACATGGACTACTGCAAGCGCACGGTGCCGATGCACGACGACATCTACGACTTCTTCCTCCAGGAGCTCCCCGGCTACGACATGGTGGGCTACCGGGAGACGGATCTCGTGTGCTGGGGCGCCTTCGACGACCCGGACGTCCTCAACTACGACTACAAGGACATGACGGAGTGGGGGCGGACCCGGCAGATCACGCCGGGCCTCGTCATCGGCGGCGAGCTGATCACGACCGACCTGGTCGAGATCAACCTCGCGATCCGGATCCTGCTGGGGTCGAGCTACTTCGACGACTGGACCAACGAGGAGACGTTCGTCACGCACGACCCGCTCGGCAACCCGGTCGACAAGCGTCACCCGTGGAACAAGGTGACGCTGCCCAAGCCGCAGGCGCGCGACTTCGCCGACAAGTACTCGTGGGTGGTCTCGCCGCGCATGTACGACAAGCGCACCGACCGCTATGTGGCGTGCGACACCGGTGGCGGCCCGTTCGCCCGCCAGTGGGTGACGGCGAAGGCCGGTCTGGTCGACCTCAACTACCTGAAGGCGACCGGCGACTCGATCCTGATGACGCTGCCGAAGACCGGCTTCATGCCGGAGATGGACCTCGAGTGGAAGGTCCCGGAGAAGTCCAACGCGATCGAGCGCGACCGCGCGCGGACCTACCACCAGGCCTACTCGGCGCTGCTCGCGCTCTACACCATCGAGCAGGCGCTGGGGGAGGTGCGGGCCGGCCGCACGCGCAGCTGCAACCCCGTCAAGGTCCCGCAGGACGCCCTCGGAGTGGGCTTCCACGAGGCCGCGCGCGGGGTGCTCTCGCACCACATGGTCATCCGCGACGGCAGGGTGGCGAACTACCAGCCGTACCCGCCGACGCCGTGGAACGCCAACCCGCGCGACACCTACGGGACGCCGGGGCCCTACGAGGACGCCGTGCAGAACACGCCGATCTTCGAGGAGAACGGCCCCGACAACTTCAAGGGTGTCGACATCATGCGGGCGGTCCACTCCTTCGACCCGTGCCTGCCGTGCGGCGTGCACATGTACACGGGCAAGGGCAAGGTGCGGAAGGTGGTGCACACCCCGACGGGGCTCTGCTGAGCGGTCGATGAGCGTCCAACCGGCAAGCGAACCCGATGCGCTGGTCGCTCGGGTCGAGGAGCTGACCGCACAGCTCGAGGCGATCGGCGATCCCTTCGCGCGCTCCTGCGCGGAGGAGCTCGTCGGTGCCCTGATGGGGCTCTACGGCGAGGGTCTCGAACGCATCTTCGAGACCCTCGAGGCGGAGGGGCCGGCGCTCGCGGAGGTCCGCGAGCGCCTGTCGGGAGACGGGGTCGTGGCCAGCCTGATGCTGATCCACGGCCTCTACCCGGTCGCGCTCGAGACGCGCGTGCAGGAGGCGCTCGACAGCGTGCGGCCCTACATGGAGTCCCACGGAGGTGACGTCGAGCTCGTGAGCCTGGAGGGCGGCGTGGCCACCCTGCGGCTGAACGGGAGCTGCGACGGTTGTGCCGCATCCGCGGCCACGCTCGAGCTGGCCATAGAGAAGGCCCTGATGGAGGCGGCGCCCGACCTCCTCGGGCTGGAGGTCGAAGGCGTCGCGGAGCCCCCGGCCCCCCCACCGATGTCGGGCACCCCCCTTCCGCTCGCGCCCGCTGCCGCCGATCCGGCGGCAGGCAACGGCGCGAGCTCGATCCCTCCACTGTCGGGCTGGCTCGGCGTGGAAGGGGTCGCGGATCTCGACGAAGGCGCGCATACCGCGGTCACGGTGGGCAGTACAGAGCTGTTCGTCGCCAACGTGAACGGCACGCTGCTCGCCTACCTCA
>JBBRYL010000140.1:0-5296 GCA_038237685.1 Solirubrobacterales bacterium | reverse complement strand
CCGACCACGTCGTCGGTATGCACCCAGGGCACGTACTGCTTGCCGCCGGCAACCGGCCCGCCGACGCCGAGCTTGAACGGCGGCAGCATCTTCTCGAGCGCACCGCCGTCCTGCGACATCACCACACCGGTGCGGGTGAGAGCCACCCGCAGCCCGAGGTCCTCGGCCTTCACGGCCTCGGCCTCCCATTCGACGCAGACCCTGGCGAGGAAGTCGTCGGCGGCGGGCTCTGACTCCTCCACCCGTTCGTCACCGCGTGGCCCGTACCAGCCCGTCGCCGATTGGGAAACGAGCACGGAGGGGCGCAGCGTGGCGTCGAGGTCCCTGATCGCGGCCACCAAGTTGCGGGTCGATAGCACGCGCGACTCGCGGATCTCGCGCTTGACCTGCTGGCTCCAGCGCTGGGCGACCGGCTCGCCGAGCAGGTGGATCACGGCGTCCTGGGTCGCGAGCGCCTCGCTGGGTGGTGCCTCGGACTTGGGATCGGACCAGACGAGTGCTTCGACGTCGGAACCCAGCTTCGCCCGCGCGCGATCGGCGTCGCGGCTGAGCACCGTGACCTCGTCGCCGCGATGTACGAGCTCGGCCACGACCTGACTGCCAAGGGTGCCGGTGGCTCCTGTGACCGTGACCTTCACGCATGCTCCTTCAGCCGGGGATCGAGAACTCGGCGGTTTCGGATTGGGGCTGGACGGCGCCCGTCCGCTCCGCCTCTTCGGCTACGGCCGCGGCCACGCGCCGGCTCACTTCCCGGTTGAACACGCTCGGGATGATGTAGTCGGAGGCCAGCTCCTCGTCGGCCACGGTGGCGGCGATGCCGCGAGCGGCCGCCAGCTTCATCTCCTCGGTGATCTTCCGGGCCCGCACGTCTAGGGCGCCGCGGAAGATGCCGGGGAAGGCCAGCACGTTGTTGATCTGGTTGGGGTAGTCGGAGCGGCCGGTTGCCATCACGGCGACGTGGGCGCTCGCGTCCTCGGGCCGCACCTCGGGGTTGGGGTTGGCCATGGCAAACACGAACGGGTCGGGGTTCATCCGCTGGAGGTCCTGCGCGGTGATGATCCCGGGCCCCGACAGCCCTACGAACAGGTCGCTGCCCTCGAGCACATCGGCGGGGCTACCGTCGCGCCGGTCGGAGTTGGTGTTCTCGGCCAGCCATGTCTTGGGCGTGTTCATCGATCCCGACTCGTAGTCGGGGCGCCCCATGTGGATCGCGCCGTGGCGGTCACACGCCACCACCTTGGTGATGCCCGAGGCCATCAGGATCTTGGCCACGGCCACACCGGCCGCGCCGGCGCCGACCATCGTCACCGACAGGTCCTCGAGCGGTCGCCGGGTCAGGCGGCAGGCGTTGATCAGCGCAGCAAGCGTCACGATGGCGGTGCCGTGCTGGTCATCGTGGAACACGGGAATGTCGAGCTCCTCGATCAGCCGCTGTTCGATCTCGAAGCAGCGCGGGGACGAGATGTCCTCGAGGTTGATGCCGCCGAACGTCGGCGCCATCAGCCTCACCGTCTCGACGATCTTGTCGGGGTCCTTGGTGTCGAGTGCGATCGGGAAGGCGTCGACGTCGCCGAACTCCTTGAAGAGCATCGCCTTGCCCTCCATCACCGGCATCGCGGCCTCGGGGCCGATGTCGCCAAGTCCCAGCACGGCGGTGCCGTCGGTGACCACGGCGACCGTGTTGGCCTTGATCGTGTACTTGAACGCCTTCTGGCGGTTCTCGGCGATTGCGCTGCAGACGCGCGCCACGCCCGGGGTGTAGGCCATCGAGAGGTCGTCGCGGGTGTTCACCGCCGTCGAGAGGCCGGTGAAGATCTTGCCGCGGCGATGCAGCTGGAAGGTGCGGTCGGTGGTCTCGACCAGCTTGGCCTCGCGCACGCTCTGGACCGCCTGGACCACCTTGCCGCGGTGCTCGGCGGTCTCGCAATCCACGGTGATCTCACGCAGCGTGCCGCTGCCACCTGCCTCGACGGTGTCAACGGCCACGATCGAGCCGCCGGCCTTGGTGATCGCCGCGGTGACCTTGCCGAGGGTGCCCGACTCGTGCGGGAGCTCGATTCGCAGGGTCAGAGAGAACTGTGCGCTTGGAGAGGCCACGGCGGGGCGACCCATGCTATTGGGGTCTCCGCGCCTAGGATGGCCCCGTGGCCACCAACGGCACCCGCGAGCTCTACCTGATCGACGGCAACTCGCTCGTCTATCGCGCCTTCTTCGCGCTACCCGAGTCGATCGCCACCTCGCGGGGAGTGCCGACCAACGCGATCTTCGGGTTCGCCTCCATGCTCGTGAAGCTGATGACCGAGTACGGGCAAAAGCCAACGGTCGTGGTCTGGGACGCCGGCAGCTCGGGGCGCAAGGAGATCGCGCCCGACTACAAGGCGGGACGCGCGTCGCGCCCCGATCTGCTCAAGGAGCAGTGGCCGACCATGGAGCCGCTGGTCGAGGCCTTCGGCTACTTGAACGCCCGCGCCGAGGGCTATGAGGCCGACGACGTGATCGCCACACTGGCGGGCCGCGCTGCACGCAACGACATCGAGGTCACGATCGTGACCGGCGACCGCGACGCGTTCCAGTTGATCGAGCCCAAGGTGAAGATCATGGCCACCGGTCGCGGTATCACCGACACCAAGATCTATGACCGCGATGCCGTCATCGACCGCTACGGGATCCCGCCGGAGCTGATCCCGGACTTCTACGGTCTCAAGGGGGACACCTCCGACAACATTCCGGGCGTCCCCGGCATTGGCGACAAGACGGCCTCGTCGCTGCTGCAGCAGTTTGGCGACCTCGAAACCGTGCTGGCCAGCGTCGATGAGATCTCCGGGGCCAAGCGAAAGGAGAACCTTGTAAACCACGCCGATGACGCCCGCCGCTCGCGCGACCTGGCCACGGCCATCCGCGACGTCGACGTCGACATCGACCTCGACGACTCGCTCCTGCGCAAGCCCGACCGCTCCCGGCTGCGCGAGACGTTCCGCGAGTTCGAGCTGCGCGACCCGCTGCGGCGGCTGGAGGAAGCGCTTGGCGACGAGGAGGCGGCGGCGCCGCGGCCCGACGCGTCGTCGGAGATCGCGGCGCACCTGCGGACGGTCGGGCCTTCGGGGCTAGGCGACCTCGAGGGTGAGCTCGCCGTGCTCGCCGCGCTGCGGCCCGAGCCCGAGGAGGGTCAGTTGCCCGGCATGGGCGACGAGGGGCCGCTGCGCTTCGCGGCCTACGCCGGCGGCAAGGACGTGTTGGCCGGAGAGGCGCCGGGTGGACTGCACGAGGTGCTCGAGGGTTGGGGTGGCCGTCCCGTCGTGGCCCACGACTGGAAGGCGCTCGCGTCGTCGGAGGATCCCTCAGGGGGAGGAGCGGAGCCGACCGTTGGTCGGCGAGCACCGCACCGAGGTCCTCCCGCGCCGCCGCTGAAGCACGACACCGTGGTCGCCGCCTACCTGCTCGATCCCGCGCGGCGCAGCTACCCGCTGATCGACATCTGCGAAGAGCTGGGGCTCGGCGTGAAGCTCGAGGGCGGGGAGGACGGGTTGGCCGAGCAGGCGGTGCTCACCCGCGCGCTCGCCCAGAGGCAGCGGGCCGAGCTTGACGAGCTCGACCTGATGCGGCTGCTGAACGAGGTCGAGCTGCCGCTCGTGGACGTGCTCGTGGAGATGGAGCGCGAGGGCATCAAGCTCGACGTGGCTCAGGTGCGTGAGATCAGCACGCGCGTGACCGCCCAGGCTCAGCAGCTAGAACGGGAGATCTGGGAGCTCGCCGACGAGGAGTTCACGATCGGCTCGCCTCAGCAGCTCGGGGCGATCCTGTTCGAGAAGCTCGGCCTGTCGCGCAAGCGGCGCGGCAAGACTGGCTACTCCACCGACGCGCGGGTGCTGCAGGCCATCCGCTCCGAGCACGAGATCATTCCCAAGATCGAGACGTGGCGGGAGTTGACGAAGCTCGCCTCGACCTACCTCGATGCGTTTCCGCTGCTGCTCGGCGAGGACGGTCGGCTGCGCACCACCTTCAGCCAGACAACGGCCGCGACCGGGCGTCTGTCGAGCACCAACCCGAACCTCCAGAACATCCCGATCCGCACCGAGCTCGGGCGCGAGATTCGCGCCTGCTTCGTTGCCGAGGACGGCCACCGCCTGATCTCGGCCGACTACTCCCAGGTGGAGCTGCGGCTGCTGGCACACATCGCAGGCGAGGACGTGCTCAAAGAGATCTTCCGCAAGGGCGAGGACGTGCACACGGCCACGGCGGAGCAGATACTCGGTGGGGGGAAGCTTGAGGCAGGGATGCCGAATCCTTCGCAGCCATCCCCCGACCCCGGTACCCGGTCAAAGGCGAAGATGGTCAACTACGGGATCGTCTACGGCCTCTCGGCCTACGGATTGGCCGACCGCCTCCAGATCGACCAGGCCGAGGCCCAGAGCTTCATCGACGCCTACCTCGACCGCTTCCCTGCCGTCAAGGCGTTCATCGAGCAGACGATTCAGCAGGCAACCGACGAAGGCTTCGTGGCCACCGAGTTCGGCCGAATCCGGCGGATTCCCGAGCTGCGCGCACGCAACTACCAGACACGCACGCTCGGCGAGCGGCTGGCCGTGAACATGGTGATCCAGGGCACCGCGGCCGACATCATCAAGGTGGCGATGGTCAACTGCCGCGCCGCGCTGCGTGACGCCGGGTTGGCCACGCGGCTGGTGCTCCAGATCCACGACGAGCTCCTGTTCGAGGCGCCCGAGGGTGAGGTCGAACTGGCTTCGGAGATCGTCCGGCGGGAGATGGCCGAGGCGTTCACGATGGACCCCCCGCTGGAGGTCGACGTGGCCGATGGCGACAACTGGCTCGACGCGAAATAAGAGTTGCACTTGGCGCACTCGGAGGGGTAGTCTGAGGTTGCAGGCTACAAGCTAGCCAGGAGGTTGTCGTGAACTCCAGATCTCGCATGGACACCGCTCGCGCCGCCCTCTGGGCCCTGACCGGATCGATCGTGGTCCTGTTCATCTTCTTCGCCGCGCTCGGGGGCATCGACCCCGGTGAGGCACGGGTCGCCACGATCGTGATCGTCGTGCTCGCCATCCTGTGGCTCGTGCACTTCTTCCGCCGCCGCTCGACGATGGACGCCGGCCTCTTCGGCCGGTCCGACCGCGAGCGCCGGGGCTTCTGAGCCGGCGGCCTAGGTGTAGATGCCAGCCACGTTGTTCCCGGTCCGCTCCCGCAATCGCTGAATCGGCGGTCGCTGACCAAGGGCGCCGTGTCTTCGCCTGAAGTTGTAGCGCTCGAGCCAGCCTGAGAGGGCCGTGGCCCTCTCCGT
>JBBRYL010000139.1:0-5355 GCA_038237685.1 Solirubrobacterales bacterium | reverse complement strand
TCATGCTTCGGCTCTCGGCCATCGTGGTGTCTCCTTCGTCAGTCGACTTGCAGGTCAACCGACGAGTTTTGAGCCCGCGGTGGCCGGAACTTCGTCCCGGCCCTACTCGCTGGCCGTTACACCACTTCTAACGACGTGACCCTTCAGGTTGTCATTTGAACCTTGAAGGCTGGTAGCGCAACCGCCTTTAGCAAAACGGGGAACTGATCGTGGGAGCCGTGGCACTACGGGTTGGCGCTAGGTACAAACTGTCCGGCCGCGCTGACCGGCGCAGCGTAGCGCCGCGGTCTCGAAAACCGTTGTGCGGTTATGCCGTACCGAGGGTTCGGATCCCCCTCCGCTTAAGGGGCCTTCGATCCCGCACTCTGAGCGGGATCGCGGTCCTTGTGGTGGCCTCGTTCCGTCCTCATCTGGAACCCCTCAGATCCTCTGTTGACCCCTGTTTCGTGCAGCGCTGTGCAGCGCGACCACACTGCTAGCGCTCGCCCCGGCGGTCGCTCGCCGGATGACTGCGAGGTCCCGTGCCGTCTGTTCTCCGAGGGCGCCCTAGCGGCCCAGGTGGAAGGAGCGCGTTGCCGAGACGCGGCGCCCGGTGCGATCGCGGCCGACGGCCACGGCGACGTAGCGGGTCCCCCGGCGCAGTACGTGTCGTAGACGCGCTCTCACGACCCGGCTGCTGGCGACGCTGAAGTGACGCGACCGTCCGAGCGTGGGCCCGCGCGAGGACCCTCGGTGAATCGTGACACCACGTCGGCGAACGCCCCGACCGGTCCTATTTCGGTGTCTTGTTTGGCTGTTGGCGTTGCTCTTCGGTCTGGAGGCGACCGAGTTCTTCTCGGCTGACGCGCTCGACTACCTGGTTGACTGTCTCGGGTGCCTCGCCGCGTCGCGCGCGGCGTGTGTTCTCGGCGTGGAGCATCTCGCCGATGTCGTGGTCTTCGATGTGGGCTTGGACGCCCCAGCGTTGCTGGCGGTCTTGGTCCATGATCTCCACTCCGCCGCGGGAATGCCAGCGCCCGATGGCGAGGAAGATGAGAACGCCCCCCAGCAGGATCAGGAAGGTGCCGGTCGCGAACCCGTCGGCGAGCAGGAACATCGGTGCCGCGTGTGACACGGCGCTCAGAGTCACGCCAGGCCGGGTGGCAGCGTGCGGTGAAAAGCGCTGTGCGCTTGCACGTCTGCCGCAACTTGGAGCAGGAGCCGGTCGCGGTGCGGCGGGGCCGCTAGTTGGAAGCCGATGGGCAGACCCGTCGCCGCGCTGAGCCCGGCCGGCGCGACGAGCGCGGGAAAGCCGTTGTAGTCCCAAACCACCATCGGGTCTCCGATGGACTGGGTCGAAAGCTGCGCCTTGGATCGCTCTGGCGTCTCGATCACCGCGGCCGGCTGGAGCACGACATCGAGCCGGAGTTTCTTGAAGGCCGCGCCCCACAGGCTCTTGAGCGTGTTCGCGGTGCGCTGCGCGATCGACGGGTCGCCGCCGGCGGCGTTTGCCGCGCGCAGCAGACCTAGCGTAAAGGCGACGTCTGAGCTGTAGTCCAAAGCGCGTGCCGGGTAGTAGCGGCGGTGGTAGGCGTCGATCTCGCGGCCTGGGCCTGTGAGAAAGAACTCGAACCCGCTGGTGCTCGACAGGTTGTCAGCGCCGGACGTGGGTGCCGGGAAGGACACGAGCGTGGCGCCGAGGCGTTGGAGCAGCCTGCCGATCGCCTCGACGCGCTCGGCGATGGCCGGCGTCGGCTCGACCCCGCCGAAGGAGCCGGTGGGCACCCCGACGCGCAGGCCGGTAAGGGGACGACGACCGCGGCGCGGCCGCACGCGGAGGCGCTCGCTTCCGGTGGGCCCGAAGGCCATGGCGCCGAGCAGTACCGAGCAGTCGGTCGCAGTTCGCGCCATCGGCCCAACCGTGTCGAACGACTGCGCGAGCGGAATGACGCCGGCGGTGCTCGCTAGGCCGTGGGTCGGTTTGATCGTCGTGACGCCGCAAAGCCCGGCTGGGATGCGCAGGCTGCCGAGTGTGTCGGACCCGATCGTCGCCGGAATCATCCGTGAGGCGAGCGCGATGGCGCTTCCGCCGCTGGACCCACCGGGCGTCCGCGCGTGGTCCCACGGGTTTGCGCTCTGAGGCGTGAAGTTGCCGGCCGCGAACTCATGCGTTTGTGTGTGGCCGGTTAGCACCATCCCGCTGCGCTGTAGGTTCATCCAGGCAGCCGCGTCCGACTGCGCGATGTTGCCTCTAAGGATCTTCGACGCCGCGGTCAGCGGCAGCCCGGCGATTGCAAAGATGTCCTTGATGCCGATAGGGATCCCGTCGAGTACGCCGAGTTGAGTGTGGTGTCGGCGCGCAATCGAGCGGCGCCGGTCCGAGCCCGCTGCATCGGCGAGGGCGCGCTCATGGTAGACGCGCACCCAGGCGGCGACCGGCTCGTCGCGGGCGGCGATGCGATCCAGGCAGGCGACGGTCAGCTCGCGCGAGGACAGCGTCCGGCGACGCAGCAGAGCAGCGGCATTGAGGAGGTCGTGATCGGCCGGGTTGGTGGCGCGTGCGGCCGCCGGCGCAGCTGTTCGAAGTACCACCGCGCCGGCTGCTGCAGCGCCTGCCGCGAGCAGCTCGCGCCGCGAAAGATCGAACTCGGAGTTCATTCCAGCAGCATGGCGTGGCCGTGGGATCCGCGCCATGGCGAAATACACCCAGCAACCGAGGTTTCATTATTGCCTTCCGGCAACGAGCGACGTTATAGTGGGCGTTGAGATCCCTCTGCCTATTGATGCACGACAAGTATTGGCTGACTTCGCCCGCGTCACCATCGACGACGTGGAGCCGCTCGTTGACGCCCACATGGTTGAACTCACCTCGCAGTTGCGAGCTGATCCTTCGCTCAGTTCGCTGCTTGCACCCGAGCTGGTCGCCGCCGGGCGCGCGGTGGCGCGCGTCGACCTCCTGCACGAGCTCGGGGCACTCCAGGACGGCGCACACGTCCCGTCCGAGTGCCCGCCGGAGGTCACTGAAACCGCCCGGCGTGCCGCCCAGTTCGGAGCGCCGGTCGCCGTACCGCTTCAGGCTTACCGCAGCGGGCACCGGGTGCTGTGGGGCGCGTTGCGCCGCTACGTATCCGGCCGAGACCTCAAACCGGACGCGAGGGAGGCCGCGCTCGAGTCCGGCTCGGCCTTCCTCTTCGCCTACGCCGACCGCTGCTGTCACTTCCTGATCGGGGAATACACCGAGCGGCGAGACGAGATCGTGCGCTCGTCGGCCCGCGCGCGTGTGACCGCAGTCGGCGCTCTACTCGGCGGCGGCGAGCCGGACCCTTCCCTGGACTACCGCTTCGACCAGCAGCACGTCGCACTGATCGCCTCCGGTGCCGACGCGAACGAGCTTGTACAGCGCTTCGGGCGCGGGCTGAGCGCTGAAGTGCTTATCGTCGAGCTCGACCACGACACCGCTTGGGCATGGCTCGGGGGCACGAGCTGGCCCGTCGGGGGACCGTCGCTCCAGGCCGCGCCCGCGACCATCGCGATGACCTGCGGCTCGCCAGGACACGGAGTCGCCGGCTTTCGCCGCAGCCACCGCGAGGCAGGCCGGGCCATGGCCGTCTTGCGCCCGCTCGGTCTCACGTGTGCGCGCTACGCAGACGTCTGGCTCGAAGCTCTCGCGCTGGCCGACGAGATAACCGCGCAGGATCTGGTCGAAGGCGAGCTGGCGCGCCTCGAGCCGCCCGGAGCCCGGCACGTGCCGCTGCGCGAGACGTTGCTCGCCTACTTCGCCAGCGAGCAGAACGCCGCCGCCACCGCGGCCCTGCTAGGGGTTCACGAGCGCACCGTGGCCTACCGCTTGCGGTTGGTAGAGGAACGCCTTGGCTACCGCGTCAACTCGAGGCGCGCCGAGCTGGAGACCGCGCTGCGGATAGGGCCGGCTACCGAGGGAGGCGCGCCAGAGCGCGGACCGACGCGCGGCCGGTGACGCGGGGCCGTAGAGGCGGCGGATGCGCAGGTCGCGCTTGATGATCTCGCTACTCCCGGGGAAGTGGCCGCGATGCAGCTGTGGTTGCTTGAAGACGGTCAGTTTCGGACTTTGTCTCAGCTATCAAACGCCGCCCGAGAGCGAGGAGCCGTAGTGAGCCTGACCGAGCAACGCTTCGTCTTCGAGGATGCGCCGGAGATGACGACCCGTCGGCTACGTGCCGCGATGCGTGCGGGCGACGTGGATGCGCTGCTCACTACGCTGGCGCCGGGGGCGGTTGTGCGGTCGCCGATCAGTTCCAGCGCTCGGATCGAGGGCCACGGGGAGATCCGTGCTGTGATGTCAGCGGTCTTGGCTGAGATCAGTGGGCTGGAGTACGTCAGGGAGGTGGGCCAAGGCGCCGACCGTGCGCTTGTTGCCCGGGCTAGGGTGGGCCGCCAGGTGATCGAGGAGGCAGTTTGGTTGCGCTTTGACAACAGTGGGCTGATCAACGAGATGACGTTGTACGTGCGTCCCCTGGCTGGCCTGACTGCGCTAGCTTCCCGGCTGGCTGGCCGCCGTGGCTGGCGTTACGCAGTAGCCGCGCGCCTGATGACCCAGCCGCTTACAGCGGCGACACGTGCGGGTGACGCCGTCGGCCTCCGGCTCGCCGGCATACGGACCAAGTAGCCCCGAGCGGGGGACCCAAAGTGTTGCGGCCGCGCGGTCTCGCCCGCTACCGACTCACTGACCAGGCGAGCGACCCGTCCAAGAACCGGTCGCCGCCGAAGACAGGGCGTGCAACTGCGTGAGGTAGCCACTCCGAGAGGTTGGCGGCCCGACGGTCGGCGCCGAAACCACCGTAGCCATATCACTAGGAGTTGGCGTTAGGTCACAATCGCGCACCAACTCTTAGGGCAGCGTAACGAGCAGGCCAAGCCCCAACGGGTCTAACTCTTTCCGGCCGGCAGCACCTTTCGGAAACCGGTATGCGGCGGTTCGATGAACGGCCGCAGTTCCCGGTCGGCCTCATCGATCCGCTGTTGAAGGTCTTGGAGTAGGTGGGAGACCACGCCCTTGTATCCCCGTAAGCCTTCCTCCAGCAAAGCGTCGTTGTCGAGATGCTGAAGTCGGAAGTTCTCGCGGCTGGTGATCAGGGAGTTGATGTCGGTGGACAGCTCATCCAGGCCTCCAATGTGCAGGTTCTCTTCAGCAAAACCGGCGCTGCGCGCGCTCGCATGGACGATCTCCTGCGGTGTGACGTTCTGGCTGATCATCGGTGGTGACCGGACCCCGTTCATCGGTCCATCCCTTGTGAGAGTTCGGGGTTGACTGATTGGTTTGTTCCTGCGATTCGCTGCCAGCTGGCAGCGAATCGGCTCGGCGCCATCATGCCAAGCGCCGAGTGGTGGTGGTTGGTG
>JBBRYL010000138.1:0-5399 GCA_038237685.1 Solirubrobacterales bacterium | reverse complement strand
GCGAAAAACGACCCCTCCGGCAACGGCCGAGCAACCTCGGCCGCATCAAAGAACCCCACCTGGCCAGACATCGTCGCGAGCATGCCGACAGGGTCTTAAACCCGCCGGACAGCACCACGACTATTTCAGCGGTCTTCTAGAGCGGCAGCTCTTCACGCGGATCGTGGAGGAGTTGCTTGCGAATTCGTCCCACTCCAGTGCGGACGATCTCGGCGGCTTGTTCCAATGGCTCAACACCTCGGGTCCCCGGCCCCCAGGGGGCCTCTATGCGGAGACGCGATACGTGAACGGCGGCTTGTTCGAGCACCCCGCCCGAGTCCACCTGCTCGAGGAAGAACTAGAAGTGCTGCGAGGCGCGTGCGATTACGATTGGAAGCGCGTAGAACCGCAGATTTTCGGGACGCTGTTGGAGGGCGCGCTCGGCAAGGAGTCGCAATGGGCGCTCGGAGCGCATTACACGCCAGAACCGGAGATCTTCAAAGTAGTGCGGCCCACCGTCGTGGACCCTTGGCGAGAGCGAATCGAAAACGCCGACACGCACCGGCAGGCGCAGCAGCTGCAGACCGAGTTGTTGAACTTCGTCATCCTCGATCCTGCCTGCGGATCAGGGAACTTCCTTTACGTCGCATATCGAGAGCTGCGGCGCCTGGAGAAACGACTCCAGACCCGCGAGCACGAGCTGCGACAGAGGGCCGGGCTGAGCGACCAGCGCGCTCTCAGCGTGTTCTTCCCGCTCCACAACATCCGGGGCATCGAAATCAATCCATTCGCCGTTTCTCTAGCCCGTGTGACGCTCTGGATGGCCCACAAGCTCGCTGTCGATGAGCTAGACCTCGACGAGGCGACACTCCCGCTCGATGACCTGTCAGGGATCGAGGTCGGCGACGCCCTGCGCGTCCCGTGGCCTCAGTGCAGCGTCATCATCGGAAACCCGCCGTATCACGGCACGAAGCACATGCGCTCGCAACTCGGCGATAGCTATGTGCGCTTCCTCGATAACGAGTTCGGCGTTGGTGTCAAGGACCATTGTGTCTACTGGTTCAGGCTCGCTCAGCAGCGGCTGCTCCCGGATCAGCGCGCCGGATTCGTCGCAACAAACTCGATCGCAGAAGGAAAGAACCGAGAAGCGAGTCTGCGGTACATCACCGAGACGGGCGGCGTCATCACGAGCGCGGTCCGCTCCCAGCGTTGGCCGGGCGTCGCGAACGTACACGTCAGCATTGTGAACTGGATCAAAGAGCCGACGAACGATTCTGGGCCGTACGTGCTCGACGGCGCGGTCGTGGCCGGGGTCACGAGTGAGCTGCGCCCGGGGCTAGAGAGTCGCACTGCGCTCCCGCTTCGGCAGAACCGTGGCCGACAGTTCTACGGAGTCGTGCCAGGCGGCGATGGGTTCGTGCTGACGGACGAGGAAGCGGCGCGGCTGCTTGCGCTCGACCACGCGGACTACGGCGAGATCGTTCGGCCGTACCTCATCGGGGACGACATCACGAAGAATCCACGCCTCGCGCCTCGGCGGTGGATCATCGACTTCGCCGAGCGCCCCCTTGAGGAAGCGATGCGATGGCCGGCCGCACTCGACATCGTCCGCGTCCGCGTCAAGCCGATGCGCGACCAGCACAAAAAGCCACGCGAGCGAACGCAGTGGTGGAAGCTGTCGAGGACGGTCCGGGAGCTTTTCGCGACGGTGCATGATCTAGACCGCTTCATCGCGTGTCCGGCACAGGCGAAGCGGTTCTCGATGGTCTGGTGCGAGCCGCACTGGTGTCCTTCCAACCTGACGAGCGTCTTCGCCTTCGACGATGACTACTCGTTCGGAGTCCTGACTTCCTCGATTCATACACGGTGGGCGACCGAACGCTCCACGAAGCTGGAGACTCGCCCGCGCTACACCGTCAACTCGTTCGCCACGTTTCCGTGGCCGGATCCGCCCGAAGGCCGGAAGGCGCCCATCGCTGAGTTGGCGCGTTCGATAAGCGAGCGACGCGCCTTGATCTGTGCCGAGCGCGAGATCGGCCTGACGACGCTCTACAACGACGTCGATGAAGGCGCTTACGCCGAATTGGGCACGTTGCACGAGGCGCTCGATGAAGCGGTCGCTGAAGCGTTCGAGTGGCAGGCGTGGGTGGCACGCGACCGGGATGAAGTCGAACACCGGCTCTTCGCGAGGAACGCCGAGATTGCGGTAGGCGCCAGGGCCTACGACCCGTTCCTCTAGCAATCGGTCACTCTGCGGACGCGCGACCCGTAACCGGCCTTCCGGGGCGCGATGTGAAGCGTCGCTCGGCTCAGCAGTTGTTCTCCACGCGCACGTCGCCGAAGCAGTCGAAACCGCCGTCCTCCGGTCCCGCTGCATCTGCACGCTGCCGCCACCCACCGAACACTTCGTTGCCTTTCGGGCGGTTGAGAACCATGTCAAGGCAGAACAGTTGCTCGTCGAAGTCTCGGTTCGGGTTGGGATCAGGCCCTTCCTGAGCGCAAATGTCGATGACCGACTGGTACTGGCTGCGAATTGCAACGGCGTGCAGCCGCCCCGTGGGGAAGCGATGCGTGTACCGAGCGAACACTTGTCGCGCCTCGTGCTGCCACCGCCGGTCGTCACGCATTCCGTAGGCGACGGCTGCAACCGCGAGCGGAGCAATCAGCGCGCCGCCGATGATCTGAGCGCGTGGGATCTCCAATGTGCGAGTGCGACGATCGGGATCCACGCCACGGGCCAGACGAGGGCGGCGAGCTTCCAGTCCTGGGACCCTCCGAATACGAGCGCAGGCGCGTCGACGTCGGACAGATACAGCTTCCAGATCGCGCGAGCCGCGAGCATCGACGCAATGCTCGCGACGAGAATCCAGCGATTGCGCCTGCCCTGCGCGTTGTGACTGCGAATGAGATCGAGCAGGCGGTCGAGTGAGTCTTGCGGCGTTGCGCGGTATTGCGCGTCATCGAGAGCGCGCTGCATCTCGACTTCTTGCGCTTCGGCGACTTCCGCTGCGTTCTCCTTTCGGACCTCCTTCTTACAACGCTTGACCAGGGCGGCCTGCTTGCCGAGTTCGTCGTGGACTCGGCGCTCCTTGTCCTTCGTCTCCTCTTGCGCTGCTTCCACGTTGGCGGCCAGCCCGCGCGCTGCGGGCAATCTCGCGCGGATCTCGGCCAAATCAACGTCGGGAAGTCATCAGGAGCCGACAAGATCCGTTCGAGTCGAGCGCGCTCGAGAAGTGGCCTCTCAAGCTCGTGGCGCCGGGCTCCCAGTGCCTGGAACTCCGCAAGTAACTCGTCACGGCGGTCCTGTGCCTCTTGCAAGCGCCGCTCCGCATCAGACATGGAACCGACACTAGTCGCAGAGTCCTTGCGCGAACGAGATTCCCCGCCCTCATCGCGCCTCTTGACTGTGAACCACCGCATCGAAAGGCTGAGCGGCACTGTGGCAACAGAAGAGCCGAAGGTGCCGAAATCGCAGTCCAATCGCGCAGCGCGGAAATTGGCGATCGTCGCCGCGCTCGTCGGCGGTTGGTTCCTGTCCGATAGCCGTTCTGCCACGGCGCGCCCGGGTCGATGTAGCGCGTCGTCGCGCCTGCTTGGCGGCACCAGTCGATCAGCGCGTGGGCGGTCATCTCCGGGCCGTTGTCGCGCGGAGATGCTCCGGGGCGCGCCCACGCTCAGCGACGATCTGCTCGAGCACCGCGACGGTCTGATCGGCGCTGACGGACCGGTCGACGTGCATCACCAGCGCTTCGCGGGTGAACTCGTCGACGACGTTCAGCAACTTGATGACGCGGCCGTCGGCGGTCTGGTCGAACTGAAGTCAAACGCCCACACATGATCGGGCCGCTGCGCGTGCAGCCGGCCCGCCGGCGCCGTCGAGTCGCCGGTCCGAGCGCGCTTGCGCGCCTTGCGGGGCACCCTGAGCCCTTCCTCGCGCCACAGACGCTGCACGCGCTTGCGGTTCACGCTCCAGCCCAGCTCGTCGAGGTGATCGTGCGCGCGACGGTAGCCCCACCGCGGACGCAGCCCGGCGAAGTCGCGCAGCACCGTGCGCAACGCCTCATCATCGCCGGCGCAGACCGGCTCGCGGCGCTGCGTGGAGCGGTGCTGGCCCACGACCCGGCAGGCCCAGCGCTCGCTGACGCCGAGACGATCGCAGAGCATCGCGACCGCCCGGCGCCGGCGGGCTGGGCTCACCAGTTTCCCCGCGCCACCTCCTTCAGCGCCCGGCACTCCAAGGCCTGGTCGGCCACGATCGCCTTCAGCCGCTGGTTCTCGCGCTCAAGCTCCTTCAGGCGCTTGACGTCGTCGGCCTTCATCCCGCCGTACTGGTTGCGCCACCGGTGATAGGTCACCTCGGAGACCTCCAGCGCGCGGGCGACCTCGGCGATGACCTTGCCCTCGCCCAACAGCCTGTCGGCCTCGCGCAACTTGCGGATGACCTGCTCCGGGGTGTGCCTGCGCTGCTTCATCTGAGTTCCTCGCTCGCCCATGATCGTGGGCGCGTAGAACTCTCACAAGCACCGGACCGAACCTACGGGGTCACGCCAGCGTCGGGCCGCAGAACGCAGCCTCCGCAAGCGCGGCGACAGCACCCTCATCTGGTCGGACGACGCTCGATACAGGCCGGACCGATCGTGGGTAGCGCCCGTAGCGATTCTCACGGTGTTTGCCGTTGTCGGTTTGCAAGGAAGCAACAGCGCGCGGAATCACTACGTCCGTCCGTACTGCCTTTACGGCGCGAAATCCCAGGCTCAACTCGACGGCTGCATGTCCCACGTGACGAACGACGACATCAACAATCTCGACACGCAGGCCGCTCGATTCGGCCGCGGCGACACAAGCAACTGTCTCGCCGATGCCGGACCGTTCTGTGCCGACGCCTCGAAGTGGAACTCGCTCGATCCGAGCGACTATTAAGTCGCGCGCCGCCGGCGTGTGCCAACTCGGCCCCGAGCGAGTCAGTGAGGCCTCGACGCCCCACACACAAGCGCGTTGTCCAGCTCTTGTTCGAGTAAGCACTGGATGACCAGCGCCGCGCGCAAGGGCTGCTACGGCTTTCACCCGATGCTCGCCTCCAGCGATCAGACCGGCGAGGCGCTCGGCGGCTCGCTGCGCCCGGGCAACGCGGGCGCGAACACCGCCGCCGATCAGATCGAGGTCGGCGAGCAGGCCGTCGCCCAGATCCCGCAGGCGAGCGTCGAGGAAATCGAGCTGCTGCTGCGCGTCGATAGCGCCGGCGCCACCCACAAGCTGCTGGGCTGGGCGCGCGAGCACCGCGTTCGCTACTCAGTCGGCTACGACCTGAGCGAGCAGGTCCGCGCCGCGATCCTCGCCACGCCCGAAGCATCCTGGGTGGCGACCGTCGATCAAGACGGCGACAAGCGCCCCAACGGGCAGGTCTGCGAGCTCACAACCCG
>JBBRYL010000137.1:0-5441 GCA_038237685.1 Solirubrobacterales bacterium | reverse complement strand
GCGGGCGGACTCGGATGATTCCATGGCGCTCCTTTCCAAGGGTAGCGCCGATTCTGCCAGCAGCGCCGCGCCCGCGCTACTCGTCCCAATAGGCGTCATCTTCGCGGGCCGGGTGACCGTCTCCACGAACGTGGCCGTCCTTACGTTGTCCAGAGCGGCCGCATAGTCCTCCGGTGTCCGGTCCATGTCGCCCCCCCTTGGGGTGGGTGGCTGGCGCCTAGTAGCCGTGTTCGATGTACTTGACCCACGCCTCGCGGGCGGCTAGCTGCTCGTTGGCTTCTGCTAGCGCAACTTCAGCGCCATGCTTGGCCGAAGTTCCCGGGAGGCCATCGTTTTGCTGGCTCAAACGCTTGCGGTCATCGACCGCCGCGTCTAACCGCCGGATCGCCAGCGCATGCACTGCGCCGTCTCTGATCGGTTTGTAAGACAGGCCGTGGAGCCGGGCGTCCCCGACTCGACGGGTGTTGAGCCCACCACGTGCCGAGATGACTTGTGCGGCGCGTGGATCACTGCCGTCATGGTCCAGTTCGCCGCGCCGTCGTGCTGGCTGTTGCACTGGCTTGATGCTCAGCACCTCCGTGCCCTCTTGGGGGGTCGCGCGGAAGGAAGGGGAGTGAGACCCGACGGGCGATCTAGCGAGCTGACCCCGCGAGTCTGAACCACGGTGGCCTCAAGCTCCGCGCCTCAGCGCAGTCGCGCTTTGGTGGCAATCGGGCTATAGGCTGAAATCCTGGCCGCAGGGCCAGCTTGCCATCAATGGTACTCCTCTCAAGACACAAACGCCACGAACCGGCCTGCTGGCCGCTGTATGTTGCTCGAATGGCTGAGATCAAGGTGGACTGGTCAGCCGCGACCTTGGAATCGGGCGCTGCTAACCGCTTCTGGGTCACGGCTCCGGTCACACCCGAACACGATGATTTCTGGGACCTCGCCTTCCGCGCGGTATTGCACGAAAACGCCAACGAGGTTTCTCAAGACTCCTGGAACACCGTTGGTCTCATCAACGACAACGTCGTCGTCGGAGGCGTGGCGCGGGGGTCGGTCGACGCCGTTCGGGCGTATGTAGATCAGTGCGTGCAGCGGGCGAACAAGCACATCGCGACCGACCGAGCACACCGCCTACACGCCCTGCAGGACCTAGAAGCGCTACGCACCCAAGACGAAGAGGCGCGCAAGCTAACCCAAGAGCTGCGCAAGCAATCAACGTAGCCGCCATCGTGCTTCGCCGGTCCGTTCCGGACACACACGACTGCGGCTGACTGGAGTTCCCCCGCTTGCGGGCTTCAGCCTGTTCTTGGTCTGGCATGGCGCCAGCCTTTCCGGGCTTCCTCAGATGAAGGCCGCCAAGGGAAGAGGAAGGCATGAGTGCCCTCGGAGCGGTGAGCGCGGACCACCTCCCACCCAGCCGCCGGGGCTCAGCAGCCTGGAACTCCAGGGTCTTGGTGGCCACCTCGCGCCGCGGACGGTGAGGCAGAATGCGCCCGTGAGCAGCCAAGACGCGGCGCACGGTGGCCGGCGAGACCCACACCACCCGCCGCTCATAGGAGCCGCGGTGGGCGAGCTTTCGATGCGAGGCGTCGGTCTCGCCCCACTGGGCCTCGAGCGCGAGGATCTCCTTGACCTCGGCGGGCATCAGCCCGTGCACCGGGGCACCGCCGCCCGGCCGGTCGGCGAGCCGGCCAGCGCGCCGCCGCGAAGCCCACCTGCGGGCCCGGCGCTCTGAGAGCTCGAGCACCCGGCAGGCCCGCTGATGACTCCAGCCCTCGCCGACCGCGTAGTCGACCAGGTCGAGCAGGGCGGCCTTGTCATCGGCGCTGATGCGGGCGGGGGTCGGGCCTAAAGCCCGAGCGTCCTTTTCCCCGCAACGCCACCAACTCAATCGCCTGCTCCTTGACCGTCTCCTCCAACCGCGCGATCTCCGACCGGGCCGCGGCCAGCTCTGAATCCTCGCCCTGCCCACGCACCCCGGGCTTCCAGGCCGCCAGCCCGGCCAGTGCCGCCTCCTTGGCCACCTCGCGAATGCGCATCACCGTCGTTGGATCGATGCCCCACTGCTCGGCGGCATCGCGCTGACTGACCTCGCCGGTCACCAGCTGCAACCAGATCTGATACTTCTCCTGAGCGGTGAGCATCCGCCTGCGCCGACGCCCCCCACCCTTGCCGTGATCGGACATCGTCACGCCTCCAATCCGGGATCCAGACCCCCGGAAAACATTGCGTGATTATCACCCAGATTTCGGACACGCAATCAGACGCAGGACAGAGCCCGCGTCACGTGCGACCTACTCACGCGCGCCCCGTGGGCCCTCCGCGGCACAGCAGTAAGGTCAAGGACCGGTGCATAGTCGGCTGTTCTACATACCACGGTTCCTTCGCCACTATAAGGATCGGCGTCAGCTCGGCCAGTCCGTCGGCCAGTCTCTAAAGAGTGCTCGGGTACGAATGCGCAGCTACCGATAAGACACGCACCCAGAAGCCGCACTCCAACAGCTTGTACTCCTCGATGCTTCCCTGGGCCAGCCCTAGGAGAAAGGGTGCGAGCGACCCCTGCCTGCTGGGCTGCTACTTGGTTGTGTAGCCGCGGGCCGCTTTGTTGATGTCCCCCGCCTTCGCGAGCTGGGTCAGACGGGTGGAAACGCTTCCCCGGTTGAGGTCTAAGCCCTTGGCTACCTGGCCGGCCGTGCTGCCGGGATGCTTGGTCAAGAACTCGACGATGCTCTTCCTGGTGTCAGCCTGGCGGGTGCGCGCGGTCCCACGACGCGTGCTCGCTCGCCGAGCGGTAGCGCGACGCGCCGAGCGAGCCGGCGCTGCCGGCGCTGCCGAGTTGTGGTGGGCGTGGAACTCCTTGATCTGCTCCTCGACCCAGGCCAGACGCTCTCGGAGATCCGCACGCTCAGCTTCAAGCGTCTCAATCACCTGCTGAATGCGGGACAAGTGGCTGCTCCTTGTTGGAAGGGATCTACGTATTCTTGGCTGGATGGGCGGGCATCAGGTGCGGGGCGTCGGGGACCATGACGATCTCCTCGAGACCGGCGAGGTTCGCGACCGGACTGCCGAGGACCGGGACCGGAGAGCCGAAGCTGACGACCTGGCATCTGAGTCGCGCGACGAGCGAGCGAACGCCCGCGACGACCGCGCCCAGGCTCGCGAGCGAGCCGCCGACCAGGTTGACCCAGGAGCAGCTGGCGACCGTGCAGGATCCTCGCGAGACCGTTCGGGCGGGGCCAGCGATCGGACCAGAGCGGCAGGCGATCGCAAAGCGGCCTTGGCAGACCGCGTCGTATCGGCAGAGGAGCGGGCGACTTTTTCGATGGATGAGCTCACCGGCGCGCACCGCAGGGAGGCGGGGATGGTCGAGTTAGCGCGCGAGGTAGCCAGAGCCAAGCGAACCAAGCAGCCCTTCGCGCTCGCCTTCGTGGACATCGATGGCCTCAAGGGGACCAATGACTCACTCGGCCACGCCGCCGGAGATCGACTCCTGCGCGAAACAGTCGACGCGATCCGGGCTCATCTTCGACCATATGACCTGATCATTCGCTTCGGGGGCGACGAGTTTCTCTGCGCGCTCCTCGACGTGACAATGGCCGAGGCGACCAAGCGATTCACGCTGGTCAACGCGGACCTGGCAGACACCCACCAATCATCGCTCACCGTTGGGGTCGTCGAGCTCGAGGCAGACGACGCTCTCGAAAACCTCATCGCGCGCGCAGACAAGGCCATGTACGACGCCCGCCAACACCCGCGATCCGCTGGCGCTTGACCTCCACTTCCCGCCTCCAGACGGGTTCATTTCCACGATTCGCGTGGTGACCGAGGGCCGGATAAGGAGCGATCGAAGACGGCGGTAGCGAAGTCACCGTCGACCGAGGCCCCAACGCACGCCGACCTCAGAGTCCCCAACCCCAATGCCCCAATGATTGCCGAAGCCCCGACGACGCCGAACGGGGAACCGCTCCGGACGACCTTCAAGCGCGCCGCCGGCGGGCACCGGCTATCGCAATCGCAGAGGAAAACAGGCGCGAACTGGCCGGCGAGTCGGACTCCCCCTTGATCGTCCCGAGCGAGCGTGTGGAGCGGCCCACCGGGGACGCTCGCTTCTTCACAGAAGCAGCGTCCGGGAATCGTCCTTCTCGGAGGCCGCCCTTGGTGTCCCGCAAGGGATCCTCCATGAGAGACCCCCGACGATGAGCACATGCAGCGGACGAGCGGTCGCCATGACGCCAGCTTCGCCCCACGGCCTCCCGCGCGTCCGTGGTTTTCCGCACCCTCGCCGCGGCAGACTCCTGGTCGCGGTGGGCGAAGCCCGTGTCACCATCGAGGCAATGCCGCACGATGACGAAAGCCCGGAGCCCACCACCGTCGTCCTGGCCGACGACCACGCCGTGGTCCGCAGCGGGCTGCGCATGCTGCTCGACGCCGAGGATGACCTCGAGGTCGTCGCCGAGGCGGGCGACGTCGCCTCGACGCTGCGCTGCGTGCGCGGGTACCGGCCGCGCGTTCTGGTGCTCGATGTCCACATGCCCGACGGGTCGAGCCTCGAGGCGATCCCCCAGCTTCGCGAGGCGTTCCCCGATACCGCGATCGTCGTGCTGACCATGCAGACCGACCCCGCGTTCGCGCGCGAGGCGCTGCGCGCGGGCGCGCTCGCCTATCTGCTCAAAGAAGCCGCCGACGAGGACCTCGTCGTGGCGGTGCGGCTCGCCGCGCGGGGAGAGACCTACCTGCACCCGTCGCTGGGGGCCAAGCTCGCGGCCGCGCCGCCCGAGCCGACGGGCCCACCTGACGGCCTCAGCGACCGTGAGGTGGAGATCCTGCGGCTGATCGCCCTGGGCCACACCAACACCGAGATCGGGCGCCAGCTCTACCTGAGCGTGCGCACCGTCGAGTCCCACCGCTCCCACATCCAGCAGAAGCTCCGCCGAACCAGCCGCGCCGAGCTCGTGCGCTACGCGCTGGACAACGGCCTCATCGACCGCTGACACCTCATCGATCCTTGACCCACCCGCCGATCAGCGCGATCGCTTCGCCGCCGGGGTTCGACCCGGCCTCGCTCGCCGCGCTTGACGAGCCTGTGCGGCGCTATTTCACCCACGCGCTGCGTCCGGGCGCGCCCCTCAGCCGTGGCGTCCGGCTGACGATGAGGGGCCGCGTCAGGGTTAACGCATGGCTTCCGTTCACCGCCGAATGGGAGGGCGACGGCCGTTCGTTCGTGTGGCGAGCGCGGGCGGGCTGGCGCCCGCTCAGGCTGGTGCACGTCGTCGACCGCTACGCCGGCGGCGCCGGGGCCATGGACGTCCGTCTGCTCGGGCGCGTCTCCTTGGTGCACGCCGACGACGAGGACACCGTCCGCTCCGGCGCGGGGCGCGCCGCGGTGGAGGCGGCGACCTGGGCGCCGGCCAGCCTGCTGCCAGACCGTGGCGTGGCCTGGCGCGTCGAGAGCG
>JBBRYL010000136.1:0-5444 GCA_038237685.1 Solirubrobacterales bacterium | reverse complement strand
TCACCGCCCGACCCTTCGGGCCGAGCAGAGCATTAGCGTGAACCTTCATCCGGTGTCCTCCTTGCGACTGAGTTGGCTTCGACACCACTCAGCCTCCAAGGAGGCCCGGATGAACAACGTGATCAGGTTCTACAGCTAGCGGTTGATCGCTAAACATGTGGGTCCTTGCGCGTCTGGCCTGGCGCGTCTCTCACCCGCAAAGGAGTCTCATGACCACTACCGTGACCGCCCTTTCGGCCCCCGAGTCGGGCGCCGACTTCGAGACCATCGAGCTCGACCGCCGCGACCTGCGCGGCGACGACATCCGCATCGAGATCACCCACGCGGGGATCTGCCACTCAGACATCCACCAGGCCCGCAACGAGTGGGGCAACTCGATCTTCCCGATGACGCCCGGTCACGAGATCGTGGGCACCGTGGCCGAGGTCGGCTCAGACGTGAAGAACCACGCGGTGGGCGACAGGGTGGGCGTGGGCTGCTTCATCGACTCCTGCCTGGAGTGCGAGTCCTGCAACGACGGCGAGGAACAGTTCTGCGAGAAGGGCGTGGTCCAGACCTACAACGACAAGGACTACGACGATCAGCCCACCCTGGGCGGCTACAGCCAGCAGATCGTGGTGCGCGAGCATTTCGTGGTGCGGATCCCCGATGCCATGGACTCGGCCGAGGCCGCGCCGCTGCTCTGCGCGGGCATCACCACCTACAGCCCGCTGTCGCTGCACGGCGTCGGCCCGGGCAAGAAGGTCGCCGTGGTGGGCATGGGCGGTCTCGGGCATGTGGCGGTCAAGATCGCCGCGGCGATGGGCGCCGAGGTCAGCGTGCTCAGCCGCACCAAGAACAAGGAGGAGGACGGCCGCAAGTTCGGCGCCTCCAACTACTACGCCACCGAGGACGGCACGGCCCTCAAGGAGCTGGCGGGCAGCTTCGACTTCATCCTCAACACCGTGGGCGACGACCTCGAACTCGACAACTACCTCGGCCTCCTCACCCGCGGCGGCACGATGGTCAACGTCGGCGCGCCCGGCGAGTCCCAGAGCTTCAGCATGTTCTCTCTGCTCGCCAACCGCCGCAACTACGCCGGCTCGATGGTCGGCGGGCTGCCCGAGACCCAGGAGATGCTCGACTTCTGCGCCGAGCACGACATCGGCGCCACGGTGGAGGTCATCGACGCCAAGGACGCCGGTGAGTACTACGACAAGGTCGTGAGCGGCGACGTCCGCTACCGCGCGGTCATCGACGTGAGCACGCTCGGGGGTTGACCGGCAGGGGCCCTTCGGTCGCACGCGGATAGCCTTCCTCCATCGCAGCGCCCGAACAGATCCGCAACCTGCAGTGGCCCCGCGACTTCCCGCTCGTGCAGTTCCCCAACCCGCCGCTGATCGCGGCGCTGGCGGCCACCGTGGCGGCTCGCCTGACCCATGGCGATGTGCGCGACTACGCCCACGGCGCCGCCTCGGTGGGCTTCGCCGCGTGGGCCTGGTTAGAACTGGCCGAGGGCGACAACTGGTTTCGGCGCGGCCTGGGTGCCGTGGGCCTCGTCTGGGTGGTTATCCGGGTGGCCTAGCGGCCGGCCGTGATAGGTCTCTGGGCATGGTCATCACCACCTCTCACATGTCCATCTCGCTCGACGGCTTCGCCGCCGGCCCCAATCAGGATCGGGACAACCCCCTCGGCGTGGGCGGCATGGCTGTCCACCAATGGCACCTCGGCGACGTGACCGAGGACGCGGACCGCACCGCCCAGGACTGGCTCATGCGTCCCCGCGGGGCCTACGTGATGGGCCGCAACATGTACGGCCCGATCCGCGGCGAGTGGGATGAGGACTGGCGCGGCTGGTGGGGCGAAGATCCTCCCTACCACGCGCCGGTCTATGTGCTCACGAACCATGCGCACGACCCGATCGAGATGGAGGGTGGCACCACCTTCCACTTTGTCACCGACGGCTTCGACTCGGCCTTCGCCCAGGCGAGCGAGACCGCGGGGGAGGACGGCTTGGACATCGCCGGTGGCGCCTCCACCGTTCGCCAGGCACTTGCGGCCGGCGTAGTGGACGAGCTGACGCTCGACATCGCTCCGGTCCTCCTGGGCGACGGCGAGCGACTGTTCGACGGGCTGGAAGGCCTGCAGCTCGAGCCGGTCGAGGTGCTGCATTCCCCGGCCGCTACGCATGTGCGCTACACCGTCGGGCGCTGACCGACCCGGCTGCCGGGCGCCTCAGCGGATGACCCGGAAGGCGCCCTGCTGAGCACCCTGACCCGCTTGACCAAGAGCGACCGCGGCTGGACACAATTCATATGCAGGGGATCCGGGGGGGGGGGACAGCACCAAGCCGTGTCGTTGCCGTGGCGGCGGTCGTCGTAACGCTCGCGCTCATCAGCCGGCCGTGGGCCACGGCGGAATGTCGCGATACACCGCCAAGGGTGTGATTGTGATGCCTGGGTACTGCGGGGTATCGGTGAGTCCGGACTCCGCAAGTGTTCCCATGAACTCAACAGCGGCCCGTTCCATGTCGTCGCGCTTGAACGCATCGTCGGTAGGCGAGGCGTCGCTCGAGCTGGCGTCATTCGCGATATCGATCAGTTCACTCGCTGCCGTGTCGTCCGGAGGCTGCGGTGAAGGCTCGCTGTCGGATTTGGTCGCCGACACGGGTTCCGCTGGCACCGTTGCGATCTGAGCCACGACGGTCCACTGACTCGGCCTCCACCCATACTTGGCAAAGAGCGTCGTGCGGTCGTCCCTGAAGTACCCGGCAGATCAGATAGCGCTCCGCTCATAACAAGTTCCCGACGTTCGGGTCCGCAGGGATACATGCGCACGCTGATGGACTCGCCCAAGAGCTTTTCGATGATCGTTCCTACGGCAACCGCAGCCGTCACTGGGAGATCTAGAAGCGCTCCGATACGAGCATCGATCACGCCTTCCTGCCAGTCCTCAAGGTCTTTCGGCTTAAGTTTGGATCGATTGGAGCCAGTCATCGGTGGGCTCGTCGGGTTCACCGCCTCTTCGAACCTCGCGAAGGCATCGACGGCAGTCAGCGTGCGGATGAGCTCGTCTCGGACGTGGGGCGGGTCCACGATCTGTGTCGCTCCGGTCACGCGAATCAGTTGTCCGGGCTGAAGTCGCTGCCGGTCTTCGCCGAGCCACCACGCCTCGGATTCCAGGAGCTGCGGCAACTCGCGTAGCGCATCACTGAGTTCAGCGGCTTCCTCGAACAGCGAGAAGAGCGCATCGTCAGTGCTGCGTGTTTGCTCGACGCTGGTCTCGCGGGAACGATCAATTCCTGCGCTCAGACCTAAGGCGCCACCAGCAAGCCTCCGCGAGCCTCGGCCGGTATGGCGCTCCACCACCTGATCTACCGCTCCGCCGTCGAGCTGCGCTAAGAGGCCCCTAACGCGGTCCACGTCGACATACAGGAAGTCGCGCAACCGCGCCGGTCGGGACTCGTCGGCCATGACCAATCACCGCACGGACGAGTTACCTCAGCCGCAGCCCGTGTTGTTCCCGCAGCTCGAGCACGTGTAGCAAGAGCCCGTGCGCTGCATCATCCCTCCGCACTGACCGCAGGCCGGCCCCAGGTCCAGGCCCACCAGCTGGGCGGGCAGGGTCGGGGGCTCGTCGGTGAAGGCCTCGGCTGCTGCCTTGGTCGTCGCCGGGTTCGTGGGCTTGGCCGGGGTGGCGGTTGCTCCGCCATTCCCAGCGGGAGTCGAACCCCCGTTTCCGCCGCCGTTTCCGTGGCCATTGCCCCCACCATTCGCCGGCCCCGCCGTATCCCCCCGCATCAAGGCCTCCTGCGACGCCTTCCGCGCCCGCACCTCAGGAGTAAGAATCCCCAGCTCCTCCTGGCAATCAGCATCCAGGAAGCGCGAGGCCACCCAGCGCATGATGTAGTCGGGCAGCGACTTCGCGAACGGGATCTCTGGGTTGCCGGTGATGCCTTCGGGGTCAAAGCGCATGTAGGAGAACTTGCGCACGAGGGTCTCGAGGGGCACGCCGTACTGGAGCGCGATGGAGACCGAGGTGGCGAAGGCGTTCATCATGCCGCGGAGGGTCGAGCCCTCCTTGCCGACGTCGGTGAGGAAGATCTCCCCGACCGTGCCGTCGGAGTAGCACCCCGCGGTGATGTAGCCCTCGTGGCCGGCGATCGAGAACTTGTGCGTGATCGACTGGCGCTCCTTGGGCATGCGGCGGCGCTTGGGCGGCTGGTCGGCGATCGCCTGCTTGACCGCGATGTCGACCCGCTCTTGCGCTTCCTCCTCGGAGATTCCGGTCGTCGGGGCCACGGGCGCCCCATCGGCATCCTGCGCCTCGGTGCGCAGCGCCTGCGCGGTCTTGGAACCGTCGCGGTAGATGGCCAGCGCCTTGAGGCCGAGCTTCCAGCCCTGCATGTAGGTGTCGGAGACGTCCTCGATGGTGGCCTCGGCCGGCAGGTTCACCGTCTTGGAAATGGCACCCGAGAGGAACGGCTGGGCGGCGGCCATCATCTTGATGTGGCCCATGTGGCTGATGGCGCGCTTGCCGACCGCCACGTCGAACACCGGCAGGTGCTCGTCCTTGAGGGCGGGGGCGCCGATCACGGTGCCCTGCTCCTCGATATAGGCCACGATCTGGTCTGACTCCTCCTTGGAGTAGCCCATCGTCTCCAGCCCGCGCGGGATGGTGCGGTTGACGATGGTCATGTTGCCGCCGCCGACGAGCTCCTTGAACTTGACCAGCGAGAAGTCGGGCTCGATGCCCGTGGTGTCGCAGTCCATGAGGAAGGAGATGGTTCCCGTGGGCGCGAGCACCGTGGCCTGCGCGTTGCGGTAGCCGTGGTCCTCGCCAAGCTCGACCGCCTCGTCCCAGCTGCGGCGCGCGGAGGCGAGCAGCTTGGTCTCCACGAGCTCCTCGTCGAGCACGTGCCACGCGGCGTCGCGGTGCTTGCGCATCACGTGGTTGTGCGGCTCGCGGTTGAGCTCGTACTGCTTGTACGGCCCCATCGCGGCGGCCACGCGGGCCGACTCGCGGTACGCGCGACCGGTCATCAGCGCGGTGATGGCGCCGGCCACAGCGCGACCCTCGTCGGAGTCATACGGCAGGCCGTTGCTCATGAGCAGCGCGCCCAGGTTGGCGTAGCCCAGGCCGAGCTGGCGGAAGTCACGCGCGTTCTGGCCGATCTCCTCCGTCGGGTAGCTCGAGGGCGACACCACGATCTCCTGCGCGAGGATCATCACGTCGACCGTGTGCTCGAACGCCTCGGTGTCGAAGCTGCCGTCCTCCTGGCGGAACTTCATGAGGTTGATCGAGGAGAGGTTGCACGCCGAGTCGTCCACGTGCATGTACTCCGAGCACGGGTTCGACGCGTTGATCCGGCCCGAGTTGGGGCAGGTGTGCCACTCGTTGATGGTGGTGTCGTACTGCATGCCCGGATCGGCGCAGCGCCAGGCGGCGTCGGAGATCTGGCGCAG
>JBBRYL010000135.1:0-5729 GCA_038237685.1 Solirubrobacterales bacterium | reverse complement strand
GAAGGTGATGCCCACCGCGCGGCCCAGCTCGAGCGCGTGGGAGGACACCTCCATCGCACAAGCGCTGTCGCCGCCGGCGAGCATGCGCGCGAAGGTGGCCTGCAGGTCGACGGCCTCCGGCGTGGTGCGCTCGGCGGTTTCTTCGACGCCGCCGACGACCTGCTTGACCGTGCCCATCAAGCCCGTCTGGCGGCCCGCGGTCTGGAGCACGTCGCGCAGCAGGAATGCCGTCGTGGTCTTGCCGTTGGTGCCGGTGATGCCGGCCACGGCCAGCTGCGCCGTCGGGTCGCCGCAGAAGCGTGAGGCGGCGGGTCCCATCGCGGCACGGACGTCATCCACGACGATCTCGGGCACGCCGAGTTCGAGCGGCCTCTGGCACACCAGGGCGGCGGCGCCGCGGCGGACCGCGTCGGGGGCGAAGTCGTGACCGTCGACACGAAAGCCCGGCACACAGAAGAAGAGCGCCCCTTTCGAGACGCTCCTGCTCGAGTACGCCAGGCCCGTTATCTCGACGTCGGGGGCCCCATTCCCCATCAGATCGCGAAGGGTCATGGTGGCGCAGAGTCTACGGACGGCCTCGACGGAATCTCGATGCCCCGTCCAGGCACCACGCCGTCATCGCGGGCCAGTCGCCGTAGCCGGCGTCGGGGTTCAGATGGGCCTGTCCCGGCAGGAACTCGGCGTCAAGGCCGAGCGGCTCGCCGTAGGCCGGGCCGGCGCCTTCCACGCAGTAGGGGTCGCGATCTGACCACACGAGCCGCAGCGGATGGGTCGTCGACGAGGCGCGGATGGCCTCGGCGTCGGGCTCGGGCAGACCGAAGTCCGCGATTGCTGCCTCCCCCGCGAGCACCGCCGGACCCGGCGGGGCCACCCAGCAGACGCGCTCGGGCCGCTCGGCGCGCTCGAGGCACGGCGCGAGGTGAGCCCACAGCAGACAGGAGAGCGAATGGCACGCCACCACCCTTTCGCCTGTCGGCATGCGGCGCAGCCCGTCCAGGGCGACGTCGATCCAGCCCTCCAGACGCGGGGTGTCGGGATCGGGCAGCTGCGGGTGCTCGACGGGGATTCCGTCGCCGCGCAGCTCCGCGGCCACCCGGCTCTGCCAATGCTCAGGCGGGCGCCTGTTCATCCAGCCGTGAAGGAACAGCACCCCCGAAGGGTGGCTCACCGCGGCGGGATCTTCATGTACGGCAGGGCGAACGACACGATCTTCTCGAACGCCGGGGCCGCGACCTCACCGCCGTAGTAGCCACCCGTTGGCTCGTCGACCATCACGGCGATCATCAGCCGCGGGTGCTTGGCCGGTGCGAACCCGATGAAGCTTGAGAAGAACTTGAACTTTGAGTAGCCGCCGGTCTTGGGGTCGGGCTTCTGGGCCGTGCCGGTCTTGCCGGCCAGCGTGTAACCCGGGACCGAGGCCTCCTGGGCGGTGCCACCCGCCGCGAGCACACCCTCGAGCATCTGGGCCACCTGCCCGGCCGTCTTGCTGGTGACCACCCGGCGGCCCGGATCGTGCTGCGCGGCCAGCACGTGGGGGCGGTGCATGACCCCGCCGTTTGCGATCGCCGAATACGCGGCGGCCATCTGCATCGGCGTGACCGCCAGGCCCTGGCCTATCGGCAGGTTGCCCATCGACGATCCGGAGTAGGCCTTCGGGGCGGGCACGATGCCGCCGCCCTCGCCCGGGAGCCCGACGTTGGTCGGCTTGCCAAAGCCAAAGCGCCGGATCCACTTGTCGAAGTGGTTCTTGCCCAGCTTGAGGCCGATGGTCACGGCCCCGACGTTCGAGGACTGGGCCAGTATCTGCGCGGTGGTCAGGGTCACCGGGCCGCGGTCGTGCGACTCGCCGATCGAGCGGTCGGCCACCTGGATCTGCGACGGCAGTTTGAACTCCGTCTGGGGAGTGATCAGCTTCTGCTCGAGCGCGCCCGCCACGGTGAACGCCTTGAACGTCGAGCCGGGCTCATACGCCGAGGACACCGCGCCGTTGGCGCGCGCGATGCTCGACGCGGCGCCGAAGTCGTTGGGGTCGGCCCGTGGCGAATTGGCCATGGCCAGCAGCTCGCCGTTGCGCGGATCCATCACCAGCGCGGTCGCACCCCTGGGACTGAAGTCGCGTGTGACCTGCCCGAGTACGGCCTCGACACGCTCCTGAAGGGCGGCGTCGATCGTCAGCTTGAGGTCCTCGCCCGGCTTTGCCCGCTTGGAGTCGACCATGCTTATCGTCTCGCCGGTGGCGTCCTTGACCAGCTTGCGCTGGCCGTCGGAGCCGTGCAGCTCCCTCTCGTACTGCTGCTCGATGCCCGAAAGGCCGAAGTTGTCGGTTCCGACCGCACCGAGCAGCTGGCCCGCCAGCGCACCTTGGGGGTAGGTGCGACGCGGCTCAGAGACCGTGCCGATGCCCTCGATGTGGAGGCTCGCCACCTTCTCGCCCAGCGTCGGGTCCATCTTTCGGCGTAGGTAGGCAAAGCCCGACTTGCGGTTGGAGAGCAGCGGGAGCAGCTCGCTCTGGTCGCGCCCGACGAGCGGGGCGAGCTTGGCGGCGACCGCCGTCGGGTCTTTGATCAGCATCGGGTTGGCGAAAACCGTGGTCGCCTCCTCGGAGACGGCGAGTTCCACCCCGTGGCGGTCGGTGACCGTGCCGCGGGTGGCCGGGACCTTGAGGTCCTCGACCTGCTGGGTGGCGGCGCGCTTGCTGAGCGACCCCGCCTGGACGGTGCCTAGCCATGTGGCCCGCAGCGTGGCTAGGCCCAGCAGCAGCAGGAATACGGCGAAGAGGAGGCCGATTCTGCGGTCGACCAGCCGCACCGGCTACTGGCCCGCCTGGGTGGTGGCGGGTGTTGGCGTCTGGGTCGTGACTGGCGTCTGGGTGGACGTCGGCGTGGTGGCAGGCGTGTGTGCGGCCAGGGGTGCCTGTGGCGTCGTCACGGGAGCCTGAGGCGTGGCCGCCGGAGCCGGCGTCGCGGTCGCGGGGTCGGTCGCCTGCCCGGTGGCGGAAACCGAGCCGCCCGGCTGGGCCGACGGGACCTGCGCGACGCCGTCGGTGGCAGGCCCGGACTTCAGGAGGCTGAGCGCGTTGCGCGGATCCGCCCCCGGATTGGGCTTCAGGTAGCGCACCTCGCCCGGCGCCGGCAGCACCAGACCGCTGTCGGCGGCCACCTTCTGGATCCGTTCGCTCGAGCCGAGCCGCGCGATGTCGCCGCGCAGGCGGGCGTTCTCACGCTGGATGCTCTCGGAGCGCTGGGCGCTGCGCGCGATGTCGCGGTTCATGCCAAGCAGGTCGACGTTGAAGAAGACGATCCCCACCAGCAGCAGGAACACGAGGCCGATCCACAGCCGCCCTGCCAGCAGACGGTCGAGTACCGCGGCGCCCGCGGGGCGGGCAATGCCGCGTGCGGGCGCGGTGGCACGGCGCGACGGAGCCGGGCCGCGCGCCGGCGCGGGCCTGGCGGGCGCGGTCTGGGGCGCGGGAGCGCGGCGACGAAGGGGTGCCGCGGCCATCAGGCCTCCTCACCGGTCTTTATCCGCCGGGCCACGCGGAGCCGGCCCGAGCTGGATCGCGGATTGTCGGCCATCTCGCCGGGGGTGGGACCCACGGCGCGGCGGTTGAGCAGCTCGGCCTCGGGCGTCTGCCCGCAGGCACAGACCGGCAGATCGGGCGGGCAGATGCAGCCCACGGCACGTTCGGCCAGGAAGCGCTTCACACGCCTGTCCTCGAGCGAATGGAACGAGATCGCGGCGAGGCGGCCGCCCTCGGCGAGCACCGACCACGCCGCCGGCAGGGCACGGTCGAGATCCTCCAGCTCGTCGTTCACCAGGATGCGGATGGCTTGAAATACGCGCTTTGCAGGGGAACTCCCCCCAAATCGCCGACGGACGGCGGCGGGGAGGGCGGCCTCGACGGCCTCGACGAGCTCGCCGGTGGTCTCGATCGGAGCCTTTTGACGGCGCCGTACGATCTCGCGCGCGATCACGCGGGCGTTGCGCTCCTCGCCGTATTCGGACATCACCTTGACCAGCTGGCGCTCCTCCAGGGTGTTGACCACCTGGCGGGCGTCGAGCTCCTGGGTGGGGTCCATCCGCATGTCAAGCGGAGCGTCGTAGGAGTAGGAGAAGCCGCGCTCGCGCGCGTCGATCTGCATCGAGGAGACGCCAAGGTCGAAGTACACGAGGTCGGCACGGAAGCCCTCCTCGTGCAGCAGGGCGAGTGCGTCGGCGTAGTCCATCCGCAGGAAGCGGGTCTCGCAGCTGACCTCGGCGGCCAGCTCGTCGAAGCGCTCCTGCGCGGCCGGGTCGCGGTCGACGCAGACCAGCGTGCCCGAGGCGCCGATCCGGTCGGCCATCAGGCGAGCGTGGCCACCCGCGCCGAAGGTGCAGTCCACGACCTTGTCACCCTCGGCCGGGCCGGTCATGTCGACCAGCTCGCCGGCCAGGACGGGTACGTGGGAGCGGGTCATGTCAAGAAGGATGGCCAAGGGAGTCCGTCACCTCCCCCATGACCTGGTCCAGCAGTGCCTGCTGGTCGGCCCAGCCCTGGCTCGACCACAGCTCGACGTGGTCGTCGACGCCTGTCACCACGATCTCCTTCTCGATCCCCGCGTGCGCGAGGAGCGGCGCGGGAAGCACCACGCGGCCGGCCGAGTCCAGCTCGACCTCGAAGGAGTTGCCCTGGAAGTAGCGCTGAATGCGCTTGTACTCCGAGCTGAGCCGGTTTTTGCCCTCGAGCGCCTGGCGCACGCTGGCCTCGTGGACCTCGGGGGCCCAGACCGAGATGCAGGAGTCGGTGTCCTTTGCCAGGACGAGGCCGTCGGAGAAGGCATCACGGAACTTCGCGGGAATGCTGAGGCGATGCTTGGCATCGAGCGAGTGTTCGTAGTTGCCTCGTAGTGCCATAAAGAGGGGTCTTCCGCGGAGCGCTTACTCGGACCGGAGTGGCGGAGTGGGAGGAGCCCCGCCACTCCGGTCCTCGTGAGCTGGCGCCACAGTACCCCACCTTCTCCCACCGTGCAACACAATGCCCCACTCAGGCGCTCGCGCCGGACGCGCGCACGAGGCCGCCGGCTCAGTTCTCCGCTCTACCAGTGACCTTGGGGTGCGTGGGGACCCATCGGACGTCACGGTGAAATCCTGCGAGGAGCGGTGCACCGGCCGCCGTTGGGCGAGCGATTGCACTCGTGGCCCCACCGCTGCAAGGATTCTTGCGCCCTGGTGGGGCGCTGTGGGGCCTAGAGACCCGGCGCGCCGCCCGAGCCCAGCAGCGCAGCCACAAGCGCGGCGGCCACCAGCAGCAGCACCGACGGCACCAGCAGCAGCGCGACCACCAGCTGGATCTTCGGCCCGGCCTTGGCCGCATCCTCGGCCACGCGCCTGCGCAACGCCAGCCGCGCATCGCGTGATTGCGAGGCCAGAGCGTCGGCCAGCGGCGTGCCGTGGCGCCGTGCCCGGTCAAGCGCCGCGCAGAGGGCCACGATCTCGGCTTGGGGCAGCCGCTGCGCCATGCCCGCCAGCGCCCCGCCGAGCGGCACGCCGAGCGCCACCTCGCGTCCGACAGCGATCCACTCCCGCGCCAGGGGCCCCGCCGCGCGCGCACCCACATCGGCCAGCGCGGCGGCCAGGGACGCGCCGGCCGCGACGGTGACCCTGAGCAGGTCGAGCATTGCCGGCAACTCACGCCGGACCCGCCGGGCGCGTTGCGCAGCTCGCCTGCGCAGCCACAGGTCCGGGGCGAG
>JBBRYL010000134.1:0-5809 GCA_038237685.1 Solirubrobacterales bacterium | reverse complement strand
GCCAGCAACAGTCGAGCTCGCCGGAGATCCGCAACACGTTCGCGGACAACTGGCGGAGTTGATCGCGATCGTCTGCTCGCAGCGCTCTTCCCGAACGGCATCCCCGCCCGCGACAACGTGATCAGCGAGATCAGCGCCTGGCTTGACCAGGCCGAGAAGCTGGCCCGCCGCGGCTAAACCAGGCGAACAGCTCATCAGAACCACTAACGCATCCCATGCCCGGCGAAATCTCGGGCGACAGGACGCTCGCGCACGCAGCGATTTCGAACAGACGGCGGCCAGTGGTGTAATGAGAGCGTGCGTCTCCGTTTCTCTCTCTGTGTCGCGGTCTCCATCGTCGGTTGGGCGGCTCTGGCAGTGGCAGCGAAACCCGTTGCTGCCACCGCCACGCAGGGCTGCTCGGCGATCACGATTCGTTCGGCGGTCACGCGTTTTGTCACGGCCTACAACACAGGTGCCTCTCCTCAGCTAGACGCCCTTTTCGCTCGCGCCCCCGAGTTCAGGTGGTACTCCGCCGGTCAGCCCGGCGTGCGGGTGGGGAGCGACGCCTACCGTCGAGACACGCTCCTCAGTTACTTCCGGGACCGCTATCGACACCGCGACCGGCTGCGGTTGCTCTCGCTCAGGTTCAACGGCAACTCAAACGGCTTCGGCAACTTCGAGTCCAGATTCGAGCGTCGCGCCACCGACTATCGCGGCGGGAAGCCATTCCACCTCATCGGTAAGGGCGCCGCGATCTGCGGCAGCGCAGAGGGGTTTATCTCGGCCAAGGTCAGGGTCATCGTGATGAGCCTGGGCAGCCCCGAACCGACGTAGCCGTCCCGAAAACTTTCGTCGTTGTGGCGTCATTCCGGAACTGTGAGTGTGTGAGATGTCCCGTCTGGGGCGTTTGTCAGGTTGGCGTCGGTGCTCTTTGTTCGTGACTCGATTCGCGAATGACCCCGCGCTGGGTGTCTTTCCAGTGATGTGTCCGAGCAGAGGGTCCGGTGTCGGCCTGGCGCCCGCTTGCTGGCCTGATCAGAAGCCTGTCCGCGTTGTGAGCGCGTGACCCGTCACAGTTCTGCCGCCGCGGTTTCCATCCTCAGACCCGACACCGGTTCGTGTCCCCCAACGCCTGGCTGGAGGTCGGTTCTCGGAAGCTCGCAGATCAGCTGGACTACGTCGTCGGTGTCGACCCGCACCGGGACTCACATGCAATCGCGGTCGTGCACGTCATCAGCGGCGCAGTCGTCTTCGAGTCGACGGTGACCGCAAACAACGACGGCTACGCGCAAGCGTTGGCGCTCGTCGGGGAGCATACGCGAGGTCGGCGGGCGTTCGCGATCGAAGGCACCGGTTCGTTCGGTGCCGGTCTCACACGCTTCCTGACCGTCCGTGGTGAGCGGGTGCTCGAGGTCAGCCGGTTGCGCCGGGAACGCCGTACGGGTGGCAAGACCGACGCGCTCGACGCGATCCGTGCCGCCCGCAGCGTGCTCAGCCAGCAGCGGCCCTCGACGCCGCGAGCAGGCGGTGAACGACAGGCATTGCAAGCACTTGTGGCTGCTCGGGAGGGAGCGGTCAACGCAAAACGCGCCGGGCTCTGCCAGCTCCGCGACCTGCTAATCACGACTCCGGAGCCGCTCCGCAGCGAGCTGAGGCCACTGACACGAGCACGGCTTTTGCACCGCCTCGCGACGACGCGACCTGCCGGTCGCCACGATCCCGAGTTGCGCGGCAGCCTGCTCGCGCTCCGCTCGATCGCGACGCGTCCTTGCCCTGACCGCCGAGGAACGCGAGCGCGCGAGATCGACACGATCACGCGCAAGCTCGCACCACAGCTGCTCGATCAGCCCGGCGTCGGACCGCACGCCGCCGCGCAGCTCGTCCGCTCCTGGTCACACCGCGGCAGGATCGAATCGGAAGCCGCGTTCGCGAGGCTCGCCGGCGCCGCGCCGATCCCCGCCTCCTCCGGCCAGACGATCCGCTACCGCCTCGACCGCTCAGGCGACCGCAAACTCAACCGTGCACTCCACATGATCCTCGTCACCCGCAAACGCACACACCCCGCCACGATCGCCTACATCGAACGCCGTCTGCAAGAAGGCAAGACACGACGCGAAGCAAACCGCTGCCTCAAGCGCTACCTCGCCCGCAGCCTCTATCGCCTGCTCGAACACGGACCGCCAATGACCGCTTGACTTTTATAGAAGCATCTGTCGGGTGCATCCAGAACACGACTCACGCGGTCGAAGCACGAAGTCTCGGAGGACAACCCGTGATGCCGAGGGCCAATAACGGCCGTTGATGACGGAACTGTTCCGCTGCTGCAAGCTGTGGCGATCCACAGCAAGCCCATCACCACGGCTGCCCCTCTCACCCGATGGAGTCTCGTCAAAGCAGACCCATGAGTGCCAGCAGGAGGCACCACGCCCTGCGCCAGTGTTCACGACTACACCCTGACGGCAATCAAGAAACGATGCGATCCTGGGTAATGGCGGTCGCGCTTGGGTCATTCGGACTCGCTCTCAGCGCCTGCGGAACGAACCGGCATGGTGAAGCGGCCAACTCCGTCCCGATGTGCCGCCGGGATCAGATCTCGATCTCGTTCGTGCCAAATCTCGGCGTCGCGCTAGGGAACCGCCATGGCACGGCCGAGATCCGGAACGTGCGGTCGACCGCGTGCGCCGTCCGAGGCTATCTCGGGCTGCGACTGCTCGATGCCAGTCGGCGGGTGCAAACGACCCACATCACCGATGGCGGTACCTATTTTCAGGCCGAGCGTCACCCGCGCACCGTGGTCCTCCGCCCAAACGGTCGTGCCAGCGCGGACATCGCCTGGAGTATCGAGCCGCGACAGGGCGAGCCCAGCGTGTACTGCGAGCGGCCAAGTCGGTGGATCGAGATATCGGTCCCATCAGCACACAAAAACAGCATCCGTCGCTTCATCGGTGACCCCGTTTGCGCACATGGTCACCTCTTCACAACCCCTCTTGCACGAGCACCGAAGATGGCACGCTGATCTGGGCGACCATCCTCTCGCCGGAGACCTCATCTCATCGACGCGGAACCCTCGCCCCACGATACGGCCGGGCGGCGCGGCCACCCGTCTCGTGGGGCGAGCATGTCCCCTGTCGGATCTGCGTCGCCCCCAACTAAACGATTTCGCCTTCTCGTGCATCGTCTAGGTGTGGGACTGAGCGAGGGAGCATCTGCGGCCGCGATCGAGGAGGTTTATCGCGCTCGCTTCAGGAGCTTTCTCCGCCTCGGCTACGCGCTTCTCGGCAACGCTGACCAGGCGCGCGATGCGGTGCAGGAGACGTTCGCGGCCGCGCTCCGCGCCAGCGAGTCTTTCCGAGGCGAGGGCAGCCTCGAAGGCTGGTTGTGGAAGACGATGCTGAACGTCTGCCGCCAGGAGCAGCGCCTCCGCCGTCGCTTCAGCGACGAGAAGCCGCCGGAGCAGACGGCGAACGGTCACCCGGAGCGATGGCCGGACCTGCGGGCGCTCGTGGCTGCTCTGCCCGAGCAGGAGCGGAACGCTACCTACCTCCGCTACTTCGCCGACCTGTCCCAGGACGAAATCGCCGAGGTGCTCGGGGTTCGCCCGGGCACCGTCGGCGCCGCACTCAACCACGCCCGCAACAAGCTGCGCGTCGCGCTCACATCCGAGGTGACCCAATGACCGACCTGCTCGAACTCGCTCTCAACGACCTCGTCCCGAGCTTCGCCGACGAGCAGCCCGACTGGCCTGGCGTACTCGCCCGCTCAACGCGCAGCACCCGGCGGCGGCCAGTGCCGCCGTGGCGGCGGCACCCACGGCGCACTGTCGCGCTCGCGCTCGTCTTGATTGCGTTGCTCGCGACGCCCGCCTTCGGGGTGCAGGGGTATGTGCTGCATCTGCTGGGCCGCAAGAACGTCTCGTTCAGGCACAGCCCAACCGCGCCGAACGTCGTCAAGAAGCAGTTCCTCGACCTGCCGATCGGCGCGCCGTCGCAGTGGGCGACGCCGGTGCAGGCGGCGAAAGCCCGGGCAGTCGCGACCTTCTCGATCGCCGGACACCCGCGCAAGCTCTGGGTCGCCCCCACCACGAAGGGCGGCTACTGCTACACGTTCGAGCTCAGCTTCGGTGGCTGCCGCCAGGCGCGGACTGACCGCGCGAAGGCCCTGCTCGGGGTCACCTGGCAGGGCGGCTCGCCGAGACACGGCGTGAACGCGTCGATCGTCACCCGGGTCGGCGGCGACATCACCGCCCCGGCCGCCGCGAAGATCACCGCCCGCTACGCCGACGGCACCACCACCGACATCCCCTTCGTCTGGGTCTCGGCGCCGATCGCGGCCGGGTTCTTCAGCTACGACATTCCGACGACGCACTGGAACAAACAGCACCGACTACTCGCATTGACCCTCTACTCGAAGAGCGGCAAGCAACTCGGGCGGCAGGCGTTCCCGTACACCGCGAAGCCGGCGCCGATCAGAATCCCGACGCTGCCATCCGGCGTCGGAGGGCCGAAGCAGCGCGTGCTGCCGACGACGCCTGACGTCGCACCATCAGCGCCCCTGCAACAGGGGGCCGCCGACGGGTTCCGGGTCGTAGTCGGCCACAACGGCTCGGTGCAGTTCACCCAGATCGCCGCGACGCCGATCCTCAAGGAACTTGCCGGCCACAGCGCCGGGCTCAGCTGTTTCCGGCTGACGAAGGAGTTCGGCATCTTCACGGTGCGCGGCCTCGGGCAGGAAGGACGGTTGGCGCCGAAGGTCGGGTTCCAGCTGAGTGGCGTCGGCACGCCGGTGGACGGCTGCGAGGTGCAGGCTTCGATCGGCCGCACCTGGCCCGACCGGCTGGGCAACCACGCAGCAGTCGAAATCCCACTGACCGCGGCTGGCCGCGCCTACTTCGCCGACCGCCTGACAGCCCGCGACTTGGCGCTGTTTGTCCGCTCACGCCGCATGCACCAACTCCGCGCGGAACCCGCAACGCAGGCGAAAGCCGACATCCTCCGCGCCTACCGCAAACCACTCGCGCACAGCTCCATCAAGATCGCCGTGGTCGACCCGACCACCCTCCGGTTCACCGAGAGGAGCAGCACCGGCAAGACCTTCGCCGTCACCGTCCGCAAGGGCCGCATCAGCAAGCAGAACCTGAAGCCCTACGGGTTCGTCTTCTAGTGTGTCGGCCCGGGGACCCGCGCAAGCGCGTTTTCGGTTGACGCCGCTGAGCAGTGGCGACGCGCAGATCGTCACCTCCGACCGGCGAGGCCGATTCACGCTCGTGCTCACGGTCGACCGTTACCGCGTGACGCCGCTGCGCCAGGCGCACACGACCGGAGGAACGCCGCTCACAGTGACGATCCGAGCCGTAGCGACCACACGGACGCGCCTTCGCTTCCAGGGTTTCCCGCGGATGCTCTGATCGTGCCGTTCGGATTGCCTGGCGCGAAGATTCCGTTCGACGCGCTAACGCGTCGATAACAGCGCCGCCATAGCCAGGGACGCAACCACGGAATCCGAGCTCGTTGCCGGCAATCGCGCCAACCGAGCGTCGACTGTCTTCAGAACAGCCAACATATCGTGGAGCAGTTGTGGAGCAGAGCGGTCGCAACCCAGCACAACCCACGGCAACGCGCTCACCGCCGAAACCCCGGAAACGCGGCGGAAACCGTTGCGCTCGGCTGCGCTCGGTCACCCGAGAGCTTCGATGGTAAGGAGGGGGTCGACGGTTCGAGTCCGTCAGAGGGCTCTTTATTCTCACAAAGACCCTGCAAATCGCTTAGTTTTGTTGTCTGATTTGAAACGGTAGACCACCTCCTTTTCACGGAGGGGGTCGATGGTTGGG
>JBBRYL010000133.1:0-5953 GCA_038237685.1 Solirubrobacterales bacterium | reverse complement strand
GAGGCCGCGGGCGGGGACGCCGGCGTCGTGGTCCACGGTGTGGCGCGAGCAGACCTGCAGGAGGTGGGCGATGTGGAGGCGCAGCAGGAGCTGGACGCGCTCGTCGCCGGGGACCTCGACGTCGGACACCCGCCACAGCTCGGCCCACGCGCCCTCGTGGCGGGCGAACGCCTCGGCGAAGTCGGGATAGCGCCGGACCGACCCGCCCGCGTTGCCAAGGGGCTCGTTGATGGCCCGGTCGCGTGAGGTGTAGAAGGCGACGAGCTTCTCGACCCGCACCGTCTCGCCCTCCTGCACGTCGAAGGCGAGCACCTGCTGGATGTAGTCGTCCATCTGGTCGAGGCTGCGCTCCACGCTCACCGGCTCCTCGCCGCGGAACGCGCGCGTGCGCGCCGCCTCGGCGATGAAGATGTCGGACTGGCGCGTCTTGACCTTCAGCGCGATGACCTCGGGGCCGAACGTGCGTGGCGAGACCGGGTCGAGGTGCCGCCCCTCGAGCGCCCCGTAGCGCGTCACCCCTTGGTTCGTCACCCGGCCGTCCAGGGCGGAGACGATCTCGAGCCGGCCCGACCAGTTCTCGGGGGTCAGGGTCCACTCGATCGCGGCCTGGTGCATGTGGGCCATGCTCACGAAGCGGCGGCTGAGTAGCGAGGTCTCCCGGTCGGCCCGATCGCGGAAGCGCACGCTCCGCACCACCGTGGCCGTGCGGATGTCGTAGGAGTGCCGGTACTCGAGGACCTCCACGTTGTCCAGTCGCACCGCGTCCTCGCCCTCGATGCGCAGCTTGAGGACGAGCCAGTTCGGAAGGTTGACGAGGTCCTCGTTGAGAACGGGGCGGCCGCCCATGATCGTGGTCTCGCGGTTGTAGCCACCGTGGCAGTAGGTGCCCGGGTAGTGCTCGTCGTCGGCGTCCTCCCACTCCGCGGCGCCGCGCGTGCAGAAGTAGCCGTTGCCCGTCGAGGTGAGTGCCTCGCGCAACCCCTCCTCGTCGGGCTCGTAGGCGTCGTAGACGAGGGTCGCGTCGCTCACTTGGACCAGTGTTTCCAGGAATGACTCTACATCCTGTGTCGAGTCGAGGTCTTGCCACGAACGTCTGGTCCGCTGGACCGCGCTCGAGGCGCAAACTCGGGGTTCGACGGGACGCTGGCGAGGAACGCCGCGCACGATCGCTTCCGACTTTGTCTGACCCGCCGGGGAGCTCTACTCTTAAGAGTCCTCCGCGTCCTTGTCCCCCTCCTCCGCGGCCTTGTCCTCAGAGCGGGCGCCTTCGCCGCCCATCGCGACCGCCGCCTTGGCGGTCACCATGTGGTAGAGGATGAGGAGCTGCACGAGCGCGAGCGTGTCGGAGCGCTTGACGTCGTTCCCGACGGTGAACTCGCCGAGCCGCTCGGAGCGCAGGCGGCTCGCGAAGTGCAGTTCATCCCAGATCGCCTCTTGGATCTCCTCGGCATGTTCGTGCTTGACGTCACCCGGGATCCGGATGTAGGGGTCCGGGCCCTTCTCGATCAGCGTGATCCCCCTGTCGCCCTTGCCGAGAAAAGGTGAGAGGTCGGGGTGGGGCAGCGTTTCGCGCAGGACGACGTGGGCGTCGAGCTTGTCGGGATCCTCGCCCTCGCCTTCCATGAACTTGATGACGAGGTCGGCGTGGCGCTCCTGGGGGCGAATGAACTGTGCGGAGTCGGGCTCGCGCTTCTCGAGGTCCTGTAGCACCCCTTCCTCGGTGTACCCGCGCTTCGAGGTGTCGCGCTTCACCTTCCATTTGCGGCGCAGCTCCTCGGGCGGCGCCAAGTAGACGCGCACGTCATAGGCGTCGCGCATGCCCTCGGTGTGGTAGCCGAGCAGTCCTTCCACCACGGCGAACGACCTCGGTGAGATGTGCTCCGGCGGCCCGAAGGTGCCGTCCGCGTGCTTGTACACGGGCTTGAGGATCGGCTCGTTCTCGCGCAGCAGAGCGAGGTGCTGAGCGATGATGTCCATGTAGTTGCAGTCGGGATGCAGCGGCGTGATGTCGCGCTCTTTGCGCTGCTCGCGGTCGTACTTGTGGTAGTCGTCGGTCCCGACGTGGGTCACCTGCTCCTCGCCGAGGATGTCGACGAGCCCGCCCGAGATCGTCGTCTTCCCCGCCGCCGAGTCGCCGACGATGCCAAGGATGACCGGTCGTGGCATTGCTACGCTCCTCTCGCTGACCCTCCAGACGCCCGCCGGATGCGAACGGGCAAGGCTGTTGGCCATCACGTTATACGACTTCCCTCGGGAACCGGTCCCGCTCACTCACCGTCCACGGGCGCCTAGGGTTGCTTCGTGGGTCTGTCGCGTTTGCGCTCGCTCATCGTCGGCCTACGTGTATCTCATGGGTTGAGGGGACGCCGACGGTGCAGCCCGCGCCAGGGCCGAGACCGCCGAAATCCCGTCCGGCCACCAGTGGTGCGTCCCTTAACGTCGAACCTTCAGCCGCGCTGAACGCCGGTGGCGTCGACGCGGTCGCGGTCGTTGCGGGGGAGGACCCGATCGTGCTCCGGATGGCGCTGATGGTCCGCGCTGTTTCCGACGACGTTTCGCTGCTACTGACGATCTTCGATCCGACCATGGCCGAGGAAATGGCCCACGAGTTGCCCAATACGGAGGTGACCTCGCTGGCGGACATCGTCGCGCCGTCGATCGCCGGGCCGTGAATCGACGCCGCGATCAGCGTCGACGGCGATGGCGCCGTCGGGTTGGGCGAGGACGGCGACGACGTCCGCGAGGAGCCGATCCCATCGCCTAACTCGGAATCCCAAGGAATGGGGCTCTCGACGAGGTTGTCAGTGGGTGGCTAGCCCTCGCCCACCTCCTCGCTGCTCTGCGAGGTGTGAGAAGAAGGTCTCGTGCGAACATGCCATCGAGAGTAGCAGTAACGATTACAAACAGAAATGATTACCCACAGGTAGTAGGCTGGTCCATGTGGACAACACCGAATCCCGAGATCCCAGACGCGACGGCGGCGTCGCCTTCCTGCTCGCGCAGCTCGGCCCTTACGCCGCCACCGCTTTCGCCCGGCGCCTCGAGCGCCTCGACCTCGCTCCGCCCCAGGCGGGAGTGCTGCGCCGCCTCGCAAACGCCCCGGGCGAAAGCCAACGCGCGCTCGCCGATGCCCTTGGCATGCACCCACCGCGCCTGGTCGCACTGATCGACGACCTCGAAGGACGCGGCCTCGTGCAGCGCAGCCGCGACCCCGCCGACCGGCGCAACTACGCCCTCTCGCTTACCGACACGGGCCGGCGGACCCTGGCCCAGATCTCCACGGTCGCCCGCGAGCACGAACGCGCGATCACAGCCGCGATCGACGACGCCGAGCGAAGCCACCTCGCCGCGCTGCTGCGGCGAATCGCCGACGAGCAAGGGCTTACCCCGGGCGTGCACCCCGGCTTCCGCCGCCTCGGACGCTGACCCCGCCGTCGCGACGAACCCTCCTCGGGCACCGGCGCTGTCGCGATCGGATGGGACTTCGAGGTGACCGTCCAGTGCGAGGGATCAGCCGACATCTTGATCGGCGCTGACCACACCCGCTGCCTGAGCGCCTACTTCGAGCAGTTCCCCGACGGCCGGCAGCGCGCTGAAGACCCCGACATCGTTCACGTCCGGATCCGACCCCGCTGGGTGCGCCACAGCGACTACCGCGCAGGGTCGTTCGCCATTCAGGAAACGCGCCTGGATTATTGCACTCGCTCCGCTGCAGCTCGAGATCAAGCAGTACGTCGCGCTCGCGATCCTCGCCAGCGACAGACACCTCTCCCAACACCAACTCGGACAACAGATGCGCATCGACCGCACCACGATGGTCGCGCTCGTGGACACCCTCGAGACAAACGACGACGTCATCCGTCACCGCAACCCCCAAGACCGACGCGCCCACGCCCTCCAGATCACCCGCCACGGCCGGGCGACCCTCGCCCGCGCCAAACGCGCCATCAGCACCGCCGAACAACAGATCTCCGCCAGCCTCTCAGAGTCCGCGCAACGCCAACTCAAAGACCTCCTCAACCGCATGATCCACGCCTAACGTCGCGCTCGACCCCGCCTACGAATTAGCCGGCAAGCAACCCGCAAGCGGATCCTGCTCCGGGACGCGCTGACCAAGGCTCTTGTGGAGCAGCTCATTATTCATCCAGGACGTAAGCCCGGCCGCCCCGCGATGATGGGCCGATGACAGCCCAAGCTGAAGCAGACGTGGTCGTGATCGGGGCCGGCGTGATCGGGTTGAGCACCGCGGTGTGCCTGGCCGAGCGTGGGCAGCGAGTCGAGGTGCGCACCCGGCTTGCGCCCGCGCAGACCACGTCCGCGGTCGCCTCGGCGATGATCGGCCCTGCCATGGCCCCGGCTGACGGCGACATCGGCCACCGGGAGCGCGCGTCGATCGCACAGTTCATCTCGCTGGCCGAGGTGGCCGGCACCGGAGTGACCATCCGTCGCGGCCGGTTGGCCAGCCGCGAGCCGGTACCCGCACTGGGCGACATGAGGCCATGCGCTGCGGAGGAGTTGCCGCCCGGCTTCACCGCCGCGTTCTGGGCCACCCTTCCGCTGGTCGACATGCCCGTCTACCTCGAGTACCTCACCGGGCGGCTGGTGGCGGCAGGCGGGCGGATCGTGCTGCGCGCGGTCACCTCGCTGCCCGCCCTGGCGGCCGAGGCGCCGCTGATCGTCGACTGCGCCGGACTGGGCGCGCGTGAGCTGACCGGGGGACGACTCCGTCACCCCTGTGCGCGGCCAGCACGTGATCGTGGACAACCCTGGGCTGGAGGAGTTCTTCATCGAGGCCCCATTCACCCCTGAGTGGGCGGCCTACTGGCCGTATTCGGACCACGTCGTGCTCGGCGGGACGCAGAGCACCGACGACACCTCGACCGAGCCGGATCCCCAGATCGCGGCGCAGATCCTGCGGCGCTGCATCGAGGTCGAGCCGCGGTTGGGCGATGCACGGGTGCGGGGCCACCAGGTCGGCTTGCGGCCAGCGCGGCCGGCGGTGCGGCTGGAGATCGAGCAGATCGGCGCGGCGCGCTGCGTGCACAACTACGGGCACGGTGGATCAGGTGTGACGCTGTCTTGGGGGTCTGCGTCGACCGCAGCCGCGCTGCTGCTCGACGAATAGACGCCGAGCCGTCCCGGACCGAGCGGCTCGTTCCCCACACGATCCTTCGGCAGCCACGTGTCCGGTTAGCGATCCCGGTGCGGGACTGGACGCGATCGTTCGATCGCACCCGGGTCCCGGCTGCCCCCTGTATAAGCGATCTGCGGGCCTCGGCGGCGCCACCCCGGGTCCCGTTGGCGCTGTCCTGGCGGGCGGTCATAGTGTGCGCAAGGCCCTTGCGGAGCAGACTCCCCACACAGTTGATTGTCATCTGCGGCCTCCTTGTCACGGCTTGCGGAGCTACCAGCGGCTCGACGGCCGCAAAGCACTCCTCAATGCCCTCAGCTGAGCCGTGGAACGAGATCGCGCGCGGTGGCAACTCTCGGACCTTGTTGATCGACGTATTCCAAGGCACGCGAGATCGCTCGAGCTCCTGCTACATCCGATACACGACTCGCGTTGTCAAGGAGACCGCACAGGTCATCAGGATCGAACTTCTACGGCCTCCACCACCGCACGGATTCGCCTGCACAGCCCAAGCGGTGCGCGGGCCGTTCACCGTCACCGTGAGGCTCAAGCGGCCTTACCGACGGCAGCAGCTGGTCGATGCGTACTCCGGTCGCCGCTACCCCCTGATATCGCTATCGGACTTCCAATAGGACGCAGCCGGTCACGACGGAGACTTGAGGATCCGGACGTTCCGGTAAGCGATCCCTCAGCGGATACGGTTGAGTCGATGATGAAGCGGCGAGAGAGCGAGCACCTCGAGCGTTGCGACGCGGGCGCGGCAGCCGCGTTGCCCGTGGCCTGCACGCTGGGCCCTGACGACGGGGCGGCGCGGATGGACCG
>JBBRYL010000132.1:0-6044 GCA_038237685.1 Solirubrobacterales bacterium | reverse complement strand
TCCGGTGGACGCGATCTTCGCCGCCGCGCGTTACCTCAAGGCCGCCGGGTATGAGAAGGATGCGCGCGGCGCGGTGTTCGCCTACAACCACGCGGGTTGGTACGTCGACTCGGTGATGTTGCGCGCCAAGCTGATCGCCGGGGTGCCCGCCGACCTGATCGGGTCGCTGACCGGCCTGACCGAGGGCCGCTTCCCCGTCGCCGCACGCGCCCGCTACGCCGACGACGTCAAGGAAGCCCGCTCCAAGCGGGTCAGGTCAGGCCAGAACGCCGCCAACGTGGTCGAATCCCAGGCAAACCGGCGTTCGGTCGACATCTTCGCCAAGAAGGGCGCCCCCGTGGTGGCCACCAACGACGGCCAGGTCAAGAAAGTCGGCGCCTCCAAGAAGCTCGGCCGCTTCGTCGTGGTCCAGGACGTCTACGGCAACCGCTACACCTACGCCGGCCTCGGCTCCACCGCCCGCTACTACGCGGTGCCAAAGGACGAGGGGCGGTCCACCGTCGGCACCTCCAGGGCCCTCAAGGCAAATCGCGGCCGCAAGGACCCCAAGCCGAGCCGCCCCGCTTCCGCGGGACGACAGCCCACGAAGTCCGGCCCGAAGCGCGGCCCCATGCGTGTCAAGGCCAACCCCGGCGCCGCCGGCCACAGCGACCAGGCGGGCGTCAAGCGCCGCCTGTTCGCCCACCCTTCGTTGCCGGAGGCGCGCGCCAACGGCGGCGACGACCAGTTGCTCGACATGCAGTCGCGCACCGGCGTGAGCAGCTACGACGGCTACGCCCGCCCCGTGCCGCTGGACTTAAAGCTCTTCAAGCTGCGTCGCCTGCGCACCGGCGCGCACGTGATCGCCGGAGCACCGCTTGGAACCGTCGGCGCCCACGAGCCCGGTACGGCCGCCCATCTGCGCTTCGCGATCCGGCCCGCCGGCAAGGGCGCGCCCACGATCGACCCCAAGCCGATCCTCGACGGCTGGAAGCTGCTGGAGGCCACCTCGATCTACCGCGCGTCGGGCCGCAACGCCCTGCGCGACTCCGGGGACGGCGCCTCGATCGGCCAGGTGCTGCTCATGCCCAAGCCGGCACTCGAGAAGCGGGTGGTGGCCGACCCCCGCATCGAGGTCTATCCGGGTGGGCGCGAGGACATCGTCTCCGGCCAGATCGACCGGCGCGTGCTCGCGACGCTCGAGTACCTGGCCGAGTCCGGGTTCCGCCCCACCGTGTCGAGCCTCAGGGGCAACCACGGCCTGATGACCGCCTCGGGCAACATCTCCGAGCACTCCTCGGGCAACGCCGTCGACATCTCCGCCGTGAACGGCACACCGATCCTCGGTCACCAGGACCCCGGCGGCATCACCGAGCAGACGGTGCGCCTGCTGATGCGGCTGCAGGGCACGATGACCCCCCACCAGATCATCAGCCTGTTCGATCTCGGCGCGAACACCATGGCGCTGCCCGACCACGCCAACCACATCCACATCGGCTTCCAGCCCCGCTTCGGCGCGAACTCGAAGCTCTCCGCCCAGGCGCGCGCGGTGCTGCGTCCCGGTCAGTGGCCCGAGCTGCTCAAGCGCCTCGACGAGATCGAGAACCCGGTCGTGCCGACCAAGCCGTCCAAGTACGCGGTGCCGGTCGGCAGGCTGAAGAAGCTCCCCGCGCTGCGCGGCAACTGACCTACCCGACGGTCGTGAGCTCCTTGGCGAACGTCGTGAACACGTCCGCCCCATCCTCGGTCACCGCGACCAGGTCCTCGATCCGCACCCCGAAGCGCCCGGGCGCATAGATCCCGGGCTCGACGCTGACCACGTTGCCGGCACGCAGGTCGCTCTCCGAGCGGGCCGAGAGCGTCGGCCCCTCGTGCACCTCGAGGCCGACGCCATGGCCGAGCGAGTGGCCGAACAGGTCGCCCTGGCCGGTGGCCTCGATCACGCCGCGGGCGGTGGCGTCGACCTCCGCGCAGGCCGCTCCGGCCCTGACCGCGGCAAGCCCGGCCAGCTGCGCCTGCAGCACCAGCTCGTAACCCGCCGCGGCGTCGTCATCGAGCGCGCCGGTCGCAAACGTACGGGTGCAGTCCGAGCAGTAGCCGTCGAGGATCGCGCCCCAGTCCACCACCACGAGCACGCCGGCGGGCACCGGGACATCGCGCGGCACGGCGTGAGGCAGCGCGCCGTGGGACCCGGCCGCCACGATCGATGGAAATGACGGTCCGGTGGCTCCCACCAGGCGCATCTCCTGCTCGAGGTCGAGCGCGATCTCGCGCTCGGTACGGCCCACGAGCCCGCGCAGCAGCGTCGCCTCGAGCGCCGCGGTGGCCAGCTCCTGCGCGGCGGCGATCCGCTCGAGCTCGCCGGCATCCTTGACCTCGCGCAGGCCCTCGACGGCGCCGCCGGCCGCCACGAGCTCGACCCCGTCGGGCGCCTTGTCGGCGATCTTTGCGTGACTGCGCACGCTGAGTTGGGCGTCGTCGAAGCCCGCGCGCCCCGCCAGCCGCCCGGCCAGGTCGACGAGCAGGTCGCGCCCGGCCTGGATGCGGTCGAAGTCCTGCACCTGGGCCTCGGCCTGCTCGGTGTAGCGGAAGTCCGTCAGGAACAGGCGCTGGTCCCGAGAGACCACGCAGGCGCCGTTGGTGCCGGTGAAGCCCGTGAGCCAGCGCACGTTGACAAGGTCGGTGACCAGCAGGCAATCCAGTTCGCGCTCGGCGAGCACTGCTGCGAGGCGATCGGCGCGTTGGGCGCTGGTCGCGGCGTTCATCCGGCGAGCTCCTTGCTCAGTATCTCCAGGGCGTCACGGTAGCCCTCCATCCCGCGTCCCTGCACGCGCCCGACGCACAGGTCGGCGATGACCGAATGGCGGCGCCACTCCTCGCGGTTGTCGACCTCGGAGATGTGCAGCTCAACCGCCGGCAGCCCGCACACCTCGAGGGCGTCGCGGATGGCGTAGGAGTAGTGCGTCCACGCGCCGGGGTTGAGCACGAGCGCATCGACGCGTTCGCGCGCGAGATGCAGCGTCTCGCAGTATTCGCCCTCGTGGTTGGTCTGCCAGAACGTGAGATCGAGCCCGAGCTCGGCCCCTTGCTTGGTCATCCAGGTCTGAAGCTCGGGCAGCGAGAAGGTGCCATAGACATCGGGGTCGCGACGGCCGAGCTGGTCGAGGTTCACACCGTGCAGGACGCCGATCCGGTGCCCCTTCATCCGCGGTGGACCTCCTCGACGGCCTCTGTGAGCGCCGCCTCAGGGATGCGGTGGCCGGGCGTGACCTTGCCGGGCGCCTCCAACAGCACGAACCGAGTCTGGCCGCCGGAGCGCTTCTTGTCACGGTCGGTCATCGCCACCACGTCGGCCACCGACGCGCCCTCGAAGGTGACGGGCAGGCCGTGTTCTGACAGCAGGCCCTCGACCTCGGCGCGCAGCGCTTCGCGGTCTGACAGCTGCAGCGCCGCCAGCAGCCCGATGGCCACCGCCTCGCCGTGGCGGTAGCGGGCGTAGCCGGTGGCCGACTCGATCGCGTGGGCCACGGTGTGTCCCAGGTTCAGGGTCTGGCGCACGCCCTCGTCGCGCTCGTCGGCAGCCACCACGGAAAGCTTGGTGCGGAGGCAGCCAAGTACGACGTCTGCATCGACGGGACCGCCGGCACGCACGCGTGCCCACAGCGGGCCGCCGGCGATCAGCGCCGTCTTGACCACCTCGGCGTAGCCAGCAGCCAGCTCGGCCGCCGGGAGGGTCTCGAGCACACTCGGATCGCACACCACCGCCGAGGGCTGGTGATAGACGCCCGCGTAGTTCTTGCCCTCGGGCAGGTCGACGCCTGTCTTGCCGCCGTAGGCGGAGTCCACCTGGGCCACGAGAGTCGTCGGCACCTGGACGTGGCGCATTCCACGCTGGTACAGGGCTGCGCACATCCCGGTGAGGTCGCCGACCACCCCGCCCCCGACGGCGGTCAGCAGGTCACCGCGCTCGGCTCCGGCCACCGCCAACTCGCGCAGCACGTGTTCTGCCGTGGCCAGCGTCTTGCTTTGCTCGCCCGCCTCGACGGCGACCGCGTGCTGCGCGGCGATCCGGTGGTGGCCAACCACCTCGGAGTCTGTGACCACGAACGTGCGGCCATCGGAGGGATGGATCGGAATCGCGGCGAGGGCGCCCGGACCGAAGAACACCGGGTAGTCGCCCGATCGCGTGGGCGCCCACACCATCTGCAGGCCGGCGTGGCCTGCTGACCTGGCCGCGTGCAGCGCCCGCAGCGCGGGCAGCGCGCGCCGCACGGCGTCGCGGCCCGCGGGGGGAAGCACCGCGTGCGCGATGGTCTCATAGACGGCGCTGCGATCGGTGTGCAGCTGGTCGAAGCGGCCCCGGTCGCGGGCCAACGGGCGGCCGCGGCCCGCCGCTCGCCGCCACGCCTCGTCGGGGTTGACCTCCAGGTGCACGACCGTGTGACCCGCAAGGGCATCGCGGACCCTGTCTGACTCGAGCGACCCGCCGCCCAGCGCCACGGCCTGAGCGTCGGAGCGATCCAGTAGTCGCAGTACCGCCTCCTCCTCGCGCGCGCGGAAGGCAGCCTCGCCCTCCCGATCGAAGAACGACTCGATGGTCTCGCCCAACTCGGCCTCGAGCTCGCGATCGGAGTCCAGCGGCTGACCGCCCAGCTCCGCTGCCACGGTGCGGGCGGCGCTGGACTTTCCTGCGCCCATGAAGCCCACCATGACGAGGGCCCCGTTCGCTCGGCTAGCGCTTCCAGCCAATGCGCTCCTCATAGGCACGTAGGGCGCCTTTGGCGTCGTCGATGTGGTCGCCACCGAACTTGTCGCGAAACGCCGGCGCCAGCACGAGCGCCACCATGGCCTCGGCCACAACGGCGGCCGCGGGCACGGTGCACGAATCGGTGCGCTCGCGCAGCGCCTGTGCGGGCTCCAGCGTCTCGAGGTCGACGCTGCGGAGCGGCTTGGTGAGCGTCGGCAGCGGCTTCATCGCGCCGCTCACCAAGAGCGGATCGCCCGTGCTCATTCCGCCCTCGATTCCGCCGGCCCGGTTGGTCTCGCGGAAGAAGCCGCGCTCCTCGGAGTGGAAGATCTCGTCGTGGGCCTGGGATCCCACCTTGCCGGCCAGGTCGAACCCCTCACCGATACCCACGCCCTTCATCGCCTGGATCGACATGATCGCCTGGGCCAGTCGGCCGTCCAGCCGCTCGTCCCAGGACACATGCGAGCCGATCCCAGGGGTCACGCCAAAGGCGATCACCTCGTATACGCCGCCGAGCGACTCGTTGGCCTTGCGGGCCGCGTTGATCTCCTGGACCATCGCCTCCGAGGCCGCCCCGTCGAGGCAGCGAACCGGCGACTCGTCGACCGCGGCGAAGTTTTCGACCTCCAGGTCGTGGCGCGCGGGGACTGCCACCGAGCCGATCCGGGTCACGTGGCTGCGTATCTCCACCCCGAGCGCGCGCAGGTAGACCTTGGCCAGGGCCCCGACGCCCACGCGCGCCGTGGTCTCGCGGGCGCTGGCGCGCTCGAGCACGTTGCGCACGTCGGTGAAGCCGTACTTCTGCACCCCCGCGAGGTCCGCGTGCCCGGGACGCGGCAGGTGCACCTCGGCGACCTCGGCCTCAACGGGCCATGGATTCATCCGCTCTTCCCAGTTCGCGTAGTCGCGATTGGCCATCTTCAGCGCGATCGGACCACCCAGCGTCTTCCCGTGGCGCACCCCGGAGGTCACGTCGGCGCGGTCCTTCTCGATCTTCATCCGGCCACCACGGCCGTGACCCAGCTGACGCCGGGCGAGGTCGGAATCGATGTCCTCGGGCGTGAGCTCGATGCCGGCAGGCAGGCCCTCTAGGACGGCAGTCAGGCCGGGCCCGTGGGACTCGCCGGCTGTGGTGAAGCGAAAGGGCATGCGGCCCGCCAGGTTACTGACGGTCCGAAGCGGGAACCGGCACGAGTTCGAGGCGCTCGATCCCGACGAAGTCATCCGGATTGCAGGTGTACAGCGGGAGCTCGTTCGCCAGCGCCGTAGCAGCGATCATCGCGTCATAGGTCCGCGCAGTGGTCTTGCGACCGGCCCG
>JBBRYL010000131.1:0-6069 GCA_038237685.1 Solirubrobacterales bacterium | reverse complement strand
GCGAACACGACCTCACGATCAGCGCGAGCACCAACGAGCGCTCCGACCGCCAATCGCGCCCGCCGACCGACCCAGCCCCGCCGCCACGACCCCGCCGCCGCTCATCTTCCCACGATCCGCCGCCCGATCGGTGGATTCGGGTTGAGGAGATCGTCGGGTGGTGGCAGAAGGAGCGCTCGGTGCTGGTGCCCGACGTCATCGGCTTCAACCACGGCGAGCGGATCTACAGCCGCTGGGGCGATCAGGTCGAGCGCGCCGCGCGGTCGCTGGGCGCCCGCAGCGACTCCAGCCGCTCGCTGATCACCCTCATCAGCCCCAAAGAGACTGGACGCTACCCCGCCGACAGCCGTGCACTCGATACTGGCACCTACCCCGCTTTCGCGATGGCCGAGTTCGTCCTCGCCGACCGTGGCGACCACGCCTAGCTGGACTGCACGGCCACCTTCCGCAAGCAGGAGATGCGCTATTGGTGGCCGATCAACGTTGCCGAGATCGCACGGCTCCAGCGCGCCGTCATCGCCAAGATGGAGAAGCCGGCCCTTAAGCCCGGCGCGATCGTCACAATCTCCACGATCGCCGTCTATGGCGCCAACCTGCCCCGGGTCGCGGTGCTCGACCTCGACCGCCTCGTGGAGGATCCTGCTGACATCTGGGCGCTCGCCCAGGCGGTCGTCGCGCACACCGCCGACGAGCCGACACGGGCGCGTTGGCGGCACATCCTCGAAGAGCTCGGGCGCACCCCCGAGGCGCCGCCGATCCCCAAGGTCGGCCATCACCGGCTGCTCGAGGCGTTGGAGCGCGCCGTTGCTCTCAAACCGTCAGCCAAGGCGCGTACGGTCACCAACCGCCTGCGCGAACTGGTGGCTCTCTACGATGGCGTCGGACCCAACGGCTCGCCCGAGGCGGCCGCCCTCATCGCGCCTGCGCGCGAAAAGTTCGCGACTGCCGTGCGGCCCCTGATCAAGAGCTCGAGCGGTGTCTGAGTCGTCGGGACCGTCCCTTACTCTTGACGCCGAGATGCGTGCTGACACCGACGCCGCGCGGGCCTTCGCCCTCGAGATCGCCCCCGCGGTGGGCGACGTGGCAACCTACTGCGACAAGGTCGAGCACAATGAGCCCGCAGATCCCAAGGCCGTCGCCGACGCCGGCGCCGCCATCGAGCAAGCCGTCGTGGCGCTGGCGCGCCAGTTCGGGACCGATGTCGTCTCTGCTTACGCCGACCGGCTCGCCGTGATCGAGACTCGCAACGTCCTGGATTATCCGACTGCCTACGACGGCGCCGCCGCCGTCCGCGAGGCGCGCACGTGGCGGGACCTGCAGCTCGTCCAGGTCGAGCACGACCGACACTTCCATCCCGACGTCATCGGGCTGCACAAGCTCGACCAGTTGCGCCACTACGTGCTACATCTCGCCAAGCTAGTTGGCGCGTTCGCCGCCGCCACCGACGGCGACGACCTATTGGCCCGGCGACTGCCTGACTGCCTGCTGTTCGCCATCAAGCTGCGCACGGTGACGGGGACCCGTATGGCCGATGAGCCGCTGCACCGCCTCCGGGTATCTGCGGGCGCCACCGTCGCGGCCGTCTAGGCAGACGGCACTCCCTGCAGCCCCCACTTGGGCGGGTAGCGCAGCGGCAGCGGATCCTGCGATGCGGCGAACCTCGTCTTTATGCGCTGGCGGTTGCTCTTTAGGTGGGGGAACGCCACGCGGCTGTACTTGTCGAGCTCGCAGAACAGGTTCTGGCAGTCGATCGCGTGCAGCGGGCGCCCGAAGAGATCGTCGAACGCCAGGCCGAAGCGGGCCGGCGCGGTGTGTTGCGCCTCGACCATCTGCATGATGATGGACGTCATCTGTCGGCGCGTCGCGTCGGGGAAGATTTTGCGGATGCCGCGCTCGGCGCCCGGGCCCGCCACGGTGTACGCGTCCTCGCTGAAGTCCGTCAGCTCGGAGTAGTTGATGTCGATCGCCAGCTGGTAGGCCATGAACGGCCCGATCAGGGGGTACTCGACGAGCGCCGCGTAGACGTCGGCTAGGTCGCGAGCCCGCGCGACCTCGGCGCCCAGGCCGGTCTGAACCATCGACCTGACCAAGGCCACGTGGTTGCGATGCTTGCGCCCAAGCCCGAACGCGTCGTTGGCGCAGAGGATGAACGCCGACGTGTAGATCGGCCCTTCTCGCTGCAACGCCTCGAGCGCCGGATCGAGCCCCGGATCATCGAGCGTCGCGGCGGTGATTCTTCCGAGCCGGGCCTCGAGCGCCTGCCAGGTCTCTACCCGGCTGAACAGCCGGAACAGGACAATCCGGCACAGCACGTCCTCGGCGGGCAGGTCCTGAGCCCCGTAGATCACTTCGCCGATCAGGTACTGGCTGACGCGGTCCGAGGCGCGGTAGGAGTTGGTGAACTTGTACTCCCGCAGGATGGGATCAGTCGTCCACGGACCCGGCTCGCCCCGGGAGCGGCTGTGGAAGATCCTCTGGCGCTCACACGCCAGGTGCCAGTAGGCACGGTAGACCTCGTCTCGGCAGATCACCCCGCCAGCATGTCAGCCGTGGCACCGGCCTCGTGGATGGGCAGGCGGACGGACGCGCGAGACGTCCTCACGACCCCATCAGTTGACGCAGCTTCGCCGTCGCCGCGCCGATCGTGCACCCTTCGGCCTGGAGGAGTCCGGTCACGACGACGCTCATACTTGCAAGGTGTCCCGGGCCCGCCGGTCGTGGCGGCGGCGCGCTACCAGTCGCCGGGCCGTCCGAGCACGCCGCGCTCAGTGAGCGACTCCAGCCAGACGACGGTCGCAGCGATGAGCTCGGGGCTGAAGCAGCACTTGTGGTTGCGACCCCCGATGACCAGGTCCTCGCTAGCCTCGCCGAAGTGCCGCAACCTGTCGGGGACCGGCGGCCCCGAACCACCCCAGTAGACGAACTCACGGCCGGCCAGCATCCGGTTGACACCGGTGTCGGTGGTCACGTTTGCTGGGTTGGCGCTGCCGTCACGGAAGCTGTGGTGCGACGGCAACTGGCACCACGAGCCATCTCGGGCGCGGCGGTAGATGTTGTCGCCGAAGGCCAGCTTGCGGCTGGCACGCAGGTCCGGACGCTTGCGCCGGAACCTCGGGTCGCGCCAGTACTGCTCGAAGGTCAGCGCCTCCTCAACGCGGATCGCGTAGACGACGCGTCCGGTGCGGCCTTTCTTTCCGGAGCCTGTCCCCACGATCCAGTCGCCGGGCTGCGCCGACTTGCGGATGCGCGGCTTGCACGTCGCCAAGGTGCACCACCCGTGGAAGGGGTTGGGCGCGAAGCCATAGTCGCGCGCGACGACGTAGCTGTAGACGCGCAAGGGACTAGCAGCCGTAGCGCGCGATGTCGCGCTCGGCTCGGGTGCGGCCCTGCTCGTCCTCCCAGATGTCGTCGCCGCGGATGGCCGCCAGGAGCTTGTCGCCGTCCCACGGCACGATGCTGTCGGCGTAGTCCTCGAGCCCCTCGGGCAGGTCGCAGCCGTCGGCGTCGGGCGCGTAGATGCCCACGATCCGCGTGTCGTGCTGCTGGGCGTACTCGATCTCCCACCGCACGTACGTGCTGTCCATGGTCTCGCGCGAGATCAAGACGACGACGGTCCCTGCCCAGCGGATCCGCGGCGCCAGGATCTTGGACTTGATGTACTCCTCGCTCTTGGCCTTGTTCGGCCGAGCCTCGTTAATCGAGGAGTCCCGGATGTTGAACTGCCGCTTGGCCAGCAGCTTCTTCATCCGGTCGAGATAGCTGTCGTCCTCGTGGATGTGGCTGATGAACACGTTCGCCGAATCGCTCATGGTCTCGTGACTCACGATACAAGCCGTCCCCGATGTCGCATGCGCGCCCCGTGGTTACGCTTCGGCCTCGAATGCTGCCGCCGGTGCTTGAAATCTACGTCGTCTGGCACCCCGGCGACCGCGAGGGAGAGCTGGTCGCCGCTGAGCTGGTCGACCACTTCCACGGCGACGCGTTCTCCGGGCTGATCGGCGGCGCGATCGAGGTCTTCGTTCGCTCGGCGGGATGGGACGGCCCCGACGACGCGCCGCGGCCGCTGCCGATCGTCGAGCCTCTCCCGCACGACCTCGCCGAGCCCGCGCTGACGGTGGTGGTGCCGGTGCTCGGCCTCGAGCTTGCCGGCGCCGTCGAGTCCGGCACCGGGCCCTGGCACGACTACATGCAGAGCATCGTGGACGCCCGCAGCGGCCGACCCGACGCCGTGGCCGTCGCCCCCGTCAGGCTCCCGAGCGCGCCGCGAGAGGGGACGCTGTTGGACCTGCTCGGCCCTATCCAGTCCATCCAGGGCGGCAGCGAGGACCTCTGCCGCGACCTGGCCCAGGCCGTCGCGCAGTTTCTCCTTGACGAGGAGACTGTTCTGAAGGTCTTCATCAGTCACACCAAGCACGCCGACGATGCCGGCGCCCTCCGCGAGCTGATCGACGCGGTCCGGCAGGAGATCGGCAACAGCCGCCTCGACGACTTCTTCGACGCCAACGACCTGCAGGTGGGGCGTGACTGGGCGCCGGAGCTCGTCGAGCACGCGGCGACCAGCGCGCTGCTCGCTCTACGCACCGACCTCTACGCCACGCGGGAGTGGTGCCAGCGGGAGCTGCTGACCGCCAAGCGCGCCGGCATGCCGGTGGTGATTTTCGACGCGCTTTCCCGAGGTGAGGACCGCGGCTCGTTCCTCATGGACCACGTCCCGCGGGTGCCCGGCGGGCCCGACCGCCGCGCCGCCATCCGGACGGCGCTCGCACGCTTGGTCGACGAGTGCCTCAAGCGCGCGCTCTGGGGTCGCCAGCGCCAGCTTGCCGAGGTCGAAGGGGTCGTCAACGTGGCGTGGTGGGCGCCGCACGCTCCGGAGCCGGTCACGATGCTGTACTGGCTGCACGCCGCGCCTCCCGCCGATGGAGACGAGCCCTTGCTCGTCCTACACCCCGATCCTCCGCTGGGCGCCGACGAGCTCAAGGTCATGGGCGAGCTCGCTCGCGCGGTCGGGATCGACGGCCGGCTCGAGATCACTACGCCTAGGGGGCTCGCGACTCGTGGCGGCTGACGCTCTCGCCCTCGGCCCGTCGAGCCTCGTCGGGGTGCGCGTCGGCGTGTCGGTCTCGGAGAGCAGCGAGCTGGCACGGCTCGGGCTGACCGACGCGCACCTCAAGCTCGCACTCGCCGAGATCGCTCGCGTCGTCATCCGCGCCGGCGGCACCCTGGTCTACGGCGGCCACCTCCAGCGCGACGGCTACACGGCATTCCTCGAAGGAGAGGTCGACCGCTACGGCGGGACGGACCGGCTGCTGCAGCTCGTCGTCCCGTGGGGAGAGCATCGCCGCATGTCGCTCAGCGAGCTGCAGGCCCGCCGCGAGGCTCTCTCTCTCAAGGGCGCCTTCACCTACCTCGACCCCAGCGGTAGGTCGATCGCCGCCGACGCCCAGCGTGGCGAGCAGCCGGCCCCGGTCCAGGACGCGTCGGTCGCGCGCTCGCTCACCGCGTTGCGCGAGCACCTCTGCGCCGTCACCGACGCCCGCGTGCTCCTCGGCGGCAAGGAGGACGGTTACCTGGGCGTCGCGCCCGGCATCATCGAGGAGGCGCTGCTAGCCATCCGAGCCGGGCAGTCCATCTACGCCGCGGGCGGGTTCGGCGGCGCGACCGCCACCGTTGCGCAGGTGGTCTGCGCCGTCGACGATCGCTGGCCCCCCGTGCAGTCAACCTCGGACCGGTGGCCGGCGCAGTTGTGCGAGTCCGTCGAGACGACCGGCTGGTCCCCCGACAATGGCCTCGACGCGCTCGAGAACCTCCAGCTGGCCGCGACCCACCGCCCCAGCGAGGCCGCATCGCTGATCGCGAACGGGCTTGCGCGCAGGTTCGCGGCGAGCTGACGTCGCGGGCGCCCGGGACACGCGAGGTCACCGTGGCCGTCTAGGAGCGTGGGTCAGTAACCACTGCTGAGGCGTCCGACCTGGCCTGGAGAATTTTGCCTGTAACCGATGGCGTGCGGGGGGGGATGGCATGGTGGGGGTGGTGGCGAGGCCTCAGGAGCGGTTGGTGGAGGTCGAGGCG
>JBBRYL010000130.1:0-6105 GCA_038237685.1 Solirubrobacterales bacterium | reverse complement strand
TGCAGACCCTGCGTCAGCGCTTCGGGGACCTCGACGGTCTGAAGCTCGCCTACATCGGCGACGGCAACAACGTCGCGAGCTCGCTGATGCTCCTCGGCGCCAAGGCAGGCCTCGAGGTGGCGGTGGCCACGCCACCGGGGCTCCAGCCCGATCCGCGCGTGGCAGAGCTCGCACGTTCCCAGGCCGAGGGCTCCGGCTCGATCACGCTCACCACCGACCCGGCCGCCGCCGTGGACGGCGCCGCCGCGGCCTACGTCGACGTCTGGGTGAGCATGGGCGACGAGGACGCCGCGCAGCGCAAGCGCGCGCTCGAGCCCTATCGCCTCGACGAGGCGCTGCTGGCGTATGCGCGCCCCGACGCCGTGGCGCTGCACTGCCTGCCGGCCCACCCTGGGGAGGAGATCACCGAGGCTGTCCTCTACGGGCCCCATTCGGCGGTCTTCGACCAGGCCGAGAACCGTCTGCACGCCCAGAAGGCGCTGATGGAGTTGCTCGCCGACGGCTGAGCGCGACGGCTACGATCGGCGAATGACCCGCCCCCTGGCCTCGCTCACCTCGATCCTCGTCCTCGCCATCGTCGGCATCGGATGCGGCGGCAGCGGCTCGTCCGGCGACAGCGGCGACTCGGGCGGCTACGGAGGCGGTTCCAAGACCCCCAAGAAGGCGGGGTCGAGCAAGGCCACCGGCAAGGCCGACGTCTCGGTGAGCATGAAGGACATCCAGTTCAAGCCCATGAACGTCACCGTCAAGAGGGGCCAGACGATCCGTTGGTCAAACGACGATTCGGTCACCCACAACGTGACCAAGGATGGCGGCCCCGGCGCCGGCTTCAAGTCCGACAACGTGAACCCGGGCGGGACGTTCCAGACCACGCTGGATGCCCCCGGCAAGATCACCTACCTCTGCACGATCCACCCCAACCAGACGGGCACGATCACGGTGAAGTAGCGGCCGTGGCCGCCCGAGCGCGAGCGGCGGCCCGGGCGTGCTCCATGGCGTTGCGGCGGGCCTCCTCCTCGATCCTCGGCTGCTGCTGAAGTGCCGCCTTGTCCAGACGCGCCTCGGCCCCGGCCACGGCCCGCCGGCGGGCGCGCGCAATCGCATTTCGGTGCGCGCGGCGGGCGGCCTTCGGCGCAGCCACACGGCGGGCCTTGGCCGTAGCGCGCCTCTTGGCCTTGACGCCAGCGCGGTAGCCCGCCTCGGAGCGGTCGCGGTCAAACGCACAGGCACTCGCCCGCGCGGGCTCGGTCGCGGAGCCCGCGGCCACCGCGGTCACAAGCGCCCGCGCGACGAGGGTGCGCCGGCTGGTCGCGCTGGCCGTGGCCGTCACGCTGGCGCTGCCGTCGGGCGCCTGCTCCGAAGCGGTGACGCGCTCGGTCGCGCTGATCGGCCGCCGCCGCGTGACCCACTGTCGGGAGCTCGCGGTGCGCCGTATCGTCGTTCGGGCCGAGACCGACCGGCACACCTTGCCAGGGTGCCCCTGAGGCGACTGGCGCTCATGGTTGGAGATGACGGCCACGACCGCGATCACCGCCCCGATCGTGGTCAGCGCGACGCCGAGCGACGGTCGTGCGGCGCCGCGCAGACGGCGGCCGAACCTTGACGATTCACCCACGGGCGGAGCGGGCTACCGCCGCAGCCCGAACCCGCGCAGCAGGAGCAGCGCGGCCTCGCCGAGGCCGCCGCGCTGTGGCAGCAGCCCGAGCTGGGTTGCACCTTCGTAGAGGTCGAAGAAGCCGCGCGCCCGCCGCACCAGACCGTCGGAGAGCTCGACGTAGTGCAGCCCGTGCAGCGAGAGCTTCTTCTCGGTCGGTGGCAGCGGCCCGTACTCGCCGAGGTGAGTGCCCTCCAGGTGCCACGGAAAGCAGGCCAGGCCGCCACGCTCGAGCGCGTCGGCGGTGCGCTGGACCACCGCGTCGGGAAAGACCGTGCGCATGGTGGCCGCGTGTTCCTGCACCGCGGCGGCGCCCGACAGCGGCACCCGGCTGAGGGGGTCCTCATAGCTCACGTCGCCGGTGCAGCAGTCGGCGAAGTCGGCGGTGCCCATCCAGGCACCCGCCCACCGCTCCGCCAGTGAGTCCAGGATTCCGCGCTCCAGGTCGGTGCCGCTCATGTGAGCTCCGCCACTCCTTCGACCGGGCTCGAGGCCCGGCCGTATTCGCGACGCGGGATGCGCCCGGCCGCGCGCGCCTCGGAGCCCGCCTCGACCGCCTTGCGCATGGCCGCCGCCATGGCCTCGGGGTCCGCCGCGCGCGAGATGGCGCTGGCCAGCAGCACGCCGTCGCAACCGGCCTCGAGCGCGAGCACGGCATCGGAGGGCGTTCCAATGCCGGCATCGAGGATCACCGGCACCCCGGCCTGCTCGACGATCAGGCGGAGGTTGTACGGGTTGAGGATCCCCTGGCCGCTGCCGATGGGTGAGCCCAGCGGCATCACGGCCGCGCAGCCGGCGTCCTCGAGCCGGCGGGCCAGAACAGGGTCGTCGGTGGTGTAGGGAAGCACGGTGAACCCGTCGGCCACGAGCTGCTCGGCCGCGTCCAGCAGCTCGGCGGCATCGGGCAACAGCGTGCGGTCATCGCCGATCACCTCGAGCTTGACCCAGTCGGTGCCAAGCGCCTCACGTGCGAGCTGTGCCGTGGTCACGGCATCGCGTGCCGTGAAGCAGCCGGCGGTGTTTGGCAGGACGAAGCAGCTCTGCTGCTCGAGCACCTGGAGCAGCGATCCACGGGCCTGTGAGTCGATGCGGCGCATGGCCACGGTGGCCATCTCGGCGCCCGAGGCAGCGACCGCGCGGCCCAGCGCCTCGAGGTTGCGAAAGCCACCCGTCCCGATGATCAGGCGGGAGCCGAAGGTGCGATCGGCGATCTGCAACCCGGACACGGCGCTCATCCTCCCTGAACCGCGTGCAGGACCTCTACGTGACCGCCGTCGGCGAGCTCGCGGACGGTCCACTGGGCGCGGGGCACGACCTCGCCATCGAGAGCCACGGCCACGCCGCGGCCGTCTGAGGGCGCACCCGATGCCAGCACCGTGTCGGCCACCGTGGCCCCGTCTGGAAACGCCCGCTCGCGGCCGTTGAGCACCACCGTCGGCATTAGCCCGTGGCCCCCGTCGCTGTAGGCGCCCGAAGCAGCCCGAGCACACGCTCTGCTGTGAGCGGCGCGAGCAGGACCCCGTTGCGGCCGTGCCCGGTGGCCCAGAGCAGGCCCTCGGGACCGGCGGCGCCGACCACCGGACGTCCGTCGGGCGTGCCGGGGCGCAGGCCGGCGCGGGCACGCTGGAGCTCCAGCTCGCCGACGTCTGGCAGCACCTCCATCGCCGCCTCGAGCAGCCGGAAAACGCCTTCGGCGGTCACCGTCAGGTCGAAGCCCTGCTCCTCGGTGGTCGCGCCGACCACGACGCGCCCATCGGCACGCGGGACCACGTAGCAGCGCGGCGTACGCACCACGCGCCCGACGGGAGCGGGCCGCCCCCCGCGCACGCGCAGCTCCAGCAGCTGGCCCTTCACCGGGCGCACCTGCGGCGCGCCGGGAAGCGCCCCAAGGCCGCCCGCCCCGCTCCACGCGCCCGCGGCGATCAGCACCGAGGGCGCGCGCACCTCCAAGCCGTCGATCGTGCGCACGCCCGCGACCCGGTCGCCGTCGCGCATGAGCTCGGCGACCTCGGCGCCGGCGATCAGCTCACCCCCGTCGGCCATCAGCGCCCGCTCAAGGGCCGCCACAACCGCCGGGGCATCGACCTGGCCGTCCCCGGGCGCCGAGATGGCACCCGCGATCCGCGGCGACAGCCCCGGCTCGAGCCCCCGCGCGGCGCGCGGCGTTAGCCACTCCGCGCTCAGCCCCAGCCGTTGCTGGAGGGCGTGCAGGCGCCGCAGCTCCTCGGCGTCGTCGCGATCGGCGGCCACCACGAGACAGCCCGAGTCGACATAGCCTGGCGAGATGCCCGAGCGATCCTCCAGCAGGGCCGCGAAGTCGCCCCACAGCGCGCGGCCCTCGCGGTTCAAAGCGAGCAATCCCTCCTCACCGAAATCGGCCTCGGTCACCGGCGCGAGCATGCCCGCAGCCACCCCGGAGGCGCCGGTGCCGGGACGGTCGCGCTCGAGCACCGCAACCGACAGCCCGTCCCGAGCGGCGCGCCAGGCGCACGCGAGCCCGATGGCGCCGGCACCCACGACCACGAGGTCATAGCCGGCGCACTGTGGGGTGGTGCTGGACATCGCCATTCCTCCGCCGGTATCAGCCGGATCAGGTTCCACGGTCGGTGGGCTCGCCTCGCGGCAGCCACCCTCTCAGCCGGCACGCCCGGCTCCCGTCTGCGGTAGGCCTCAAGGGTATCCGCGACGACCTGGCAGGATTCGGGCATGACCGTGGGCGAGACCCGACTCGAGCGCCTGGCGCGAGCTCGCCTCTACCTGGTGACCGACGCCGGCATGTCCGAGGTGGCCCTGGACGCCGCGCTGCGGGGAGGCGTGGCGATGGTGCAGCTGCGCGACCGCTCCCTCGACGACGCCGCGCTGCTGGCGGCCGCCGAGCGCTTCCGCACGATCTGTGACCGCCACGACACGCTGTTCTGGATCAACGATCGCGCCGACCTGGCCGTGCGAGCCGGGGCCGACGGCGTGCACGTCGGGCAGGACGACGCGCCGGTTCACCACGTCCGGGCCGAGGTCGGCGAGGATGTGCTGATCGGCCTCTCCACCCACACGCCCGCGCAGTTCGACGCCGGCCTCGCATCCGGGGCCGACCAGCTGAGCGTCGGCCCCGTGTGGGAGACCCCGACCAAACCCGGCCGCGCCGCCGCCGGGCTCGACTATGTCCGCTACGCCGCGGCCCGGGATCCGAACGTGGCCTGGTTCGCCATCGGCGGGATCGACTCCGACACCATCCCCCAGGTGGTGACCGCCGGTGCCCGGAGGGTCGTGGTGGTGCGCGCGGTGCGCGACGCCGCCGACCCCTCAGCCGCGGCCGCAGGGCTCCTGGATGTTCTGGAAGGAGCACCCGTTGGCGCAGCGCAGTAGCCGCAAGCGGCGCAAGAAGCGCCAGCGCTCACGGGTACCCGAAACGCCCCCGGCGGCGACCGTGGCCGCGCCGCCCGATGCGCCCGAGGACACCGACTCCGAGCGCATGGCACGCGGTTACGAGCGCGGCCGAATCAAGGACGAAGAGGCCCGGGCCGCGCTCGTGCCGCTGGCGCCGGGCGAACGGCCGCGGGCGGTCCAGGTCGCATTCTGGGTCGCGCTGCTCTTCGGCGTCGCCAACCTGGTGGCTCTGGCGATCGGATACGACCCGTCCAAACGACCGCAGACGGGATTCACCGTGCTCGGGTCCGGGGTCATGTTCTTCATGGCGTGGGGACTATGGAACGTGCGCTATTGGGCGGCGCTCGGCATGCAGGCACTGCTCGCGATCACCGTGCTCATCGCTGCAGGCGCGCTCATCACCGCTAGGAACTTCGCAGCGCTCATCTTCACGCTGTCGATCATTGCCGGCGGCGGCACGCTGTTCTGGTTCCTGATCAAGTCGATGGCCAGGATCCAGATGCCCAAGCCGCCCGGGGCACGCTGAGCTAGCGGTGAGCTAGCGGGAGGAGCGCAGCGGGATCGGTGATCCCGCGAGCACCGCACCGACCTACTCGAACAGCTGATCCGCCAGGGTCATCCACACCACGCGCTCGCCGCCCGCGCGCGCACGGCGCCACGGGCCCTCGCCCTCGATCGCGCGGCCGGGGGAGTCGAGCAGCACGCACACGAGCTCGTGGGCGTGCTCGAGCGAATGCGACGGGCTGTCATAGCGCGTCCCGGCATGGCCGGTCATCTGCGCGCTGAGCCGATCTTCGACGGAGACGATGTAGCGCGGACCTTGCATACGGGCACGAAACGTACGACCTAATAGGCTCGTTGCAATGGCCGACTCCAAGTACGACTGCATCGTCATCGGGTCCGGGCCGGGTGGCTACGTGGCCGCGATCCGCGCCGCCCAGCTCGGAATGAAGACCGCCGTGGTCGAGAAGGCCGACACCGTCGGTGGCCGCTGCTTGAACGAGGCATGCATCCCCGCCAAGGCCGTTCTGCGCGTGGCCGACGCGATGAAGGAGGTCAAGGGCGCC
>JBBRYL010000129.1:0-6234 GCA_038237685.1 Solirubrobacterales bacterium | reverse complement strand
TGTCCTCTCCGGCCCCCACGACCCGGTCGCTCGCCGCCCCGCCCTACGGGCTTCGCGGCTCCCGACCAGGTCGTCAGGCCGTGGTGTCGGTCACCCCGGACCACACACAGAACATCGGACAGACCCGGCCTTGGTCCCAGGTCAGCGACCGGCGCAGCGCCTCGGGCAGCGTCTGGATCTTGGCCGTGAGCGCCGGGGCGACGTGCTCGGGCTTGTAGCCGTCGGGCAGCGAGACGAGCATCGCGAAGCCGCTTGAGCGCTCCACGAGCGTGCCGATCGCGGTGGCGTTGCGCTTGCCGATCAGCAGGTCGCCCTCCCAGTGGCCGGGCACCGCCCGGTCTGTAGCCTCGGCCGGGCGCTCGCTGATGTTGACCATGTCACGCACGATGCGGGTCTTGCGCCCCCCGGCGTGACGGCCGGGCCGGCGCAGCGAACGGCCGGTGCGCAGATAGCGGGTCAGCTTGCGGCGCAGCGCGCCGCGCGACTGGACGTATAGCGACTGGTAGATCGTCTCCATGGACACCCACATCTCCGGGTTATCGGGGAACCGGCGGCGCAGGCGCCCGGCGATCTGCTCGGGCGAGAAGCGCCTGAGCAGATCGTCCTGCACGAGCTCGCGCAACGCCAGATGGTATGAAGCTTGGCTGGCTTGGGGCGGCTCGCGCGCTCATAGGCCAACGCGTGCGCAGTCGTTGCCCGGTAGCCGCCGCCGCGAGGATCGGCGTTGCGGGAAAGCTCGCGCGAGACCGTCGACGGCGACCGTCCCAGGCGCCGCGCGATCACTCCGATCGTCTCACCGCGCGCGCGGGCCAGCGCGATCTCCTCGCGCTCTGAGAACGACAAGCAGCGCCCTTTCAGATCCCGTCCACGACGCGGGCGCACGCCACCGCAGGCTGCCACCCAGCGGGTGCCCTGCTTGCGATACGTGCCGGCCTGGGCGGCCGCGTCGGTGATGAACTCACCGGCCTGCAGCGCCGCCCAGAACGGCTGCACCGCCTCAGCAACCTGCGCGTTAGAGAACCGCGCCATCCACTCCTCCTGACCTCGGACAGCCGAGGAGGACATCGCTCGCGCGCGACGCGTCCCCGGCGACCCGCGCGCGCGTCGTTCGGCGGCTACGGCTCGCCCTCCGGGCTCACCTCCGCACCGACCGACGCGCACCCCATCAGCCGCGTCAGACGACGCTTCAGCGCACCCGCTTACAGCGACGTGTTGCGATCACCGCGCGAACCCAAGCAAGCCCGGCCGGGACCTACACCTGGCCCCGGTCCGCCGACGCATCGAAAGCAGATTCTGGACCTGCTAGGACATCTCACCACTCGAACGCCACGGCGCCCGCACCCTCCGCGGCCTCAGAGCCCGCATCGCCAGCCACTTCCTCGCCCACGCCGCAGCAATCGCGCTCAACCACAAACTCGGCCGCCCACCACGCGCCCTCACCGACTACATCGCCTATGTCCCGCGTCAACTGGTTCGCTCACTTTGGCGTGTTGACGCTGTGGCGTTCGGGGCGGTGTAGGCGCGGTGGGGCCGGTTCATGGCAATCCCTTCGTGGGGACGGATCTCGTTGTAAAGGGTGCGGTGCGCGGCGACGCGGACGTCGAGGTCGACGCCGTCGGTGGGCAGGTCGCGGTAGAGGTCTTCGTACTTGAGCGTCGAGTTGAAGCGCTCGACGACGCCGTTGGTGTGCGGGCTCTTCTTGCGGGTGCGGACGTGGCGCAGCTCGGGGCGCGCAAGGACGTAGCGCTCAAAGCGGATGCTCTTGAACGCCGGGCCGTTGTCTGAGACGACGAACACCGGGGTGATCAGGCCGCTGTCGGGGCACGTGACGTCCTCAAGGACGGTGCGGCCCATGACGTCGTGGGCGATGTGGCTGGCGTCATCGATCGCCTGGCAGAGATCGGTCGCGGCCTGCGTGGTCGAGACGCGGCACGCCAGACAGAACTTCGTGACGTAGTCCATGACGGGCTGGATCTGCCAGTCGCCGCCGTGGCTGGTCTCGAGCTCGGTGAAGTCGGTCTGCCAAACGCGGTTTCTGCGGTCGAAGTCCTCACGGAAGACCTCGCGGCGCACCCGCGCCAGCTGACGTACCTGGGAGCGATCGTCGATCGGAAGCGTCAGCTCGTGGTCGCGCAGCAACCGCAGCACGGTGCTCTGCGTCGCGTGGTGCTCGGCCTCGATCATCGCGCAGATCTTGCGGTGGCCCCACTGCGGATAGGTCCTGGCCCAGTGCAGGCCACGCTCGCTGACGCGGTCGCGCGCGGGCCGCCGACGCATGCGCTTGGCGCCGCCGGCCGCGGTGCGCGCGGCGGCGGCACGCCGCTCGTAGTAGCTGCGCCTGGGCAGCGCGACGAGCGCGCAGAAGCGCGTGATCGCCACCTCGCCGCGCAGCAGCTCAAGCTCAGCGAAAGGTCATGCCGTGGGCGCCGCCCTGCTCACTGGCGCGCAGCTTGATGTGCAGCCTCGCCGACGGCCTGGGTCAGGCTCTGCACCTCGTGCTCAAGCTCAACCTCGCGGGAGGACGGACCGCGCCTGGCGGCCGCTTCCAGGCCCTGGCGGCCGGCCTGCAAGAACTGCGCCTTCCAGTTGGCGATCGAAGTTTCAGAGACGCCGTGACGACGCGCGAGGTCGGCGACCGCCGACTCGCCCGACAGGGCGCACAGCACGATCTTTAACTTGAACTCGACGGGGTGCTTCGGCGGACGGGCCATGAGATCTCCTCCGGCAGATGGGGGTCCCGGCAGGGGCGCGCGCACGTCAGCCAGACAGCACAGCTCGCCCTACGGGCTCCCTGCACTGCCTGGCCGACGTGTCGCCACACGACTCCGTCGAACCAAAGAAACGACTGTGCGGAGCATCATGACGCGGGACAAAGCCGCCATCGCCCTCAACCACCGACTCGGGCGCCCCAGCCGCGCACTCGTCGACTACTGCGCCTAACCGCGTGGAATCAACCATCTAGCACCGTCCCGCTGGTCGGGTACAGCTAGGGCTTTCCCGAGCTGTCGCTATCGGCGCTTCTGGCCGAGCCTGTAGCGTGAGCGAAAAAGGCGACCATCGAGATCGCGCCTTCCTGCCCGCCGTGATAGCTGGTGGCCGCCGGAATGGCCGGTTCGCCTGGTGCCGCCGAGCCCTGCTTCCTCGCGAGGGCCCGACCAGAGAGAGCAAGGCCTAGGTGCCCCCCACCCGGCGCAGGAGAAAAGTGTTACTCGAGCCCTTCGTCGACCTCGCCGCCCAGCCCGATCCTCCGCTGGACCGGCTCACACTCGCCCTGGCCTCAGAATTTCGCGAGCTCGACGCGAACGCAGCCGAGCTCGACCTGCTGGGCTCAGAGCTCGCCGCTGCCGTCGGCGAGGGCGCGCGGGGCGAGGTTGTCGCGCTGCGCGAGATACTCGGCGAACGCCACGGGTTCAGTGGGGATCGCGACGACTACGACAACCCGGACAACTCGATGCTCGATGTTGTGCTCGAGCGGCGTAAGGGGTTGCCGATCCTGCTGTCGATCGTCTACGTCGAGGTTGCACGCCGCGTCGGCGTGGAGCTCGCAGGCGTGGGGCTGCCCGGGCACTTCGTGGTCGGGGACTTCGGGCAGGTTCCGGCGCTGTTGCTCGACCCGTTCGCCGGCGGTACTGAACTTGCGATCGAGGGTCAGATACCGATTCGCCCGTGGGGCAGCCACGACATGGCGCTGCGGATGCTGAACAACCTGGTTGGCTCCTACCTCCGCCGCCACGACCTTAGCCGCGCGATTCGGGCAGCCGAGATGCGCCTGGCCCTTCCCCTCACCGAGTCTGACGCCGAGCCCCTCGCCGCCGAGCTGCGTTCCCTTCGCGCCCGCCTCAACTGACGGGCCACGGCGGAAGCTGCCCCGATCCCCGATCCCCGACACTCGATAACCGGCCTTATGACAACCAAGCCCGCAAAACTCGGTCGTGTGGCGGTGGGTGGTGTGCCCATCGCGATGTGCGCGGTCGACTCGTCTCGTGCTGCCGTGGTGAACTCCTTCTGTAGGGACCTATGGATTGCGCCCTAGTCACGCTCGGCCTGTGTTCCAGCACGAGCGGCCCTACGCCATGGTCGGCCTGCGGTCGCGGCCCACGGCGGCAAGTCCTACATCAACGACAACTATGTCTTCTGTGTCCTCGAAGGAGGCTTGACGCAGAACGAAAGAACCCTGCTGGACGCCGGAGAGGAAACCCTTGGTGCGCAGCTACCGACTTCGCTGCCAGGAGGTCATGGCGGGCCCGACTACTGAAACTGTTGAGCGGAGTCGGGCTCGGTGGCCAGCCCGTACACCGTGTCCGAGGGAAACGGCGCCACGCCCCCCACCGAGATGCAGCGCCCCCTGCGGACGCTCGGTGGGGGTTCCTTCGTCGTCTGAGTCGCTCATTGGCACCGCTCCTCTTGGTCGTGAACTAGCTTCCGCGGCGGGGCCGCCCCCCGGTTCAGCGCGTCAGGGGTGATACCCGAACTCCGCCCCGGGCTCACCTCGCCTACCTCTGGCCATTGCCGGCCGGATCGGTTACGGTCCGTTCGCCTCGGGTAGTGGCCTGGGCCGTTAGTCGACAAAGGAGAACCGGTGCAGGAGACCCCGCTCGAAGCGTCCCGCAAGTATGTGGTCGGAATCGGATGGCCCGCGAGCAAGGAGGAGGTCCTCACCGCGGTCGAGCGCAACGGCGCCCCTGAGGATGTGATGCAGGTGCTGCGCGCTATGGACAAGCCGAGGTTCGTGAGTGCCACCGATGTCCACCAGGCATTGTGGGCGGCGGCCTGAGCGAGACGCGCGCCTTCTTCACGCGCCGGCCCGGTGCGTAGGCTCCGCGATATGAAGCTCGCGGTCGCAGGCAAGGGTGGTTCGGGCAAGACCCCGTTCTCGGGCACCATCGCCCGCGACGGCCACAGCGTGATCGCCATCGACGGGGACTCCAGCCCGAGACCCGGATCCCGGGCGGGTGTTTCGACGGCCCGCTCGGGGGGGAAGTACCGAGGATTGCCATCGATCGGGTAGTGGTGCCCATTCTTAAGTGGCCCGCTGTCGTTAGCTTCGATGAGCAGCCCGATGCTGGTGCTCTGACCGAGGACTAGCCTCTGGTCATGAGCGTCGCTGTCCGGCCGCTGTTTGCCTTCGACAACTCCTACGTTCGCGACCTGGCGGGCCTATACGAAGCATGGCAAGCGGCGCCGGCGCCGGCGCCCAGGCTCTTGGCGCTCAACGACGAGTTGGCCGCGGAGTTGGCTGTCGATGCGGGGGCGCTCCGCGCACGCGAAGGGGTCGCCGCCCTCGCCGGTAATGTCACGCCGGACGGGGCCACGCCTGTGGCCCAGGCCTACGCGGGCCATCAGTTCGGGGGGTTCTCGCCCCGTCTCGGGGACGGACGCGCGCTGCTGCTCGGCGAAGTGCTCGACGTGCACGGACACCGGCGCGACCTGCACCTCAAGGGTTCGGGTCGCACGCCATTTGCACGCGGTGGAGACGGGAAGGCGGCCGTCGGGCCGATGCTGCGCGAGTATCTGATGGGCGAGGCGATTCATGCCCTCGGGATCCCCACCTCCCGAGCGCTCGCGGTGGTGGCGACAGGCGAGCAGATCGCGCGGGAGACGCCCCTCCCGGGCGCAGTGCTCACCCGTGTCGCGGCGAGCCATCTGCGCGTGGGCACGTTCGAGTACGCGGCGCAGGCCGATCCGGCACTGGTGCAGCGCCTCGCCGATTACGCGATCGCCCGGCACTACCCTCGGGCGGCCGAGGCGGACAACCCGTACCTCGCCTTCTTCGAGGGGGTGGTGGACGCCCAGGCATCGCTGGTGGCTCGCTGGATGCTCGTTGGGTTCATTCACGGCGTGATGAACACCGACAACATGACGATCTCCGGGGAGACGATCGATTACGGGCCTTGCGCGTTCATGGACGCGTACGACCCCGCCACCGTGTTCAGTTCCATCGATCACGGCGGGCGCTACTCCTACGCGAACCAGCCGCATGTAGCGCAGTGGAACCTGGCTCGACTCGCGGAGGCACTGCTGCCCCTGTTGCACGCGGACACCCGAGTGGCGATCGCGGCGGCCACCGATCTGTTGCAGTCGTTTCCCGGTCGCTACCAGGCGTACTGGGGCGCAGGTATGGGGGCCAAGCTGGGGCTGGCTGATCGCCGACCGGAGGACGACGTCTTGATCGACGACCTGCTGTCGCTGCTCCATACCCAGGGAGTCGACTTCACGTCGATCTTCCGCGCCCTG
>JBBRYL010000128.1:0-6257 GCA_038237685.1 Solirubrobacterales bacterium | reverse complement strand
CAATAAACGGCGATGCAGAGAGTGTCGAGGTCGGCGTCCATCGTGGCCTCCAGGCAGACGGTGTACTTGACACCGCCGACTTCGGCCTCTCTGCCCAAAACCCCTCAAACACGGCCACTCCCGTGGAATCAACCATCTAGCTGCCGGCGTCCCGGCCGCATTCGGCGATCCAGTGCCCGACGACCGCTCGGTCCATCGCGCCAGACTACGCATGACGGCTAGGCCGCGCGGCCTGATCTTGAGGGGTGCGCCGGTAGCATCGCCCCGGCATGAACTTCGACCTAACAGACGAGCAGGCGGCCATCCAGCGGCTGGCACGCGACTTCGCCGAGGGCGAGGTGCGCCCAGTGGCCGAGGAGCTCGACCGAACCAAGAGCTTCCCCTACGCGATCGTCAAGCAGATGGGCGAGCTCGGCCTGATGGGCATCCCCTATCCCGAGGAGTACGGCGGCGGCGGGGCCGACACGCTGAGCTACGCGCTGGCCGTGGAGGAGCTGGCGCGGGTGGATTCGAGCGTCGGAATCACAGTGGCCGCCAACAGCTCGCTGGGCACGTGGCCGATCTATGCGTTCGGGTCCGAGAAGCAGAAGCAGGAGTGGCTGCCCGGGCTGCTGGCCGGCACCGGCCTCGGCTCGTTCGGGCTGACCGAGCCCGAGGCGGGATCCGATGCCGGCAACACGCGCACACGCGCGGCGCTCGACGAGGACGGCGGCGAGTGGGTGATCGACGGCTCCAAGCAGTTCATCACCAACGCCGGCACCGACATCTCGGCGTTCGTGGCCATCACTGCGCGCACGGGCGAGAACGAGATCTCCAACATCATCGTGCCGCGCGACACGCCCGGCTACGAGGTCGGTGAGGCCTACCGCAAGATGGGGTGGAACGCCTCCGATACCCGGCCGCTGAGCTTCGACGGCGCGCGGGTGCCCCAGGAGAACCTACTCGGGCCCCGCGGCAAGGGCTTCCATCAGTTCCTCAACACGCTCGACGGCGGCCGCATCTCGGTGGCCGCGATGGGTCTCGGGCTGGCGCAGGGCGCGCTGGACGAGGCCGTGGCCTACTCACGCGAGCGCCAGGCGTTCGGGCGATCGATCTCCAAGTTCCAGGCCATCCAGATCAAGCTGGCCGACATGGCAACAGAGATCGAGGCCGCGCGCTACCTCACCTACAAGGCAGCCGTCGAGAAAGACGAGGGTCGCGACTTCTCCCAGACCGCCGCCAAGGCCAAGCTGAAGACCGGTCGGCTGGCGGTGCGCTGCGCCGAGGAGGCCGTGCAGATCCACGGCGGCTACGGCTACATCGAGGAGTACCCGGTGTGCCGCATGTACCGCGACGCGAAGATCCTGACCATCGGCGAGGGCACCGACGAGGTGCAGCAGATGATCATCGCGCGCGGACTTGGCGCATAGGTAGCCCACGTTAAGACGTTCGTCCAGGACCGCATAGACGCACCCCCAGCGGGGTATGAAAAGCCAATGAAACGTGTGGAAGGCCGTCCAAGGGTCGGCGACTGGTTCGCCTTGGCGGTCGGCCTGCTCGGCGTCGCCCTGCTCATCCTGCTCGTTCTGCTGTTCACCGGCAGCCTTTTCAACGCCGATGACCTGCTCACGTGGCTTCTGGCGCTCGTAGGCATCGTCGCAGTCGCCGGCTGGTGGCAGGACAAGCTCGCGCGGGCCGAGGAAGAGAAGGTGGAGGCCCAGAAGGGCGAGGAGAAGGATCGCGAGCGCCACGAGCAGCACATGGCCGAGACCAAGCGCCGGGCGTGCCTGGAGCGCGCCCACCTGGCCGAGCGCCACTGGGCCAGCGAGCTGCGCAGCCAGGTGGCGCGCATGCACCGCGAGCAGGGCGCGCTTGGCAGCACCGGCGACGTGCGGGAGATGGTGCTGCAGACGGCCGTCCGGCTGGTGGAGGCCGAAAAGGGCATCCTGCTCTCGCGCAAGGACGAGGACGGCGATGGCGACTTCGACACGGTCTGTTACACCGGCTTCGACAACGACCCGACGGGCAGCGCCGTGGCCCAGGCGTTCGCGGGCCGCGTGCTGCGCCACGACGAGACCGTGCGCGAGGACGACTCGCGCGAGCTGCGCAAGGAAGGCCGCACCAAGGCCGACGAGGAGCTCGAGAACCTGCTCGCGATCCCGATCTTCATCCAAGAGGACTTCAGCGGCGTGGTGCTGTGCTTCAACCGCAAGGACGGCTTCGAGGACCTCGACGACGACGTGCTGCTCGCCCTGGGCGACCACGCTGGCGCGGTGCTCGAGAACGGGCGGCTCCAGGGCGAGGTGCGCTCGACCTACATCGCCATCGTGCGCATGCTGGCCGAGGCGATCGAGGCAAAGGACCCCTCCACGCGGCTGCACTCCGAAGAGGTCGCCGGCTATGTCTCGGCAGTGGCCAACCGCTTCGAGCTGGAGCCGGCCCACCGCGAGGAGCTCGTGATCGCGTCGCTGCTGCACGACGTCGGCAAGATCGGCATCTCCGAGCGCATCCTGCTCAAGCCCGGACCACTGACACCCGAGGAGCGCGACGCGATCGAGATGCACCCGCGCATCGGCTTCCGCCTGTTGCAGCAGGTGCCGGCCCTCAGCGGAATCTCCCAGGCGGTCTTGCACCACCACGAGCGCTTCGACGGCGAAGGCTATCCCGGTGGGCTTGCCGGCGACGACATCCCGCTCGATGCCCGGGTCGTGTGCGTTGCCGACTCGTTCAGCGCGATGACCTCCAAGCGGCCCTACCGCGAGCCGCTCGGCACCGAGGAGGCCTGTCAGGAGCTCGAGCGCTGCGCGGGTCAGCAGTTCGACCCGCGTGTGGTGTCGCTGTTCGTAGACGAGGTGCGGATACGTCCGCCCGAAGCCCGGCCCCAGGTTGGCGACGGGCTGCAGTCCGCGCTCGAGGACCCGGACGTGCGCGCCCGCCGCAACGGCGACGAGCCCGTGCTGGGCTACGGCCCTGTCGGGGCGGTCGACAACCTGACGCTGCTCTACTCGTTCCGCCACATGCACGAGGCCACCGCCGCGGCCGCCGACAACGCCGCCGTGACCCAAAATCCGTTCGCGGTGGTGTTGCTCGAGCTGACCACCCTTGCCGACATCAACGCCCGCGACGGCTTTGCCGCCGGCGACCGAACCATCACCGAGGCGGCCCACGCGATGAGCCACGCGGCCGCGCGCACGCACGGCATCGCCTGCCGCTACGGGGGCAGGCGTCTGGCTCTGCTCGTGCCCGACTACTCGCTCGAGCCCGCGGCGGCCCTGGGGCGCGACGTCGAGGTCGAGCTGGGCGTGGCGATCGGCGTCACCCGGACGGCGGCGGCGGTGTGGCAGCCCGGTGAGTCCGGCGACGCGGTGATCGAGCGCGCACGGATGGGGCTGGCGCTGTCGGATCTCGGTACGACCGGCGTCTGAACGAGCGACCGCGGGCAGCTAGCGTGCCGGGCCGATGCGCCGCGCGATCGCACTTGGGCTGCTGCTCTTCGGCATCTACGCGGCCACGATCGGCCTCCACGCGTTCGGACGGGCCGACTACGCCGGGGACGAGCCCCACTACCTGCTCGCGGCCAAGTCGATCGTCGATGACCACGACGTCGACTTGAAGAACCAGTTCGCCGCGAAGTCCTACCTGGCCTTCTACCCCTACGCGCTGGACAAGCACGGCCGCGAGACCAACGGTTTTCTCTACGAGACCCACGGGGTCGGCTTCGCGCTGCTGATCGCCCCCGCCTATGCGATCGGCGGCGCGACCGCGGTGGAGGTGATGCTGGCCGCCCTGTCGGCGTTGTGCCTGATGCTGGCCTACCGCCTCGCGCTGCGCGTGGTGCCCGACCCGTGGGCGCTTGGGGCGACGCTGGCGGTCGGCCTCTCCCCGCCGATGGTTGCCTACTCGACGGCGGTCTATCCCGAGATGGCGGCCGCGCTGGCGCTCGTCGCGGCGACGCTCCTGGCGCTGCGCCTGGACGAGCACGTGTCGCGCCGGGCGGCGTTCGCCTGCTTCGGCCTGCTCGGGTCGCTGCCGTGGCTTGGACCGAAGTTCGTGCTCGTCGGCGCGGTGATCGGCCTCTACGCCGTGCGCTCGATGCTGCGCGCACACAGGCGCACGCTGGCGCTCGGGGCGACCGAAGTCTTGTTCTTCAGCTTGGCGCTGTATGTGGGCATCAACGAGGCCCTGTATGGCGGGCCGACCCCCTACAGCGCCGACATCGCCGGCCAGGGAGCCACCGGCAGCGACGGGCCCGGTGGATATCTGGTCCGCTCGTATCGGCTCGTGGCGCTCTTCATCGACAGCAAGAACGGACTGCTGCGGTGGGCTCCGGTGTTCGCGCTCATGTTCGTCGGGGCCTGGATGACCTACCGCGCACGCCGCGACCACCTCGCGCGCGCCGTGCCCCAGCTGCGTGCCACCGAGCGCGCAGCCACGATGTGCATCGCGGCTCTGGGCACGCAGATCCTGCTGGCCGCCTTTTTGGCGCCGACGATGTTCGGATACTGGTTCCCGCCGCGCCACCTGCTGGCGGGGCTGCCGCTGGCGGCGCCGCTGGTGGCGGTCGGCCTCCGCAGGATGCCGCGCCTGGGCACGGCGCTCGCTGCGCTCACTGCCGGAAGCTCTGTCTGGCTCTATCTGGCCGTCCGGTTGGGCACCGACGGTCTGGTGGCGCCCCGGCCCGACGCGCCGTTCGGGCCGCTCACCGATCTGCTGCCGACGTTCACCAGGGGGGCGGTGTGGCCGTTCGCACTCGCGGCCGCGATCGGGGTGGCGTTCGTGGCCCTGGCCGCGCTCGAGGTGCGTCGCTGGCGCCGGATGCCGATCGGGTCGTAGGCGGGAGGCGCCTCCGGTCGGAGGAGTCAGCGCTTGCGCGCGAGCTTCATCGTCTTCTTGGGCACCTTGGCCTCGACAATGTAGATCCGCTTGTCCACGCGCTCGGCATATCCCTCGTTGGAGAGGCGCTTGTACACGGCCGGGCAGCGCTTGCAGCGCGGGCCCGACTTGCAGCACTTCTTCTTGGTCTTGACGAGGGTCGGCACGGCACGACGCAAGGTAGCACTTCGCCCTTAGGTGCGCCTAACTACCTGCGTGGGGGCGGTTTCAGAGCTCGCGCTCGAGCAGCGTGGTGGCGGCGCTCGACGGATCGATCTCACGCGCGACCACCTTTTCGAGCAGCTCCTGGACCGACGGGTCCTCGTGCAGCGACGCCTCCAGCCTGCGCCGCAGACGGCCCGCCGTGAGCGCCAAGACCTCGTTCATCAGGTTGCGCCGGCGTCGCTCGGTCAGCGTGCCCTCTGACTTGATGTGCTCGCGGTGCTCGGCGATCTTGTCGTAGAGCTCCTCGATGCCCTCGGCCCGCGACGCCTCGGTCTTGACGATCGGCACGCGCCAGCCCTCCTGCTTGCCCAGCGACAGCACGCCGCGGATCTCGCGCACCATCGTGTCGGTGAGCGGGTGGTCGATCTTGTTGACCACGATCACGTCGGGGATCTCCATCACGCCCGCCTTGAGCGCCTGGATCGAATCGCCCGAGCCTGGCATCAGGCAGAGCACGACGGTGTCGGCGTGGTCGATGATGTCGACCTCGGCCTGGCCGACCCCGACCGTCTCCAGGAACACGACGTCCTTGCCGCTGGCGTCCATCAGAAGCGCCGCCTGGAGCGTGGCCTCCGACAGCCCTCCGAGGGAGCCGCGAGTGGCCATCGAGCGGATGAACACCCGGCTGTCGAGGAAGTGCTCGGTCAGGCGGATGCGGTCGCCGAGCAGGGCGCCCTTGGTGAACGGCGAGGACGGGTCGATCGAGAGCACCGCGACGTCGCGGTCTGCCTTGCGCGCATGCGCGGTGAGCGCGCCGATGATGGTCGACTTGCCGACGCCGGGGGGGCCGGTTAACCCGACGATCGCCGCCTTGCCCGTGTGGGGATAGACCTCGCGGACGAGCTTCCAGCCCTCGGGGTCGTCGTTCTCCACCAGCGAGATCGCCCGGGCAAGTGCGCGCTTGTCGCCGGCGAGGACGCCCTCGGTGAGCTCGGCAGCGGTTGAGGGGCGCGGAGACATCCGGCGCGGGAGGCTAACGGTCGAGGGTGGCGGTCGCGCTCCCTACATCCGACTCGGGGATCTCCTCGCCCCGCGCCTATCATCGGCGCCTGGATGAGCGAGACCGCCACCGAGCACCACGCCGCGGCCGCGCTGCGCGGCCCGCCACCGCCCCGTAGAGGCGGACTCCGGGCGTTCCTGCGCTTCGCCCAACGCCACCGGCTGCTGACGCCCAAATACGT
>JBBRYL010000127.1:0-6306 GCA_038237685.1 Solirubrobacterales bacterium | reverse complement strand
CTGTGCTTGGCGCCGATAAGGCGGCGCTTAGCGCTCGTTCTCGATGTCGACTGGGAACCGGCCAGCGGCGAGCTCCGCCCGCCAGTGCTCGACCAGCGCGGGGTCGTCCGTGCTCAGAACCGTCATCTTGACGAAGCCGTCCGCTGGCTGGTCGAGGCGAGGCGGAGACCAGCTGCCGATGGTCTCGGGCTCGCCGTCGGGCGGCTGGTACATGAACATGTAGTCAAAGGAGTCCGGAGGCTGTTTGGCCGGCGGCGTGTCGGCGGCGCTGACCGGTGCGTCGCCTCCACTGGTGGCGTGGTGCACGACCGGGCCGGCACCCGGCGGCAGGTCGTAGACGACGATCGACGGCGTCGGCTGCTGCTCGTTCTCCTGCTCGACCTGCTCGAGTTCGTCCGGCCGCAGCGCCGCCAGTGTTTTTACCGCGGTCACGCGCGTGGGCCAGTCGGGTTGGCCGTTTGCCTTCTTGGCGAGCAGCGCGCCGCGCAGGATTTCGACCGGCCCGACGTCGCCGGGAAGAGCGCCTTGGCGCTCAGCGATCGCGCGCAGCTGCGAGTCGCGCATCCAGCGTGTGAGGGTCCGCCATGGGCGCTGAAGCCGTCCGAGACCGTGTTCTTCCCGATCGTTCCCTTGTCGTCGGACTCGTCGACGGCGTGAAACGCGCCGTAAGCGGCGAGCCCCACCTGGACAATGATGGCAAGCGAGACGATCGATGCCCAGATGCGAAATGCGCTGTTCGACTCTCCCTCCTCCGTTGGCTGCTGCCGGAGACTAAACCGCGCTCCGGGTCGCCATGTGGGCGATGACCATCAAGGCCCGGGTAGGCACCCCTAACACAACCCTTACGCCGGGGAGGGAATTTCCTTGCAGACGAGGAATAGGTTCGGACTATGTCCGCACTCCCCCTGAATCTCGTGGACACGGCCGGTTTCCTTGTGGCCGACAATCGCGGGCGCGTCGTCGGCAAGGTCGAGTGTCCGATGTACGGGACGCTCCCCGACGTGCCCGATGCGCTCTCCGTCCGCGCCGGCTTCTTCTCGCGCCACCGCCGCCTCGTCCCGGCCGACACGATCGCCGACGTCGATCGCACCAGTGAGGTCGTCGGCCTCCGCGTCGCCCGCGAGACCATCCGACGGTTTCTCTAAACCCGACGAGCGAAGTTCCAGCGCCGCCAGCTCCTCTCCGCTGAGATCGCGGCTTGTAAGCTTGGGACGCTTGCGCTCTCCGACGCGGCCAGCTGGGCAGTTACAAGTCGACTTGGGGCGCTGCGCCCGACAAGCACGGTCACCGTCCCGATGAAAACGGAGGGGAATACCGAGGATCACGCCGCCGGCGTGTCGAAAGGGGTCTGCATGCGCTTCATCCGAGTCTTTGCCCTCGTGGCCGTGTTCGCAGGGGCCTTCGCCTCCAGCGCCGGCGCGGGTGGATACACCGACGCCTCGTACATCACGCCGACCGGCAAGGTCGGCACGCCGTATTCCCACCAGGTGCAGTGGAAGCCGGGGACCGGCTGCCCGCCCTACACCTACGCCGTGGTCGGCGGCGAGTTTCCGCCGGGCCTCACCCTCTCCTCGAACGGCTACATCACGGGCACGCCAACCAAGGCCGGCACGTACAGCTTCTACATCCGGCAGACCGACCAGTGCGGTCCGCAGGGGGAGGGCAACGCACCGTTCGTGATCACGATCCAGCCGGGGGCGCCGCCGGTGCCGCCGTTGGTCGTGACCTCGTCAGCGCTCCCCACCGGAGAGGTGACTCTGCCGTATTCGGCGACGCTGACTGCATCAGGGGGAGGATCTGCGAGCCCGAGCTGGTCGCTCACCGGCGGCCAGCTTCCTCCGGGCCTGACCCTCTCGAGCAACGGACTCATCTCCGGCACACCGAGTGCGGAGGGCACGTACACCTTCACCGCGGCCGTCAGCAACGGCACGAGCTCGTCCTCGAAGAGCCTCGCCCTCACCGTGATTCCGGGCATCGCCGTCGCACCGTCCCCCGTTTTGCCGACAGCCGAGGTGAGGACGCCGTACACGGCCTCACTCGCCACGGTGCTCGGCACGACCGGAGGAGTGCCCCCGTACAAGTACGTGCCCGTCAGCGGCTTCCCGTTCGGCGTCGGCATCGACCCGGTCGCCGGAACGATCTTCGGGTCTCCGCGCCAGCCGGGTGTGATCAACCTGACCATCGCGATCACCGACGCCAACCAGGCGAGCAAGCAGGTGACGCTCTCGCTCGTCGTCGTGCCGAAGCTCCACATCGTGCCGATCGACCTTCATCGCGGGAACGTGGGCGCGAGCTACCGGGCGAAGGTCGCCGTCACCGGCGGCAAGGGGCCTGTCTGGAGTGTCTCTGCCGGCAAGCTGCCCGCGGGGCTCCGGATGAGCACGAGCACCGGGATGATCAAGGGAGTCCCCCTCCGCAAGGGATCATTCGGCTTCACCGTCACGGTCCGCGACTCGCTCGGAGCGGCGGTCTCGATTCGCTACACCCTGGTGATCAGAGGCTGACTTCGAGCAGAGGAGAGGGGGCCGCTTCAACCGGCCCCTCTCCTCGGTGCGCCGTCCCGCTACTGCGATGTGGGCGCGTCGATGGCCACACGAGCGTCTTCTGCCCGTCGGCGGGAGTGGCGAGGATCGAGGCGGGCAAGCGGACGACCAAGTGCTAACGCCAGGCAGTGACGCGGCTTGAGCGGTCTGTCGCACTTCCACCAGAAAGCGACAGCGCTCGCGTCGACCTGATGTACCCGAAGCTACGCAGAGTTGGCGTTCTGATCGACAGTCGTGGGGCGGCTCGATGCCATGAACTTGTGGGCCAGGTGGCGGACCTGCTCGCAGTCGGATACCCCAACGCCTAGCGGTTCCCCTCACAGGCCAATCGTCCCCGACGGCGAGGTCACGAAAACACGACGAGCTCACCAAAAAACACGGCACCAGCGCGCGGATTGACGGCGAAGTGGTGCTAAGGAGGTTGGCGGCGAAGACTGGGCGAAGGTGGCGGCGGCTGATCAGGCCACACAATGATCGACGGCCGGCGGTTCTTCGCCGCGGACGTCTGTTTCGGTCGTACGCGGATGCGGCACCACGGACGGATGGAGCTTTTCCCGGCTGCAGCGGCTCGAGCGCGGCTTGAAGACCAAGATGCGAGTCGCGGAATCTGGAGGTGGGGATTCTCGTCTGCCGCATTGGAGGCACAAGCCCTACACAAGTGCGTCCTCCAGCCTGGACGATCGGCCCGAGCCCCCTGAGCCCGCAACGACCGCGCCGCCGACATTCCGTGGCGTCTTAGCTCACCATCTTGTCTCCGAAGCGTTCGGAGTGGGAGCCGTGTTTTTGGAAGCGAACGCGTGGGTAAAGGATGCTCACCTTGAAATCGAAGGAGGTTCCGATGTCGACCGATGAGCCAGATCCGGAGCGTGAACGCCCGGAGCCAGAGCCGCAGCCGGGTCAGCCCGAGACCATGCCAGGGGAAGAACCGGGCAGGACGCCGCCGGAGCCGGACACACTTCCCGAGGAACTTCCCGAGGAACCGGATGTGCCCGAACGCGAGAGGATCTAGACAGCACTTGCTCCGTAGCGCTTAGCCGGAGCATCGCCGCACTCGCGCCAGCGGATCCGTTCGAGCCCGGGCCAACCCACACGCGGAGGCGGCCGTCACTTGCGATCGCTCCAATGTTGCAGCGCTACCTGATCGAGCCGCTCTTGCTCCCTGAGACCACAGCGGCGCGGACGCAAAAAGACAGGCGCGCCGGCAAGCGCCGGGTAAGCGGTCATCGAAGCAATAGAAGCCTGGCCGCGGCCGGCGTCCAAGCGGACGTGCGGTACCGGCGCATACGGGATGGAGGAAGGCGTGAACGGCGAAGCGAGACCTCAAGCAGAGACGACGTCAACCGCGAGCGATGGCATAGGCGAGGAGCTTCGTCTGCTCGATGCCTACTGGCGCGCGGCCAACTATCTGTCCGTTGGACAGATCTATCTGCTCGACAACCCACTGCTGCGCGAGGAGTTCGCTGCTGCGCAGATCAAGCCCCGCCTCTTGGGCCACTGGGGCACGACGCCGGGCTTGAACTTCGTCTACGCCCATCTCAACCGGCTTATTCGCGCCCGTGATCTCGAGGCGATATACGTCTGCGGGCCGGGACACGGCGGGCCGGGGATGGTCGCGAACGCCTACCTCGAGGGTACCTACAGCGAGCTCTACTCCCATGTGACTCAGGATGAGGAAGGGCTGCGACAGCTCTTTCGCCAGTTCTCGTTCCCCGGCGGGATCCCGAGCCACGCCGCGCCCGAGACACCGGGGTCGATCAATGAGGGTGGCGAGCTCGGCTACTCGTTGGCGCACGCGTTTGGCGCCGCCTTCGACAATCCCGATCTGCTCGTCGCTTGCGTCGTCGGCGACGGGGAGGCCGAGACCGGGGCACTCGCGACCAGCTGGCATGGGACGAAGTTCCTCAATCCGAAGACCGACGGCGCCGTGCTGCCGGTACTCCATCTGAACGGCTACAAGATCGCCAGCCCGACGGTGCTCGCCCGCATCCCGGAGGAAGAGCTGCTCTCGTTGCTCCGCGGGTGCGGCTGGGAGCCGCTCATCGTCGCCGGTGACGAGCCGTTCGATATGCATCGGCGCTTCGCCGCGGCACTCGACGAGGCGCACGACAAGATCAACGCCATCCAGCGTGCGGCGCGTCACGGTGAGGCGAGCGAGCGCCCGCGCTGGCCGATGCTCGTCCTCGGGACGCCGAAGGGCTGGACTGGGCCGAAGGAGATCGACGGCAAGCCGGTCGAGGGGACGTGGCGCTCGCACCAGGTGCCGATCGTCGACCCGCGCGAGAACAAGGAGCACCTGCGCTTGCTCGAGGACTGGCTGCGCTCCTATCGCCCCGAGGAGCTGTTCACAGACGAGGGGCGACTCGCCCCCGAGATCGCCGCGCTGGCGCCGCGCGGCGATCAGCGCATGGGCGCGAACCCGCATGCCAACGGCGGTGCGTTGCTGCGCGACCTCGTCCTTCCGGACTTTCGCGATTACGCGGTCGAGGTGAAGGCGCCGGGTCTGACCTTCGCCGAGGCGACGCATGTCTTGGGCGGCTATCTGCGCGACGTGATAGCGAAGAACGGCGACAACTTCCGTCTCTTCGGCCCGGACGAGACGGCGTCGAACCGCCTCTCAGACGTCTTCTCGGTGACCGCTCGGGCCTGGGACGCTCGGGTCGAGCCGACCGACGAGGATCTGTCGCCCGATGGGCGGGTGATGGAGGTGCTCTCAGAACACCTCTGCCAGGGCTGGCTCGAGGGTTACCTCCTGACGGGCCGGCACGGCCTCTTCAACTGCTACGAGGCGTTCACGCACATCGTCGGCTCGATGTTCAACCAGCACGCGAAGTGGATGAAGGTGACGCGGGCCATTCCCTGGCGCCGGCCGGTCGCGTCGCTGAACTACCTGCTGTCCTCGCACGTCTGGCGGCAGGATCACAACGGCTTCTCGCATCAAGATCCCGGCTTCATCGACCACGTCGTCAACAAGAAGTCCGAGGTCATCCGCGTCTACCTGCCGCCCGACGCGAACTGCTTGCTCTCGGTCGCCGACCATTGCCTCAAGAGCCGCAACTATGTGAACGTGATCGTCGCCGGTAAGCAGCCGGCGCTGCAGTACCTGTCGATGGAGGAGGCGGTCGTCCACTGCACGCGCGGCATCGGCATCTGGGAGTGGGCCTCGAACGACGGCGACGAGGAGCCCGACGTCGTCATGGCCTGCTGCGGCGACGTGCCGACTCTAGAGACCCTCGCCGCGGTCTCGATCCTCCGCGAGCGGCTGCCCGAGTTGAAGGTGCGCGTCGTCAACGTCGTCGACCTGATGCGCCTCGAGCCCGACAGCGAGCACCCGCATGGTCTCTCCGACAGCGAGTTCGACGCGCTGTTCACGACCGGAAGACCTGTTGTGTTCGCCTTCCACGGCTACCCGACGTTGATCCACCGGCTGACCTACCGGCGCGCCAACCACGCGAACCTGCACGTCCGCGGCTACAAGGAAGAGGGGACGACGACGACGCCGTTCGACATGGTCATGCTCAACGACCTCGACCGCTATCACCTCGTGATGGACGTGATCGACCGTGTGCCGAGCCTCGCCGAGTGCGCCGCGCAGCTGCGTCAGGAGATGGACGACGCCCGCCTCCACGCCCGTGCCTGGACCCGCGAGCATGGGGAGGACGACCCGAATGTGCGTGACTGGGCTTGGCCGAGCTAGGTTCGATCCTCGTCGTCAACGCCGGTTCGACCAGCCTCAAGCTGTCGGTCGTCGACGCGGATGAGAACG
>JBBRYL010000126.1:0-6318 GCA_038237685.1 Solirubrobacterales bacterium | reverse complement strand
GGCGTATCGGTGATGTGAACGCTCGCGCCGCGATCGGCATACTCCGAGGCCAGTGCGCCGTCCAGATCCGAGCGTGCGCGCCGCAGGACTGGTCCTCACGGGTGAGCTTGCCGTGCACGAGCTGCGCTACCTGATCGCTCCCGCGCACGAGCCCGAGCACGGCTACCTCCCGCTCTGATTGGCGGTTCCGGGGCGACCGCGCCACTGGCCGTGGTTCAGTCGGGCGGAAGGATCGCCTACCCCTTGACGGTGACCTCGCCGCACGTTCGTGCGGCACAGCGGAAGGAGACAGCGCATGTCCACTCGAGCAAGAGCGGGCGTGATCGCGTTGGCGGTGATCGTTGTGGTCATCGCATTCGTGGCACTGAAGCCCGGAGACAGCAGCAAGAAGCAGGACAACCCGAGCACTCCCGCGACCGGCACCGCGGGGACCGACGCGAACAAGGATCCGGTGGCCACCGCGCCGTCGGCGCCGCCGCCTCCGCTGGAGGTGCGGATCAAGGGAGGATCGCCCGTGGGCGGAGTCAAGAGCCTCACGATCAAGAAGGGAGACTTGGTGCGGCTGCAGGTGCTCACCGACGAGACCCGCGACACGTTGCACCTCCACGGCTACGACATAGAGAAGGACGCCGCCGCTGGCAAGCCGGCCAACTTCAGGTTCAAGGCAGACATTGAAGGGATCTTCGAGCTGGAGAGCCATACCGCCGAGGACGCTGGGCGCAACCCGCTGATGGCCAAGCTGGTGGTGGAGCCCTGATGGGGCGTGCGGTCTGATGCTGGTCATCGCGCACGGGATCGTCGGGCGCAGCGACCTCCCGATCCCCGAGTGGCTGTTCGGGTGGGCGGCCGCCGTCGTGCTCGTCGTGTCGTTCGTGGCGCTCGCCGTCCTGTGGCCCCAGCCGCGGCTTCAGGACGGCGGCGGCTTTCGCCCACTGCCCGATGCGCCCTCGCGCGTGCTGACCAGTCGGGCGCTCGAGGTGCTGTGCGGCGCGCTGGGAGTGGCGGTACTGCTGCTTGTGGTCTACAGCGGTCTGAGCGGCATCCAGGTCGCCACCGCCAACTTCGCCCCGACCTTCGTGCTCGTGGCGTTCTGGGTTGGACTCGTTCCGCTGAGCGTCGTGTTCGGGGACGTCTACCGGGCGTTTAACCCGTGGCGGGCGCTTGGACGACTGGTGGCGTGGATCGCCAAGACCGCCGCGCGCGGCCCGCTGCCGGCGCCGCTCGCCTACCCCGAGCGCCTTGGCTATGTGCCCGCTGCCGTTGGGCTGTTCGCGTTCACGGCGCTCGAGCTCGTGGACCCGTCCACAGGCAGCAAGCCGTCGAATGTGGCCATCGCGACCCTCATCTACTCGGCGGTCACGTTCGTGGCAATGGCGCTATACGGCGTCGAGAGCTGGTCGCGTAGGGGCGAGGCCTTCTCGGTCTACTACAACCTGTTCTCGAGGATCGGCCCGTGGACGCGGAAGGGGGGTCGGATCGGGCTGCGCAAGCCGCTCTCCGGTCTGGCCGAGCTCAAGCCCGAGACGGGCATCGTCCTGTTGCTGGCGGTGATGGTCGGCACCGTGACCTTCGACGGCGCGTCCGAGGCGCCGTTATGGACGGGGATCGTGCCGCATCTCAACGACCTGTTCCAGTCGCTGGGGCTCACGCCGCAGAACGCACTGAGGGTCACGTTCCTGATCGGGCTGCTGGCGTGCGTGGGGCTGATCTATGGCTTCTACCTGCTCGGCATCTACGGGGCGCGCAGCGTGGGCGGCGGGTTCAGCGAGCGGCAGCTGTCACGCACGTTCGTGCACACGCTGGTGCCGATCGCGCTGGCCTACGTCTCGGCGCACTACCTCACCTACCTGCTCTACCAGGGCCAGGCGATGAAGTTCCTGGTGTCCAACCCGTTGGGCCGCGACGGCACCGACATCTTCGGCACCGCGAACAAGGCGATCGACTACGGCGTGATCGGCTCCACGGCCGCTTGGTACTACCAGGTGGCCTTCGTTGTGGTGGGTCACGTTGCGGCGCTGATCCTGGCCCACGACCGCGCCCTGGTCACCTACTCCAAGCCGCGCTTGGCGGCGCGGTCCCAGTACTGGATGCTCGTGATCATGATCGGCTTCACGACCTTGGCCCTGTGGCTGCTGGCACAGTCGAACACGTGAGGCGCGCTCAAGGCTTCGAGCTTGTCGGTCGATAATCTCGAATGGGCTCCGCCCCGCGTGTAGTGCGCGTCACATTTGCTGTATTGGCTGGCTGGCTCGCTCTGGCGTCTGTGCGCAACGCGGTGGTGCCCGGCCTCGATCTCGGCCCACTCTTCGGCCGCTACGTGCACGATGCCGTGCTCTTGGTCGCCGCCTCATCGTGCATATACCGCGCGATCGTCCAGCCGCGCGAGCGGCTGGCGTGGGGTTTGATCGGATCCGGAGTGTTGGCCTGGACCCTCGGGGAGGTCTATTACACCGGTTTCCTGTGGACCGTCGATACGGTTCCGGTCCCTTCGCCCGCGGACGCCGGCTACTTGCTGATGCCCCCGCTGATGCTGGCCGGGCTGGTCGTGCTGCTGCGCTCACGCACCCGAGGGACGCCGGTCACTCTGCGTGCCGACGGCTTTACCGCTGCCCTCGCCATCGGCGCGCTCGGCGCGGCGATCGTCTTCCAAACGGCCCTCGGTGCGGCTTCTGGTGACCCGTTGGGGGTCGCCACGGCGCTGGCCTATCCGCTCACCGATCTCGTCCTCGGTGGGTTCGTCGTCGGCGCCCTGGCCGGTACGGGCTGGCGGCTTGACCGGACGTGGACCCTGCTGGGGCTGGGGTTCCTGACCTTCTGGCTGGCAGACTCGCTCTACCTCGTTCAGGTGGCAACCGAAACCTATGTCGCGCCCAGCTGGTTCGACGCGGGCTGGTGGATCGGCCTCACCCTCGTCTGCGCAGCCGCATGGCAGCCGTCGACCGACTCACACGCGCCTGCGCCCGAGGATGGCGTCCGCCTGATCGTCGTGCCCTTGACGTTTGGTGTCGTCGGTCTGGGCGTCCTCATCTATGGCTGCTTCAGCGACCTGAACGCCCTGGCGATCGTGCTCGCGGCGGCGGCCCTCGCGGCGGTGATGGCCCGTTTGATCCTCACATTCCAGGAGAACATCTCGATATTGCATCGCTCCCGCGGCGAGGCGCTCACCGACGCGCTAACCGGCTTGCCCAATCGGCGCTCGCTGGCCCGCGACCTCGACGCGGCCTTCTCCTTCGCCGAAGTGGACCGGCCGTTGGTGCTCGCGATCTTCGATCTGGATGGGTTCAAGCTCTACAACGACACCTTCGGCCATCCGGCGGGCGACGCCCTGCTGGAACGGCTGGGGAAGAATCTGCGTGGCTATCTCGACGGCCGTGGAACCGCCTATCGCATGGGTGGCGATGAGTTCTGTGCGCTCTTCGAGCCGCGCGACGATGTTGCGGAAGTGATCGTCGCCGGCGCGGGGGCGGCCCTTTCCGAGCACGGCGAGGGCTTTGCGATCGGCTGCTCCTACGGATTGATCGTGATCCCCTTCGAGGCCTCAGATGCCACTGGAGCACTGAGAATTGCCGATCAGCGCATGTACGCGCAGAAGAGCAGCGGCCGTGCGTCGGCGAGCCGACAGAGCCGAGACGTGCTCGTCCGAGCCCTGGCCGAGCGCAACCCCGAGCTCTCCTCCCACCTCCAAGACGTCGCAGGTCTCGCCGAGCGCGTGGCGCGCATTCTCGCCCTTTCTGAAGATCGAATCGACTGCGTGCGTCATGCCGCCGAGCTGCACGATGTCGGCAAGGTCGCGATTCCCGACGAGATCTTGAGCAAGCCCGGTCCGCTCGACGAGCGCGAATGGGAGTTCATTCGTCGTCACACGTTGATTGGCGAGCGGATCATCGCCGCGGCCCCCGCGCTGGTCGACGTCGCCCGGGTAGTCCGCTCTACCCATGAACGGTGGGACGGGCGCGGCTACCCCGACGGCCGCGTCGGTCCGGAGATTCCACTCGAGTCGCGGATCGTCGCGGTCGCCGACTCCTTCGATGCCATGACCAGCGACCGTCCGTACAACAGGCCCCGCAGCGCCGAGGAGGCGCTGAGCGAACTGCGCGACTGCGCCGGTAGCCAGTTCGACCCCGTCGTCGTAGATGCGTTCTGCTCTTCGTGGACCGAGGCAGGCACGCCGGCGCCGGTGCGGGCAGTTTCCATAGGCCACTGACGCCCCGAGCCGAAGGTTCGCAGGCGTCTAGCGCGAGCGACCGGACTTGAACCGGCGACCTCCGGCGTGACAGGCCTTGGCCTGAGCTCCGTGGAGTGCGGTGGGAGCGAGGATTCCGTTCTACTCGCGGGCATTGGCGGCCTCGGTCTCGAATCGAGTGCGGTGGGAATCGGTGGTCCGCGTTGCCCCGATGTTGCCCCCCTGGAGGACCCCGTCAAGGTCGAGCGCGGGGGCTTCGTCGCCCGCGAGGAGGTGGGAGTAGACATCGAGCGTGACCCTGGGGGAGAAGTGCCCGAGCACGCGCGACAGCGCCACGACGTTCACGCCGCGTGAGCGCTGCATCGAGGCGAACGTGTGTCGGAAGGTGTGGAACGCCGCCCACGGGCCCCAGCTTCCTCCACCAGCGGCTTGAGCATCCGTCTGCGGAGATTGTCCGCGTCGAGCGCGGTGCCGTTGGCCGTTGCGAAGACGGCCGCCTCCGGGGAGTCGGGCAGATCGGCCGTGTGGGCGCGGAGGCGGTTTACGAGGGAGGGAGCGAGCGGCACGTTGCGGCGTCCATGTCTCGACTTCGGGGGGGCCACCGTGCCCTTCACGAGCGCCCGACGAACCCGAACGTGGGGCTGCTCGCCGTCGAGCGCCAAGTGGCGGTGCTGTAGAGCGAGTGCCTCCGATACGCGCAATCCAGTTCCGGCGAGCAGCTCGATTAGTGCGCGATGGCGGGCAGGTGTGAGCGCGAGCACGACGGCAAGCTGCTCGCCCGAGAACGCCTTGGCCTGCTCGCCGTCATCATCTTGGACCTGCTCGCGGTGGGGGAGGCGAAGCCCGGCGGCGGGGTTCGTCCTGAGCAGCCCCTCTGCCACCGCAGACCCGAGCGCGGCACGCACGGGGTTCACCGCATTGGCGACCGTTTCGTCAGCAAGGCGGCGCGCCTGCTTGCCTTCGTCCGTCAGCCAAGCCACGTAGCCGGCCAACACGAACGGGGTCACGTCCACCAACCGCAGGCGCACGTAACCGCGACGGAGGTGTGCACGCCGGGCTACTCGGGCCGGACCCGGCACGTGACCGAGGCGACCAAACAGAGGGTGTATCGCGACTACGGGATCAGGCGACACCGGGCAGGCCAGTACGAGATCGACCACTTGATCCCGCTCGAACTCGGAGGCTCCAACTCGCGCCGCAACCTCTTTCCAGAGGCCGCGAACCCGACGCCCGGCTTTCACCAGAAGGACCGGCTTGAGAACCGGTTGCACAACGAAGTCTGCGACGGGACGCTCGACCTCACGGACGCCCAGCACGGCATCGCCAGCAACTGGCTGCGGGCGTACCGGCGCAGGTTCTAAGCGCAGGCGCGCTTCCAAGTTCGAGCCTCCCGGGGCAGGTCATAACCTGAAGCCGTGGTGCGCCTGGTCCTCCAGGCCGGCGAGCCGCTAGGTCGACAAGGCAGCCCGCATGTCCCGGAGCTGCTCGAGGGTGTAAGGCGGTCCCAGATGCAACATCCGGTGGCAACTGGGACATACGACGGCGAAGTCGGTCTCAGGGCCAAGGTGGGTGGGACGTCCATCCAGATCAGCGAAGGGCGTGGGGTGATGGGCCTCTATGTAGCCCTCTGCCACTGGGCCGTAAGTCTCAGTGAGCTTCACCTCGCAGACCTGACAGCGTGTCCCATGGACTTGCTTCGCTCGCCGAGCGAGTGCCCGGCTGCGCTCCGCCCGTCGATGCCATCTAAAGCGCCTTGCTTCGACGCCCGTCCCCGGACCATCCTCTGGTGGGGGGTCATCCGCGCCCACGTTGGCCCTCGCTTCAACGAGGGCTTGATAGATGAGGAGGAGACGCGTGAGGTCTGTCTCCAAGTCTGGCTCATCCGGTAAGATCGTGAACCTCGTAGTACCGGGCGAAGATGTTTGCCGCCTCGTAGCCACGGCTCAGGTCAGTGGTTCCGATGAGGGTCAATGGGGCCGGTCGACAATCCTTCTGGCCGTGGAAGCGCTCGCCACGAAGCGAAGGGGTGGCAGCTTGCGGACGGACGGCTTGTCCACCGCGACGTTCCAAGTTCAAGGGGCGGTGTGTCGGTGCCGATGGAGGACTCTCAATGTCCAACCGCACCCATCTCAAGC
>JBBRYL010000125.1:0-6542 GCA_038237685.1 Solirubrobacterales bacterium | reverse complement strand
GGGTGACCTCCTGACGGCAGGACCCGCGGCTGCCGATACAGCCCGTCTTGCCTGCTCAGGAGGTCATTTTGCCTACAGCCCCGGACAGCGCCTACCCCGGAAAACGGTGGATCGAGGTTAAGAGCGCGATCTCGGGGAACATTCCTGAACGCTGGGGCACCGGGGGGTGTAAACCCCCGGGCGCTCGCACCGGGTCAGGCGTTGGGGTCGCGGAGCCCGACGGCGTCGTGCCTCCAGAACGGCTCGGCGTACACCAGCGTGCCCGTCATCCAAGGCTCGTAGGCTGGGAGTCGGAGCACTTGGAACGCTGGACGAAGAACCAATGTTTGAATAAGACGCCTTTGCGTCGGGGGAAATGGACCTGAGAGGACATCTTTCGAACCTTCCGGATCCGCTGCAGCGAGTCCTTTCGAAGACGCCGAAGCCCTAGCGGCGGGCTAGCGGCTGGTTCGAGTCCGGCTGGGTGGACCTAATCGGACTCGAACCGGCGACCTTCGTGAGCGCGGAGACGTCCCCTTCCCGAGGGTGCACCGAGGGTGCACGAGAATGCGAAATGCGGCGATTCGGCGCCTACTAGCGAGAGCCTCAAACCGGTATGGTTATGCGTGATCCAGCATAGGAAGACCCCCTCCCGACCTCAATGGTAAGAAGGGGGTCAACGGTTCGAGTCCGTCAGAGGGCTCTACAAAAGCTCCGCGAATCGGGAGTTTCGTAGTTTCGTTCTCGGAAGAGGCAATTGCCTCCTCGCGAGGGTGCACCAAGGGTGCACCAGCTTCCCGGACTACCTTCGCACGGGCCTTCCGAATCACTTCCTCGGCAGGCCTTTGCTTGTCGCCATCGAGCTCGTCGAAGACGTGCCCGCAGGTGTCGAGAGCCATGGACGGTGAGTGACCGTGTCGGGTGCGCAAATGCATCCGGTGGTTCGAGAGCGGTTCGGGGCTGGGTTCGCGGCCGTAGAGTCGGTCTCTTCTGGACCTGGATGAAGGCGGGAGGCTGGGCTTGGTTGTGTCGTTGCTGTATCTGCTCTTTCGGCGTGCGCTTGGAGTGGCGGCGCTGCGTCTGCGCTCGCGTGAGTTCAAGGAGCTCGAGATAGTGGTGCTCCGCCACGAGCTGGCCGTCCTTCACCGCCAGGTCGCCCGGCCGCGCCTGGAGGAGACCGACCGGGTTTTCCTTGCTGCGGCAAGCCGGATGCTGAGCGCGAGGAGCCGGAGCCGGCCGTCGTTCTTCGTTCGCCCGGACACGCTGCTCGGCTGGCATCGCAGCTTGTACGGAGACGGTGGACATACGCTGGACGGCAGCCGGGCAGGCCAACGATCCCAGATGATGTCGTTTCACTGGTGCTGCGGCTTGCGCGTGAGAACCCGCGCTGGGGCTACCAAAGAATCGTTGGTGAACTCGCCGGTGTGGGCGTGCGCACCTCGGCGACGAGCGTCGCGAAGATCCTCCGACAGGCCGGCGTGCCGCCCGCTGGCGCCAGGGCGGGGCTCAGCTGGCGGAAGTTCCTGCGCGCCCACGCCAAGTCGATCATCGCCTGCGATCTCTTCACAGTTGAGACGCTCTGGCTCGGTCGCCTCTATGTGGTCTTCTTCACCGAGATCGGCACCCGGCGCGTGCACCTCGCGGGCTGCACCCGCCAACCCGGAGGGGCGCTGGGTACCAGCGGGCCCGCCAGCTCGCCTGGTCACTCGCGTACTACCCAATACAGATTCGCTTCCTGATCCACGACCGCGACAGCAAGTTCAGCCGTGCCTTCGACGACGTCTTCGAGAGCGAAGGCGTCGAGATCATCCGCACTCCGTTTCGAGCGCCGCAGGCAAACGGGTTCGCCGAACGGTGGGTCGGCACCGTTCGGCGGGACTGCCTCGAATGGCTCCTGATCGTCGGTCGCAACCAGCTTGAGCGCGTCCTGCGCGTCTACATCGACCACTACAACGCCCATAGGCCGCATCGTGCGCTCGACTTGAGACCTCCCGCCCCAGAGCATCGGCTGGGGCTCGTGAGCTCGGACCCGCCAGACCAGCTCCACCGGCGCGACCGACTCGGCGGACTGATCCACGAATACGCCCGAGCAGCGTGACAGATGGATTTACTGTAAGTACCCGACAGGCCGCCCGGCTCCAGTCGGCGTACCGGCTCTGGCAGACGGTCGAAGCGCCGTACGAGTCCGCGCGATCGCGGGTGGCGCTCGCGGACGCACACCTGAAGCAAGGCGATCTCGAATCCTGCGCCATGGAGCTCAACGCAGCAAGCTCCATGTTCGAACGGCTCGGCGCGTTGCCCGATCTCGAGTGTGCGCGCGCGCGATTGTCCGAGCTCGTGGTCTCGTAGCTGCCCGCAACTCGATGCGCTCTTCCTCGCTTTCCCCGTCTCATTCAAGGACCGTCTCGTCCAGTACACCGGGCACCTGATGCGCGCTCGCGACGGAAAGACCAGCGTCCGTGTCTACCACTACGCCGACACCCGCGTCCCCGTCCTCCGCGCTATGCACATGCGGCGGCTCGCAACGTACAGAGCTCTCGGATTCGAGGGAGCGCAAACAGGCGCCGGGAGGGTCGGTCCGCCGAAAGGGCGCCAGTCCCAACTCTCCGATTCTCAGCCCCAACCTCCGATTCCTATACTGAGTTCATGACCGTCACGGTTGATCTTCCGGAGGACGTGCTGGCGCGTTTGCAAGCCGAGGCCCTGCGGCGTGGGGTCAGCATCGATTCCGTGATCGCGGAGCTGGCAGCCGCGCTGCCGGCAGAGCCGCCTCCCGCGAAGCGCGCCCTCTCGTTCATCGGGCTCGGCTCGTCCAGTTCCGGCCGGTTTGCACGTGACGCGGACGAGATTCTCGCCGAGGGTTTCGGCCGAGGCTGAGCGCACTCGTCGTCGACACCAGCGTCCTGGTGGCTGCTGCCGACAGCGCCGACCCGGACCACAACCCGTGCGTCCAGGCGATCGGCGCGTCGGGTCCGCTTGTGACGACGGCACTCGTCATAGCGGAAACCGCGTACCTGATCGGACGTCAACTGGGCGCGGCGGCGGAAGCCCGGTTCTTCCGTGCGGTGGCTGCAGGCGAGCTCCAGGTGGAGATGGTCACACCCGCCGACGCTCGGCGTATCGCTGAGCTCATCGACCGCTACTCCGATCTTCGCCTCGGCGGCACAGATGCCAGCCTGATCGTCATCGCCGAGCGGCTCGGGGTCACCCGGATCGCCACTCTCGACCGTCGCCACTTCGGCGTCGCGCGCCCGAGCCATACCGCCGCGTTCGAGCTGATCCCTTGACCGCCCCCAAGAACACGCCACCGTGACGGACGCCCACACGGGACGCTCGAGCAAGCGAAGATTGAGCACGCTACCGGGGGTGCACCGAGGGTGCACGAGAACGCAACACGCGGCGATCCGGGCCTACCCGCGACCGACGCAAACCGTCATGGTTACGCGGAAATCGGCATAGGAAGACCCCCTCCCGACCTCAATGGTAAGGAGGGCGATGAAGGGGGCCTCCTCGGGTGGCAGCCTTCGGGTTGCCATCTAAGAGCTACCGGAGAGGAGGCCCGTCGAAATGTTGCACAGCGGTTTGGATCTCAGCCGCAAGCGCCTCGACTTCCACGCCCTGGACGAGTCCGGTCAGGCGCTTGCGGTCGACGCGGCGGCGCCGGACGCGGACGGCTGGCCGCGCTCGCGCGCAGGTTCGCCGGCACACAGGTGCGAGCCGCGATCGAGTCGATGAACGGTGCCCGCTTCGCGTCCACGACCAGCTGGAGCTGGCCGGCTGGGAGGTGGAGATCGCGGACGCGGTCAAGGTGAAGGGGGTGGCGCCGCTGGCCTGCAAGACCGACCGGATCGACGCGAGGGGTGCTGGCGGAGCTGAGCTGGCGGGGGCTGGTGCCGGCGGTCTGGCTTCCCGGCCCTTCGGTGCGGGCCGAGCGTGAGCGGGCCCGCTTTCGCTTGCATCTCGTCCGCCACCGCACGAGCTTGAAGAACCGGGTGCACGCGACCCTGCTCGCGCACGGGATCCCCTGCCCGCTCTCCGACCTGTTCGGCGTTCAAGGCGGGCGGCTGCTCGAGCGGTTGCGGCTGCCGGAGGCCTGGCGTGGGACGCTGGAGGCGAGCCTGCAGCTGATCGACCAGCTCGACCGGGAGATCGACGGCTGCGAACGCGACCTACAGCGGCTGGGCGCCGACCACCGGTACCTGCCGCTGCTGCTCACCTGCCCCGGGGTCGGCTGGGTGCTCGCCTCCACGATCGCGGCTGAGATCGGCGCGATCGAGCGCTTCCCGACCCCGACCAAGCTCACCGGCTACACAGGCCTCTGCCCGCGCGTCTACCAGTCAGGCGGCAGCGACCGGCGCGGCTCGCTCTCCAAGCAAGGCCCCCGCTACCTACGCTGGGCGCTGATCGAGGCCACCACCCACGCCTGCCGCCACCCCTTCTACCGCGAGCGCTACGAACAAACGAAGCGGCGGCTGGGGAAACAGCGCGGCAGCAAAGTCGCGCGCGTCGAGCTCGCCCGCAAACTCACGCACGCGATCTGGCAGATGCTCACCCGCAACCAACCCTTCGCCCCGGCCAGCACCACCGACCCCCTGGCCGCCTGACGGCCCACAAGGAAGTGTGCGACCGGAGCGAGCACCCCACCACCTTTTCCCCCCAACGAGGAGGCGATAGAGAGATGAGACACCCTCTGTCAACCAACAACCGTTCAGGCGGCCTTGGCGAGCGGCTGGAGGGCGCGGTTTCGGTTGGCTGCGTGGACGGTTTCGTCGTAGTGGACGCCTTTGCGGAGGCAGTGCCAGAGCACTTCGAGCCAGCGGTTGCCGAGCGTGCGCAGGGCGGCGTGGTGGCTGTTTCCCTTCGCCCGTTTGGCGTCGTAGAACTCACGCGCCCAGGGCGAGCTGCGGAGGCTGCAGAAGGCCCATTGCTGGACGGCGTCGCCGAGGTGGCGGTTGTAGGCGAGCCGGCAGCTGATCAGGAACTCGCTCTTGCCGGAGCGGCGGGTGACGGGCGCCTTGCCGGCGTAGGATTGGAGCGCGTTCGGCGACTCGAATTGCTCGGGGTGGTCGCCGATCTCGCCGGCGACCCTGGCGGCGAGGCGGTCACCGAGGCCGGGAAAGCTCAGGTAGACCTCGCCGCCAGGGAAGCTCTGCCCCCGCTCGCCCTCCAGCGGCTTTCTGGCTCGGCCGCGGCGGGGGGCGCCGAGCAGCAGCTCGCCCATCCGCCGCTCCCAGGCACGCCGCTGGGCGCCGACCGCGAGCAGCTGCTGCGCGCTGAGCCGGATCGTGTCGGCCTTGGCGCGGACAAGGTAGGTGCGCGGCTGGAACTGGTCGCTGGCGAGCGCTGCCTCGATCTTGTCGGCGAAGCGCCCCGGTCGGCCGTGGTGGCAGGCGCGGGCGAAGGCGACGAGCTCGGCTCGCGGCGCCTGCGCGAGCGCCTCCGCTGTCGGCCAGCGCTCGAGCAGGCGCAGGAAGCTCGGCGCGCCGGGATCGGCGCCGGCGATCTGGAGCGCGGCCGGGAAGGTGGCGAGCAGGTCCTGGCGCAGCCGGTTCAAGAGCCGCCGCTCGTCCCTGGCCGCCCGCTCGTCGTCGCGGGCGATCGCCCGCAGCTCGCCGGCGATCTCGCCGTGCGGGATCAGCGGCCGCAGCCGCTCGAAGCGATCCAGGGCGAGCAGGCAAGCGATCCGGGCGTCCTCGGCATCGTCCTTCTTCTTGGCCGGCCCGCGCCGACGCGCGACCAGGTCGGGGTTGACCGGCACGACGACGTAGCCGGCGTCGAGCAGACGCTCGACCAGCAGGCCGTGCCGGGTCTCGAGCACGACCCTGACCTCGGCCGCGTCCGGCTCGAGCGCAGCGATCCGCTCGACGAGCGCGTCGACCGCCTGCGGGGAGTGCTCGACGCGGCGAACATCGAACACACCCTCGCCCGGCCGCCCGAGCGCGACCAGGTGAAACTCCTCCGACCAGTCGATCCCGACTGCGAGCACGGAGCCTCCCTCTATTTTGATTTACAAGACAGACCAGCCGAGGCACGGCGTCGTGCTGATGCACCAGTCCTCGCGGGACGACACCCTCCTGGACGTCGGGCCTCCCAGAGCCGCCCCCGCGGGCGCCGTCTCATCTCAGTCCTCACGGGACAAGCGCCGAAAGCGCTCCGCAGGGGGAAGCTCCATGGAAGCGGAGGGTAGAGCCATCAGCGCTGCTCAAAACCGCGACCCCTGGGAACCGCCCTGACCGATCGCGCTTGACAACCCCGGCCCCCTTCACAGAGAGAGGGGTCTCCGGTTCGAGTCCGGAAGAGGGCTTCTAACTACCCCTGGAAATCGGGGGTATCTCGCTGTTCGGCCAGACAACGGCGATGGTTCTGAGGGTGCACGGGGGTGCACAGCAGCGTCGTCAACCGGCTGACCCCCCTCTCTACCCAGGAGGGGCCAAACGGTTCGAGTCCGCCTGAGGAGCTGCAGCTTGAGAAGTTGCGGGGCGCCGGTCAGCGGCTCTCGGAGCCGCGGCCGAGCATCGCTCGCAGGGAATTCTCGAGCTCGGGCTGGAGGAAGCCGAAGCCGT